>DAISXI010000030.1:0-17345 GCA_036825935.1 Hydrogenophaga sp.
CGACGGTCAAGTTGCCTTGTTGGTGTTCTTCCAAGCGGTTGATGCAGCGAATCAGCGTGGACTTGCCCGAGCCGGAAGGCCCGCAAATCACGATGCGCTCGCCTTTGGCCACGCTCAGGTCGATGTCGCGCAAGACATGGAAGTCGTTGCCGTACCACTTGTTGACTTTGTCAAAATGGATGATGGTTTCTGTCATGTTGGGACTTTCAACGCGCCTTGCTGGCGCTCAATTGCTTTTCGACCCACAGGCTGTAGCGGGACATCGCAAAGCAGAACAAGAAATACACGAGGGTGATGAAGAAGTAGGCTTCGATCTTGAAGGGGCGCCATTCCACGTCCGAGTTCAAGGCCAGCGACAAAGCGCCGGTGAGCTCGTAGAGCGAAACGATCGTCACCAAGGACGTGTCTTTGAAGATCGAAATGAAGTTGTTCATCATGCTGGGCACGACCATGGCCAAGGCCTGCGGCAAGACGATCTTGCGCTGGGTTTGCCAATAGCTCAAGCCCAAGGTGTCGGCCGCTTCAAGCTGGCCTTTCGGAATGGCTTGTAAGCCGCCGCGCACGATCTCGGCCATGTAGGCTGCAGCAAACAGCGTGATGCCGACCACCACGCGCACCAACACGTCGATGCTCATGCCCTGCGGCATGAACAGCGGGAACATGAAGGAGGCCATGAACAGCACCGAGATCAGGGGCACACCCCGGATGAGTTCGATGTAGGTGATGCACACCGCGCGGATGGCGGGCAGTTCGCTGCGCCGGCCCAAGGCCACCGCAATGGCCAAGGGGAAGGCCATGAAGATCGACAGGGTGGCGAGCATGATGGTCAGTGGCAGGCCGCCCCACAGGTCGGTGCGCACGTCGCTCAAGCCCATCACACCACCGGCCATGAGCACAAAGAAGACCGCCAAAATGGCGACCCACATCAGCACCAGCCATGGCTTCCAAAAAGCGCGCATGCAACTCAGCACCAAGCCGCCCAGCATCAGGCTGGTGGCCACCACGGGGCGCCAGTGCTCCTCAAACGGGTAGCGGCCCAGCAAAATGATGCGGTACTTTTCGCTCACCACACCCCAGCAAGCGCCCGTGCCGCGCGCGGCTTGACAAGCATCGGCGTTGGGCGCGAAGACAGCTTGGAACAAGCCCCACTCGAGCACACCGGGGATGAGGTAGATGGCCAGGGCCAACAGGAACAGCGTGGTGGCGGTGTTACCGGGGCTGCTGAACAGGTTTTGGCGCAGCCAGTGCAACCAGCCGCTGGTGGCGGTGGGCGACGGACGGGCCGCGATCGGGGTGAAAGTTTGCGAGGTGGACATGGGTCAGCGCTCCTTGATCGCACTGCGGGCGTTGTACCAGTTCATGAAAATGGAGGTGCTGATCGAGGTGGTCAGGTAGACCAACATGATGATCGCGATGCACTCCACAGCCCGGCCGCTTTGGTTGATGGTGGTGTTGGCCACCGACACCACGTCGGGGTAACCCACGGCCACAGCCAAGGACGAGTTTTTCGTCAGGTTCAGGTACTGGTTGGTCAGCGGGGGGATGATCACGCGCAAGGCTTGCGGCAAGACCACCAGATTCATGGTGTGTTGGGGTGTCAGGCCCAACGCACTGGCCGCTTCGCTTTGGCCGCGGCTCACCGACTGAACACCGCCACGCACCACTTCAGCGATGAAGGCTGCGGTGTAGGTGACCAAACCGATGAGCAGGGTCAAAAACTCGGGCGTGGCGCTGGCGCCGCCCTCGACCATGAAGTCCAGCTGTTGTGGCATGTCGAACTGGGTGGGCAGACCGCCCACGAGCCAGCCGATCAAGGCCAGCACCAGCACCAAAGCCAACGGTGCCCACAAACGGTCGCCGTCTTGACCGGTTTGCTCAAAGCGTTGGTGGATGCGGCGTCGCCACACGGCGGCGCTCACCAAACCCAACAATGCGCCGAACCAGACCCAACCCCAACCCACACCCGCGGTGGGCCAAGCCATGGAGAGACCGCCTTTGCTCAAAAAGAAGGCATCAAGACCGTTCCACGATTCACTGGAATCGGGCAGCACCTCCACCATGAACAGGTACCACATGAGCAGTTGCAACAACACGGGGATGTTGCGAAACAGCTCCACATAGCCGTAGGACAAACCGCGAACCAAACCGTTGCGCGAGAAACGCGCCACACCGATTGACACACCCAGCAAGGTAGCCAAGACGATGCCGACGATGGCCACTTTGAGCGTGTTGAGCACGCCAGCACTGATCGCGACGGCGTAGCTTTGCTCGGGGTCGTATTCGATCACGGTTTCACCGATGTCGAAGCCGGCCGGAGCGCTTAAGAAATCAAAGCCGCTGGGGATGCCACGAGCGGCCATGTTGGCTTGGGTGTTGTTGGCCAAAAAAGCCAAAGTCACCAGAACCAGAAACAGGGCGATCACTTGGTACAGCACGCCACGCGTGGCTTTGCTGTTCAAGGACCAATTTTTTTTCGGGGGTGGGGGTGTCACAGGGGCCACAACCGCCTCTCAATCAAATAAAGGGGATAGCAATAAAAAACCGAGACCAGACAGACGCCCGGTCTCGGTTCTGGTCTTCGTTCAATTAGCGAACGGGTGGTGCGTACATCACGCCGCCTTTGCTCCACAGGTTGTTCACGCCGCGGGGCAGGCCAATCGAGGTCTTAGGACCGACGTGGCGCTCGAACTGTTCACCGTAGTTGCCCACGGCCTTGATGGCACGGTAAGCCCACTCTTTGTCCAAGCCCAAGAGCTTGCCGGTGTCTTCGTTGCCAGCGCCCAAGAGGCGCATGACGCCAGGGTTTTTATTTTCGGCGCGCATTTGGTCAACGTTGGCTTGGGTGATACCCAATTCTTCGGCTTCCAACAAGGCGTAACCCACCCACTTAACGATGGCAAAGAACTCGTCGTCACCGCGGCGAACCAAGGGGCCCAGGGGTTCTTTGGAGATCAGCTCAGGCAAGATCACGTGGTCGGCGGGGTTCTTGGCTTGCTTGGAACGGTAAGAAGCCAAGCCAGAAGCATCGGTCGTGAAAGCCTGGCAACGGCCGCTGAAGTAAGCCGCGGTGGTGGCTTCGGCGTTGTTGAACACCACAGGCTTGATGTTGAGCTTGTTGGCGCGCGAGAAGTCGGTCAGGTTCAGCTCGGTGGTGGTACCGGCTTCCACGCAAACGGTCGCGCCTTTGAGCTGCTTGGCGCTCTTGATGTTGAGTTTCTTGGGGACCATGAAACCTTGGCCGTCATAGAAATTGATGCCGGCGAAGTGCAGACCCAATGAAGCGTCACGGGTCAGCGTCCAAGTGGTGTTGCGCGACAGAATGTCGATTTCGCCAGACTGCAGGGCAGTGAAGCGCTGCTGAGCGGTCAAGGGCACAAAGCGTGACTTGTTTGCGTCGCCAAGCACGGCGGCCGCCACGGCGCGGCAGGTGTCGACGTCCATGCCGGCGTACTTGCCCTGGCTGTCGGCGGCTGAGAAGCCTGCCAAGCCGGTGCTGGCACCGCAAATCAATTCACCGCGTTTTTTGACGGCTTCCAGGTCTTTACCAGCGTGAGCGGGCATGGCCAACAGAGTGGCAGCGGCGCTCAGGCCCAGGGCGGCCCATTTCAATGAGGCTTTGTTCATTCGGTTTTCTCCAATCGAGTTGTAGATGCTGTTTTTCGGTTGTGTGGCGCACAGAACATGTGCGATCAATCACCGAACGTGACTGTAACGCACCGCCTTGGACAGCTGAGTTGGGGTTTACGCGGGTTCTTTATGCAACTCTTTTATAACCCCATGGCCAAGCTGGATCAAAACTGACGTGCGCAAATGAGTATTGCAGCTTTCATGCCAATTTTTACTTTTCTAGCCGGGCTGGCGGGGTTTAGCATCCCCGACAATGACGATATGAGCCCCAAGCCCTCCGCCTTCGAACGCCTGTATCAGCCACGGCAGCCCCTGTTTTGGGTGGCCGTGGCCTTCAACCTGCTGGGGGCGGTGATGCTGCTGGCCCTGCAATCGGGGCAACTCAACCCCTTGGCCCAATGGCTGACGGCGCTATTGGCTTTGTCCAACAATGCCTTGGGCAGCTGGGCGGTTTGGCGCTTGTGGCGCGGGGATTCAGACCTGCGGCGCCGGGACGATGTGGCGGTAGGCGTGCCAAGTGGCGTGGCCCAAGACCGGCCCAATGATGAACAGCCCTAAAAACACCGGCAAGATCGCCAACAAGATCAAGCCCGTGATCAAGGCACCCCACCAAAGCATGACGCCGGGGTTTTGAAGGCAAGCGCGGATGCTGGTCAGGCCCGCCGAAATGGCGTCGACCTGGCGGTCCATGATCATGGGGATGGAGATCACGCTGGTCACAAAAATCAGCCCCGCAAAGATGCCACCGACCACGGTGTAGGTGATCAAAAAGCCCAAATTCTCGGGGTCGATCAACATGGCCAAGAGGTTGGCTTTTTCGGGCATGGTGTTGAAGCTCACCGCAAACACCACCAGCGCGGCGCGGCCCCAAAGCATTTCCAAGATCAGCAAGACACCGGCAAAAATCGCCATGGTGCTTTTGGTTGGACGCCAGGCCTGCAGCGACGCGCGCAGAGAAGGGCGGTGGCTGTGGGTTTGCATGGCCTTGCTGGCGTCGTACAAACCCAGACACAAAAACGGGCCCATGAGCAAAAAGCCCGCGCTCAGCGCCAACATGTATTCGGGTGCGTTTTCAAACACCGCCATGAGGGCGTGGCCCATGGCAAAGAAGCACAGACCATAAAACAGGCCGATGCGTGGGCAGCGCACAAAGTCGGCCCAGCCCAGTTGGATCCAGCGTATCGGGTCGCCCACGCGCAATTCGGCCAGCGGTAGGCTGAAAATCGAAGCGCTTTCGTCAGGGGGGGCGGCTTCTGGTGGGGGTGTTTCGCGGCTCGCCTCTGCGTGCGATAGGGGTTGACTGTTCATGTGACCTCCTTGACAAAGATCAATGTAACGAAGGTTGACCGATACCGGGGGCGGTATTTACCCTCGATACACTGTGCGCATGAGTTCATCTTTCACGCCCCCGTTCGTCGGCGCCGAGCGCCGCCAAGAAGCCTTGCGCATTCAAGGCCAAGCGCTGCTGCCGCCTGAGGCGGTGTCGCAGTGGATGGACTTGAGTTCAGGCGACATGGCCGCGCTGCACGCCTTTTGGGGCGACCTGCCGCCCGACCCGCACCTCAAAGACGGTGGACGTTACCGCCGCCGCCGCCACGGCTCCTTTGTGGTCAACGGCAGCTCGGTGACACAAGCCCCGCACCGCGCGCATTGGCAACCCCTGAGCTACAACGCCTTGCACGGCGGCATGTTGCGCTGGTTCGAGCCCATGGACCCGGTCATGGTGGCCATGCCCGCTTGGCAGCGACTGTTGGTGGGTTTGGGCGAAGCCACTTCAGCGCTCAAAGGCGCACAGACCTGGTACGTCGAAGCGCACCCGTTTCGCATCGACACCACCGACGGCATTGGTCGGCCCACCCCCGAAGGTGCGCACCGCGATGGCGTGGACGTGGTGGCGGTGTTTGTACTGGGGCGGCACAACATCAAGGGCGGCGAGAGCCGCGTCTTCGAGGCCAACGGCCCGGCCGGGCAGCGCTTCACGCTCACACAGCCGTGGTCGCTGCTGCTGCTCGACGACGAGCGCACCATCCACGAGACCACGCCCATCCAGCCGGAAAACCCCGACGAGCTGGGCTGGCGCGACACGCTCGTGATCACCCTGCGCAAGGGCGGCTTTCAAGACGCCGAGTGAGCACCCGGCGCCTGGCAGCGCCGATCAGCAACGCTCGAAGATCGCCGCGATGCCTTGGCCGCCGCCGATGCACATGGTCACCAGCGCGTAACGGCCACCGATGCGGTGCAGTTCGTGCACGGCCTTCACGGTGATGAGCGCACCGGTCGCGCCGATGGGGTGGCCCAGCGAGATGCCCGAGCCGTTGGGGTTGACCTTGGCGGGGTCGAGTTTCAATTCTTGGCTCACGGCGCAAGCTTGGGCGGCGAAGGCTTCGTTGGCTTCGATCACGTCCAGGTCGTTGACCGTCAGACCGGTGCGCTTGAGCACGGCTTGGGTGGCCGAGATCGGGCCCACGCCCATGATTTTGGGGTCCAGGCCGGTGTGGGCGTAACCCACCAAACGCGCCAGCGGCTTGGCGCCACGCGCTTTGGCCGCGCCGGCTTCCATCAGCACCACGGCCGCGGCCGCGTCGTTGATGCCCGAGGCGTTGCCGGCGGTGACGGTGCCGTTTTCTTTGATGAAGACCGGCTTGAGCTTGGTCATGTCGTCCAAGGTGCAGTTGGGGCGGTGGTGTTCATCGACTTCGTAGGCCACGTCGCCTTTGCGCGTCTTGAGCATGACCGGCACGATTTGGTCTTTGAAGTAACCGGCTTCAATCGCGCGTTGGGCGCGGTTGTGGCTCTCGACCGCGCAGGCGTCTTGCATCTCGCGGCTGATGTTGAACTGAGCGGCCACATTCTCCGCGGTGACACCCATGTGGATGTTGTGGAAAGGGTCGTGCAAGGCGCCGACCATCATGTCGATCATCTTGGTGTCGCCCATGCGCGCACCAAAGCGCGTGGCCAAGCTGGCGTAGGGCGCGCGGCTCATGTTCTCGGCGCCACCGCCGATGGCCACGTCGCAGTCGCCCAGCAAAATGCTTTGGCTGGCGTTGACGATGGCTTGCAGGCCCGAGCCGCACAAGCGGTTGACGTTGTAGGCCGGGGTGGTTTGGGCACAGCCGCCGTTGAGGGCCGCCACGCGCGACAAATACATGTCTTTGGGCTCGGTGTTGACCACATGGCCAAACACCACATGACCCACGTCTTTGCCGTCGGCGCTGGCGCGGGCCAAGGCCTCGCGCACGACGAGCGCAGCGAGTTCGGTGGGGGGGGTGTCTTTGAGGCTGCCGCCAAACGTGCCGATGGCGGTGCGAACCGCGCTGACCACAACTACTTCTCTGCTCATGTCTCGCTCCTTGGGTGAATCAATGGGGGAAATAAAAAACCATATTAGCCTTGCTGCCTGACGCGGAACTGCCAATATCAGGGCCTCAAGCTGGCCAGCACCCGCAGACGCTCCCCCGGGCCAGGCCAGCGGCACAGCAAAACCTCACCCATGGACGTGCCACGCCCCGTCAAGGCGCTGATGTTCACTTGGTGGGTCACCAGCATCAGGTTGCGCTGCGGCGGCGTTTGGCCCAGCCGCGCCAGCACCGCCGCGGTTTGGGTGGCCTCATCGCCTTGACCCTGGAAAAAAGAATTCAGGGCGGGCCAGACCTCGGTGCGGGCGTTGAGCTGGGGATGGGCGTCAAATGCCAAGCGCGCGGTGTCCAAGCAGCGGCACCAAGCGCTGCTGAGCACCGCGTCCAGCCTAACGCCTTGTGCGGCCATGCGCCGACCCAAGTCGCGCGAAAACGCACGGCCTTCGGCGCTCAGGTTGCGCTGCGTGCGGCAGTCCCCCAACCGGAAGCCAGGCGGGTCGCCAATGCCGGGCTCGGTGTCGGCGTGACGCATGAGCATCACGCACCCGCCGGCTTGGGCGCGGCTCCAAAACTCACGCTCGCCGGTGTTGGCCAGCACCACCCCGGGCAGGGCCGCGGTGCCGAGCCACAGCAGCGCGCGGCGACGATCAGTGGCGCAAGTCATCGACGACCGTGTTGCCAAAGTCGGCTTGGTTCAGGTAGCGCACCAAGCGGGCCGCGGCGTTCTCGCTGCTGCTGAGCGCGCCGTCGGTGTGCAGCGACACGAAGCGCGAGCGGTCGGGGAATTGGGCCGCATCGGCGCCGCGCAAGTGCACCTGCATGTCGGTGTCGATCACGCCTGGGGCCAAGGACACGATGCGCGCGCCGTGTTCGTGCTGCGCCTCGTCCAGCGCCACGCAGCGACTGAGGTGGTCCATGCCGGCCTTGGCCGCGCAATACGGCGCTTGTGAGGCCATGGGGCGACGACCCAATCCAGAAGAGATGTTGAGCACCTTGCGTGGTCCGCGCCAACCGGCGTTGACCCAGGCCAAGGTGGCGTTCAAAAACGCGTGCGTCAGCAGCATGGGGGCTTCTAGGCCCACGCGCAGGGCGCGTGCCACCTCGCTGGGCTGGCTGCCTGAGAGCGGTGCAATGGTCGGGATCACACCGGCGTTGTTGATCAGCGTGGCCGAAGCGATGTCCTCATGCTTCAAGCCGCTGAGCCACACCTTAAGGGACAGGGCCGCGGCTTCGGCATCGGCCAGGTCCAGTGTCCATTGCGTGAGTGGTGCGGCTTGTGCTTGCGCGGCGGCTTGAAGGGCGTCGTTGCTTTGGCGAGAGATGCCCAGGACGCGATGGTTGGGGTTGAGCAAGGCGTGGGCGAGGGCCAAGCCCATGCCGCGCGAAGCGCCGGTGATGATGTAGAGGTGTAGGCTCACGGATGCTCCTTAAAAGGGGCACGGACTCTCAAACTGCAAGATATGTCCGGTGCAGGGGTGGGGCAATGACAAGCATTGTGCGTGCAAGAGCAATCGCGCGCTGTGCGTGGGGTCGGGCGCGTACAGCGCGTCGCCCACGATGGGGTGCCCAATGTGCAGCAGGTGCACGCGCAACTGGTGCGTGCGACCGGTGATGGGCTGCAAGGCCAAGCGCGTGACAGGCCCGTGCGCGGTGTCTGCTCGCGACACAATGCGCCAATGCGTGGTGCTGGGTTTGCCGCTGTCGGCGCACACCTTGCTGCGCGGGCGGTTGGGCCAGTCGATGATCAGCGGGGCCTCGATCACGCCGTGCTCGGCGCCGGTGCTCGCGCGCACATCGCCGTGCACCACCGCGGTGTAGCGCTTATCGGTTTGGCGCTGCTCAAATGCCTCGCTCAAGCGGCGCTGGGCTGCGGGGCCACGCCCCATGACCACCAAGCCCGAAGTGGCCATGTCCAAGCGGTGCACGGTCAGGGCTTCAGGCCACTGGGTTTGCACCCGCGCCACCAAACAGTCTTGTTTGTCTTCACCGCGACCGGGCACACACAAGAGGCCGGCGGGTTTGTCGAACACCAACAGCGCATCGTCGGCGAACAACGGTGCTAGCGTCATCGCGCCACAAGTTCCACACGCCGGTTCATGGATTCGGGGACTTCGTCCTCGGTGGGTTTGATTGGGCGGCGCTCGCCCATGCCTAAAGCTTGGGTGCGATCGGGGGCAAAGCCTTGTTGGCTCAAGGTCTCGCCAACGGCTTGCGCCCGCTTCAAAGACAAGGCCTCGTTGGCACTGGCTTCGCCCACACGGTCGGTGTGACCAATGACCATGAAGTCCACGTCACTGCGGCCTTGGAAGCGAGACAAAAAGGCCTTGAACTCAGCCGCCGAGGCCGCGGTGAGGGCCACGCTACCGGCTTCAAAGTAGAGGTTCAGGCGCTCGGCGGGGGGTACCTGGCCCGACCAGAGGTCCACACCCAGCCAGCGCAGCGCCCAAGCCGAGGTTTGCCCGGTCTGGGGTTTTCCATCTTTGGCTGCGGTGGCGGTTTGGTAGGGCCTGTCCAGGGTCTGCGTGTTTTGGCCCACTTGCATCACCACGGCGGTGGGCGCCGCGGTGGCTTCAGGTAACAAGGTCACGCGCGTGCTGGGCCATGGCCACCAAAAGGGTGTGGTGCGGGTGATGAAGTCGGTGCCGCGCACGCCCATGATGGCGCTGGGGGTTTCCAGCTGAAACAACTGGGGGTTGATTTGCGAGAGCACACCGCTGACCGTGCGCATCGTGCCTTGCAACAAACGCAACACAAAGCCCTCACGCTGAACACCTTCTTTGAGCTCGAGCTGGTCGAATTCGAGTTGCACGCCATGCGCCAAGGTGAGCAGGGTGCCATCGCGCAAATTGAGCACAGCCGAGCCGTTGGTTCCGGTGTAAAGGCGATCACCAGGCAACCAGCCATCGCCATTTTTGGGGTGGACGTAACTGCCTTGGCGGTCAATCCAAACCGCCCCCTCGACCGATTTGAACGTGCCCACGCGTTGGGCATGGGCGGCGCTGCCCCACGTGGAACTGGCACAAGTCAATGCCACCAAGCACCAGCGGATGCGTTGAATCAAGGAAACGGACGTCATGACAAGGGACAATAGGGCATCGGTGTATTTTAGGAGTGCAGCATGGATGGGTCCCGTTTCAACGCAGATTTCTTTTGGGATATTTTTGTCACTTATGGCAGTCGCATCAGTTTGGCTGTCACGACCTTGGTCGTGGGTTTGTGGCTCACCGGTTGGCTCGCCAGGCGGTTGGATGGTCATATGGAACGTTTGGGCGTAGAAGTCACGCTGCGCCGCTTCCTCAAAAGTGTCACCGGTTTGGTGCTCAAGGTGTTGGTGCTCATCACAGTGGCCAGCATGTTGGGTGTGGCCACCACCTCGTTCATCGCGGTCTTGGGTGCGGCAGGCTTGGCCATTGGCTTGGCGCTGCGCGACAGCCTCTCGAACTTTGCCGGTGGCGTGTTGATGATCGTCTTCAAGCCCTACAAGGTCGGCGATTTCGTGGAAATGCAGGGCCAAAGCGGCACCGTGCAGGCCATTCAAATCTTGAACACCGTGCTGCTCACGGCAGACAACAAAACCGTCTTCATTCCCAACGGCCCCATCATCAACGGCAACGTGACCAATCACACCAATGAGCACAAACGCCGGGTGGACGTGGACCTGGGCATTGGTTATGGCAGTGACATCGACGTGGCCCGCAAGACCTTGCTCAACATCGTCAACGCCGACCAACGCATCTTGTCCGAACCTGCGCCCGACGTGGTGGTGGCCCAGCTCGGTGAGAGCGCCGTGGTCCTGCGCGTGCGCGCTTGGGTCAGCACACCCGATTACTGGTCGGTGTTTTTTGCTATCCAAGAACAGGCCAAAAAATCCTTTGAAGTCGCTGGTGTTGAATTTCCCTTTCCTCAGCGCACCATCCACGTGGTGCAAAAGGCCAGCGATTGAACGCCCCAGAAATTTGGCTCGCCCCCATGGAGGGCTTGCTCGATGCGGCCTTGCGCGACACGCTCACCCGGGTTGGCGGGGTGGACCGCTGTGTGAGCGAGTTCATCCGGGTGACCAACACCGTCTTGCCCTTGCGCGCCTTCACCCGCGTGGTGCCCGAGCTCTTGAACGGTGGCAAAACCGCGGCCGGTGTTTGGGTGCGCCCGCAGTTATTGGGATCTGACCCCGAATGTTTGGCGGACAACGCGGCGCTGTTGGCGACTTTGAATCCACCGGGGATCGATTTGAATTTTGGTTGTCCAGCCAAGACGGTCAACCAAAGCCGGGGTGGGGCGGTGTTGTTGGAGGAGCCCGAGTTGGTGGGGCGCATCGTGGCGGCGGTGCGCCGCGCGGTGCCGGCGCACATCCCCGTGTCGGCCAAGATGCGCTTGGGCTATCTCGACGACCGCTCGGCCGAAGCCAACGCGCACGCCATCGCAGAAGCTGGGGCCCACGAATTGGTGATCCACGCGCGCACCAAAGCGCAGGGCTACAAACCGCCGGTGTATTGGGATCGCATCGCCGAGGTCAAGGCTTCGCTGGGCTCGCACCCCATGCGCGTGGTCGCCAACGGCGAGGTGAGCAGCGTCGAGTCCGCGCGACGCTGCCGCGAGGTCACGGGCTGCGACACCGTGATGATTGGGCGCGGCATGATCACCCACCCCGGTTTGGCCCTGTGCATCAAAGGCCAAGGCGATTGCAGCTGGGCCGAGTTGCAGCCCCTGCTGGCGCACTTTTGGGTGCGTGTGTGCGGCCGTGTGGAACGGCGTCACCGCGCCGGTCGGCTCAAGCAGTGGCTCAACCATTTGCGCCACCATTACCCCGAGGCGCAGCAGGCCTTTGACGACCTGCGTCTGAGCAACGACCCCGATCTCATGCAAGCTTGGATCACCGAACAAAACAGCACGGGCAGCAAGTGTCTTGCAGACGTGTTAAGTTCCATGCCCGCCTTTGAGAATTGAACACGTATGACCGCATTGAAATCCATGCTCGATGCCTTGGCTGCCCAAGAGCGCCTGGGCATGCGCCGGGGGATTGAAAAAGAAAGCTTGCGCGCCCAGCCCAGCGGCTGGTTGGCCCTCACGCCACACCCCGTGGCCTTGGGTAGCGCCCTCACGCACCCCCACATCACCACCGACTACAGCGAATCGCAGCTCGAGCTCATCACTGGCGTGCACGACAGCGTGGACGCGTGCTTGGCCGAGCTGCGCGCCATTCACCAGTTCACCTACCGCTGCTTGCAAGCCGAGGGCGACGAAATGCTGTGGGTCTCGAGCATGCCCAGCGGTTTGCCCACCGACGAGACGATTCCTTTGGGGCGCTACGGTTCGTCCAACATCGGCCGCGCCAAAAGCGTTTACCGCATGGGTTTGGGACATCGATACGGTCGTCGCATGCAAACCATCTCGGGCATCCACTACAACTGGTCGCTGCCCGGCTTGGACAACGACGACTACTTTGGCCTGATCCGCAACTTCCGCCGCCAAGCGTTTTTGCTGCTGTATTTGTTTGGCGCCTCGCCCGCCGTGTGTTCGACCTTTGTCGAAGGTCGCCAGCACGAGCTGCAGCGCTTGTCCGAGCGCACGCTCTACATGCCGCACGGCACGTCCTTGCGCATGGGCAAGCTCGGCTACCAAAGCGAGGCACAAGCCACGCTGGCCGTGAGCTACAACGGCCTAGAAGGTTATGCCGACTCTTTGCACGACGCGCTCACGCGGCCTTGGCCTGCGTACCAAAACCTGGGCGTTCAAAATCCCGGCGGCGACTATAACCAACTCGCCACGACCTTGTTGCAAATCGAAAACGAGTTCTACGGCACCATTCGCCCCAAGCGCACCATCGCCTCGGGCGAGCGCCCCTTGCACGCGATGCGCGAGCGCGGCGTGGAGTACATCGAGGTGCGCTTGATGGACCTCAACCCCTTTGTGGACATCGGCATCGACGCCAACACCTTGCACTTTTTGGACGTGTTCTTGTTGCACTGCGCGCTCAGCGACAGCGCACCCGACAGCCCCGAAGAAATCCGCGAGATCGGCTTGAACCAACACCTGACCGCGGCGCGCGGTCGCGAGCCGGGCCTGCAACTGCAGCGCCAAGGCCGGCCCGTGGTGCTCACCGATTGGGCGCACGAGATCCTGCGCGAACTACAACCCGTGGCCCAGGCATTGGACAAAGCCCAAGGCGGCACGGCCCACGCCGATGCCTTGGCGCACGCCGAGCGCGCCGTGCAAGACCCCGATCGCCTGCCTTCGGCCCAGGTTCTGCGGGCCATGGCCGAGCAGCACAAGCATGGGTTCGTGGACTTTGTGCGTGCGCAGTCGCAACACACCCAAGCGTCCTTGCTGGCCGAGCCTTGGAGCGCCGAACAACAAACACGCTTTGAAGCCATGAGCGCCGAGTCGCTCGCCGCGCAACGCCGCATCGAGGCCGCCGACACCATGCCTTTTGAAGATTTCCGCCAACACTATGTATCGGCCGATCGTTTGGGTCTTGAGTCCGTCGCATGAGCGTTCAATGGTTTCCCGGCCACATGCACCTGACGCGCCAAGCGATTGCCGAACGCGTCAAAAGCATCGACGTGGTCATCGAGATGCTCGACGCGCGCCTGCCCGGCTCGAGCGCCAACCCCTTGCTCAGCGAGCTCACCAGCGGGCGGCCCACGCTCAAGGTGCTCAACAAGCAAGACATGGCCGACCCCGAGCGAACCGCGCTGTGGCTGGCGCATTACAACGCCCAGCCCAACACCCGCGCCATCGCCATGGACGCCAGCCACACCTCACCGGCCAAGGCGCTCATGGCCGCGTGTGCCGAGCTCGCACCCTTGCGCGGCGGCATGGTCAAGCCCATGCGCATCTTGATTTGTGGCATCCCCAACGTGGGCAAGTCCACGCTCATCAACGCCTTGGTGGGCAAGCGCTCGGCCAAAACCGGCGATGAAGCCGGTGTGACGCGCAACGAGCAGCGCATCGCTTTGGCCGATGACGTGTATTTGTTCGACACGCCGGGCATGCTGTGGCCGCGCATCGTGGTGCCCGAGAGCGGCTTCAACTTGGCCGCCAGTGGAGCCGTGGGGCGCAACGCTTACGACGACCAAGAAGTGGCGCTCGAACTCTTGAGCCGCTTGCAAAGCCACTACCCGCAATTGTTGGAGGCGCGTTACGCGCTGGGCTGGTCGCTGCAGCAGTGGCAGGACACCCCGGACGAAGCGGCCCTGGAGGCCATCGCCCGCAAGCGCGGCGCGATCGCTTCGGGCGGCCATGTCAACTGGCAAAAAGCCGCTGAGCTGCTGATCGCCGATTACCGATCGCAGCTGATTGGGCGCATCACCTTGGAGTCGCCCGAGGAATTTGGCCGCTGGTTGGCCGCGGGCCTCAAGGCCGACGCGCAGCGGCAATCCCAAAAGAAAGAGCGCCCGAAGGCGCCCCGTCGCAAACGCTAAAAGCCGCGGCTTTACTGCTTGTATTTTTCTTTGCCCTTGGGCATGACGGCCGTCACTGGTGGGCTGGGGCGGTCAGAAGTGACCGGGCCCTTGGGCGCGCTGGTGTCTTTCTTGGGTTTCTTCGACATTTTTTCGTTGCGTTGTTCTTTGCCCATGAGAGCCTCCAAAAAAAGGTTTGGCCGCGACGTGCGGCGCGTGCTGAGATGTTAAATCAAAATCCAAGGCATTTTCATTGGGCCGAAGCGGCGTTTTGCTCGATCACCACGTCGCTGGTGGGCTTGGCCACACAGGGCAGGATCCAGCCCTCGGCTTTTTCTTCGGCGCTCAGGCCGGGCCACTCGATGACGTAGCGCACCGTGCCGCTGATCAAGCGGCACATGCAGGTGCGACACGTGCCGTTGCGACACGAGCTGGGCAGCTGCACACGGCCAAAGTCGGCGGCTTCGAGCAGGCTCAAGTCGCCTTCCACGTCGTATTGCAGGCCGGCGGGCTCGACGCGCACCGTGAAGAGGGAGAAATCGGATGCGTTCATGCCCCCCATTGTGGCGTGCCGATAATAGGCCCACCCATGACCGATGTTTTGCCCCACGCCGTCGCCCGTTTGCGCCAAGCCCGCTTGGCCAGCGCCGCCAAACCCTTTGTGGCGCGCGGTTCTGGCCAAGGCCGTTGCGAGCAGTGCCGCTTGTTCATGCCGCAATGCCTGTGTGAATGGCGCCCCCAGTCGCAGGCGCGCAGCGGCGTGTGTTTGATCATGGGCGACATCGAAGCGATCAAACCGAGCAACACCGGCTGGCTGATCGCCGACGTGGTGCCCGACACCTTTGCCTTTGGCTGGTCGCGCACCGCCGTCGACCCCGCGCTCTTGGCCCTCTTGGCCGATCCGCAATGGGCGCCGGTGGTGGTGTTCCCGGGTGAGTTTGTGGAGGCTGCGCGCGTGATCAGCGAGCTGCCGCCTGAGTGGACCGCCGCCCCGACCAGCCCCGCGCCACAAGGCCCCAAGCCTTTGTTTGTCTTGCTCGACGGCACCTGGACCGAGGCGCGCAAGATGTTCCGCAAAAGCCCTTACCTGGACCGCTGGCCGGTGCTCAGCCTGCAGCCCGAGGCGGCCTCACGTTACCGCTTGCGCCGCTCCTACCGAGCTGAGCACCTGTGCACCGCCGAAGTCGCCGCCCTGTGTTTGGCCATGGCCGGCGACACCCACGCCGCGCACACGCTCTCGGCCTATTTCGATGTGTTCACTGCGCACTATTTGAGCTGCAAAGGCGTGCAGCGGCTCGACCTGAACGACGAGGCGCACCAAGCCCTGAGCGCCTTGGCTCAGGCCTGAGCCCAAGCGCCCGGCGCCAGGCCGTCCAAGGTGTGCGGCCCAATGGCCATGCGCACCAAGCGCAGCGTGGGGTGGCCCACGGCGGCGGTCATGCGCCGCACCTGCCGGTTGCGGCCTTCTCGAATCACCAACTCGATCCACGACGTGGGGATGTGTTGGCGCTGGCGAATCGGTGGGTCGCGCGGCCACAGCGTGGGCTCGGGCAGCAGGCGGCGCGCTTGCGCGGGCAGGGTGGGGCCGTCGTTGAGCACCACGCCCCGCGCCAGCGCGGCCAAGGCCTCGTCGCTGGGCACGCCCTCGACCTGCACCCAATAGGTTTTGTCCATTTTGAAGCGCGGGTCGGCGATCTGCGCTTGCTCGCGCCCGTCGTCGGTGAGCAGCAGCAAGCCCTCGCTGTCGGCGTCCAAGCGCCCGGCCACGTACACGCCGGGCAGGTCGATGTGGTCTTTCAGCCCACGCCAGCGGCTCTCGGGCGTGAACTGGCTCAGCACGCCATAGGGCTTGTTGAAGCGAATGAGCATGGGGGCTTTAGGCGGCCACGGCCCGGACCAACAGCACCGAGCCGCTTTCGGCAAAGGCCAGCAGGCGGTCGATGTTGGGGTGTTTGCCCGGGTGGGCCAAGGCATCGGCGTGGTGTTCGGCGTACCACTCCAAACCCAAGCGCGCCGCGGCCGGCGTGATGCGCCCACCGTAGAGCAAACCCAGCGCGTGGTAGATCACCAAAGAACCGGCTTGGCCGGGCTTGGGCTCCAGGGTCGTCAGGGCTTGGCCGTCGGCGCTGCTGACGTGCAGTGCCGTGAGGTGCGCCACGCTGGGCAGTTGTTGGAGTCGTTCAGAGAAGTTCATGGGCGGGGTCTTGGAGGGTGACCTATATTACAAAGCCGCGGAACTTGCTGCCCGCCAACGCCCTCTATCCGTCCATGACCGACACCAACCCCCACCTGATCGAGGCCGATGGCCTGTCCATGCACTACCGCATCGGCGAGCGCGCCGTGCATGTGTTGCGCGACGTTGCTTTGCGCATCGCACAGGGCAGCCGCGTCGCGATTGCCGGGCCATCGGGCTCGGGCAAGACCTCACTGTTGCTCTTGTTGTCGGGCCTTGAGCGGCCTTCGGCCGGGCAGATCCGCGTCGATGGCGTGGACCTGGGCAGTTTGAATGCCGACGGTCTGGCCGATTTGCGGCGCGACCGCATCGGCATCGTGTTCCAGAGTTTTCACCTCTTGCCCAGCCTGAGCGCGCTGGACAACGCCGCCTTGCCTTTGCAAATGGCCGGACAGCCGCACGCCCGCGAAGCCGCCGCCGAGATGCTGCACACCGTGGGGCTGGCCGATCGCATGCACCACCGGCCCAGCGAGTTGTCTGGCGGCGAGCAGCAGCGCGTGGCCATTGCCCGCGCCTTGGTGCACCGCCCGCGCCTGTTGCTCGCCGACGAGCCCACCGGCAACTTGGACGACAGCACGGCCGAATCGGTGCGCGATTTGTTGTTCGGCTTGAACCGCGATTTCGGCACCACCTTGGTGCTGGTCACGCACGACATGGACTTTGCCGCCCGTTGTGACCGCGTGCTGCGTTTGCACGAAGGCCAGTTGCACGAAGAGGTTGCGCATGCCC
>DAISXI010000031.1:0-15070 GCA_036825935.1 Hydrogenophaga sp.
TGCGCCGCGAAACGCGGGGCATCCGCTTCCAGTTGGAAATGCTCAAGCCCGACTTGGCCCAGCAGGCCTTGGGTGTGGACAGCACGGTGGTGGTGTTCGGCAGCGCACGGGTGCGCGACGAGCCCACCGCGCAAGCGGCTTTGGCCGAGGCGCAAGTCCGCGGTGAGCCCAGTGGTATCGCAGCGGCGCAGGCCTTGCTGCGCAACGCCCACCACTACACCCAAGCCCGGGCCTTTGCCCGATTGGTGGCGCAACACAGCCAGCAGTGCCCGGCCAGCGAGCGTTTGTTCATTTGCACCGGGGGTGGCCCCGGCATCATGGAAGCGGCCAACCGCGGCGCCCACGACGAAGGCGCGCTGAGCGTCGGGTTGAACATCGCTTTGCCGCACGAACAATCGGCCAACCCCTATGTGTCACCCGAGTTGAACTTCAAGTTCCACTACTTTGCCTTGCGCAAGATGCACTTCATGATGCGCGCCAAGGCGCTGGTGGCTTTTCCTGGCGGCTTTGGCACGCTCGATGAATTGTTCGAAGTCATCACGCTGGTGCAATGCAAAAAGGCGCAGCCCGTGCCGATCTTGCTGTTCGGCAGCGCCCACTGGAAGCGACTCTTCAACCTCGAGGTCTTGGCCGAAGAGGGGATGATTTCGCCCGAAGACTTGGACCTCATCCGCTATGTGGACGAGCCCCAAGACGCTTGGGAGCACATCCGGCGCTTTTACCAGCTCAGCCCACGCTGAGCGGGTGCTCAGCCCTTGGTGTGGGGGTCCACGGCCGGGGGCAACGGTGCTTGGCTGCGGGTCTTCAGGTGCAAGGCGGCTTGCGCCATCAGGTTGGCCGAGACCGGCGCGGTCACGAACACGAACAAGGTGATGAGCAACTCGGCGATGCCGGGACGGCCCTGTTGTGCGGCCAAGAGCATCGAGGCCAACAACACGCCACCCACGCCCAACGTGGACGCTTTGGTGGGCGCGTGCAAGCGCATGTAAAAGTCGGGCAGGCGCACCAAGCCGATGGCCCCGACCAGCAAAAAGAAAGCGGCGATCAAGACCAGCGCGGCCGCGGTCCATTCGATCCAAACAGGCATGTTCATCATCGTCTCCATCATTCCACCACGTCGCCGCGGGTGAGGTAGCGGGCCAGGCCCACCGTGCCGACAAAGCCCAGCATGGCCACCAACAACGCCGCTTCGAACAACAAGGCGGTGTTCCAGCGCAAACCGAGCAAGACCACCAAGGCCACCACGTTCATGTAGAGCGTGTCGAGCGCCAAAATGCGGTCGGTCGTTTCTGGTCCGACCCACAAACGATAAGCACACAGGGCCATGGCCAGGGCCACCGCCACGGTGGCGATGTCCAAGGCCCACATCAAAACGGGGGTGTTCATGCTCTGACCTCCTGATCGGCTGTGGCGCTGACACCCAGGGCTTTGAGCAAGGGCGCCTCGTAGCGTTCTTTCATGTCTTGCGCCATGGCAACGGGATCGTCGCCATTGAGCGCGTGGACCCAAATCACGCCTTGCTGCTCATCGACCACGCACGACACCGTCCCGGGGGTGGTGGTGATGATGCTGGCAAACAAAGCGTTGACGCGGGGGTGGCGCGTGGCCAAAGGCACGGGGATCCACAGCGGCGTGGGTTTGTCCATGGGGCCCAAAACCAAACGGGCCACGGTGATGTTGGAGACCACGATGTCCCACAACACCACGCCCACCAGACGGATGGCGCTGGGCCAATGCATGCGATCAGCAGGGGGCATGAAGGTGCCCACCAGCTTGGGGATGATCAGCCCAATCAAGACCGCCGACAGGATGTGCACCAGCGCCAGGCTGTGCGACAAAGCCAGCCAACTCACGCCGAGCAACAAAGACAGCACCGGGTGGTCCAACCAACCGACGGTGCGCACAGGGGTGTTCGAAATACTCATCTCAACGCTCCCCGGTGTAGGGACGGGTGCTGTTGCCCAAGTCACCGAGCACGGCGCGCTGGTAGGCGGCGCGATCGGCCAGCTGGGCTGCAGCCGCATCGGTGTAGGACTTCACGGGTGAGGCCACCACCGCCAAGGCCACCGTCATGCCCATGAAAGCCCAGACGGCCAAGAGCAGCTTGGGGCTGGTACCCGAGGCGGCGTTGACCACCGACGTGGGTTGCACGTGCCAAAACAGGATCACACCCGCACGGGCCAAGCCCACCATGCTCAAAAAACCCACCAAGAGCACCACCGTCCACACCGCAGCTTGGGCCGCCAAACCGTGGCTGCTTTGCAGGATCATGAGCTTGCCCAAGAAGCCCGGCAAAGGCGGCAAGCCGGCCGCTGAAGCTGCGCCAAACAAGAGCATCAAACCCAGCAACACGGGCTCGCGCACGGCCACCGCAGGGCGCAAGTGGTCGCCCGCGTCGCCACGTTGCGCGGCCATCACCTCGACCAGCAAGAACAAGCCCGCCACCACCAAGGTGCTGTGCAACGTGTAGTAGAGCGCGGCGGACAAGGTGTCGGGTGTGAACAGGCCCACACCGACCATGATGGTGCCCACCGATGACACCGTCAGGTAGGCCACCAAACGGCTCATGTTGTGGGCCGCCAATGCACCCAGAACGCCCAAAACGCTGGTGGTCAAAGCCAAGGGCAAGAGCCAATCGACGGCGGCCAACGAAGCTTCTCCCGCATCGGCCCCGAAGATCACCCAATGCGTGCGGATGATGCTGTAGACACCCACCTTGGTCATGATGGCAAACAAGGCCGCCACCGGAGCGCTGGCCGCCGCGTAGGTGCCGGGCAACCAAAAATACAAAGGCACCAAGGCCGCCTTCAAGCCAAACACCACCAAGAGCACCAAGGCCGCGGCCTTGGCCAACACCGCAGCGTCACCCGTGAGTTGTGCCACCCGACCCGCCACGTCGGCCATGTTCAGCGTGCCGGTCACCGAATACAACATGGCCAGCCCAATGAGGAACAGGGCCGAGGCGGTGAGGTTGAGCACCACGTAGTGCACGCCCATGCGAAAGCGCTCTTTGCCTTGGCCGTGCAGGAGCAACACATATGAGGCGATGAGCAAGACCTCGAAGAACACGAACAGGTTGAACAGGTCGCCGGTCAAGAACGCGCCGCACAAGCCCATGAGCTGAAACTGGAACAAGGCATGGAAATAACGCCCGCGTGCGTCCCAACCACCCGTGGCGTACCACAGCACCGGCACGGCCACCAAATAGGTCAGCAGCACCATCAGGGCGGACAAATGGTCCATCACCAGCACAATGCCAAAGGGCGCGGGCCATTCACCCAAGCGGTAAACCATGATCTCGCCAGTACTGGCGCGCCAGACCATGGCCAGCGCCATCGCAAAGCCCAGCAACGCCGACGCCATGCCCACCCAACGGTGCCAACGCAAACGGCCCACTTGGTGCGAGCCGCCTTGCGCTGCCATGCCCCCTTGGTCACCCATGAGCAACATCAGCACCGCGGTCAATGAGGGCAGCACGACCGACAACACCGGGGCGTGTTGCCACCAAACTTCCATCCAAGCGCTCATCGCACGCCCTCCTTGTGATTCCCGGGGGCGTGACCATCGACGTGGTCGGTACCGCTCTCATGGCGGCTGCGCAGCGCCAGTTCAATCACAAAGCCCGTGGTCGCAAAACCGATCACGATGGCCGTGAGCACCAAGGCCTGTGGCAACGGATCGGCCACGGCGCCCTCGCCCACCAAAATAGGGTTGGCGTTGCTCCACAAGCGACCCATGACAAAAATGAACACGTTGACGGCGTAGCCGATCAAGGTCAATCCCAAGACCACGGGGTAGGTCCGGCCGCGCAACAGCAGGTACACCCCTGCGGCGGTCACCACCCCCAAGCCACTGGCCAACAGCGCTTCCATGCTGATCATGCTGCACCCCCTTGTGCGTTGCGGGGCGCGGCAGCGCCCTCTTTGGTGGCCGAACCCAAGACACTGAGCGTGAGCAAGGTGGAGCCCACCACGGTCAGGTACACGCCCAAATCAAAAAGCGCAGCGGTGGCCAAGGGCAACTCGCCCAAGACGCCCAAGACCGGATGCCCGAAAGCACTGGTCAAGAAAGGCCGGCCAAAAACAAAAGCGCCGATGCCCGTCAAGCCGGCGATGCCCAAGCCCGCACCGATCCAGCGCACAAAACGGCCACCCGCGTGCGCTTTCATCAGCATTTCGGCCCGCGCCTGTCCCAAGGACATGAACTGCAAGACCAAGGCCACGGCCGTGATCAGGCCGGCGATGAAGCCCCCGCCTGGCAGGTTGTGACCGCGCATGAAGATGTAAATCGAGAACACCAGCGCCAGTGGCAAAACGATAGAAGCCGCCACGCGCAAGAGCAAAGGCTGCTCAGCAAAGGTCCAAGTCAAACCAGTGCCATCGGCTGTGCCGCGTCGGGTCTTGAAACCGTCCATCAGCGCCAACACGCCCAAAGCCGCAATGCCCAGCACGGTGATCTCACCCCAGGTGTCGTAGCCGCGGAAGTCCACCAGGATCACGTTGACCACGTTGGAGCCACCGCCCTTGGACAGCGACTGCTCCAAGAAATACCAAGAGATGCTGTCGTGGCCTCGCGTCATGAACACCCAAGCCAACCAGGCGATGCCCGCGCCAGCGCCCAAGGCCAAAACGGCATCGCGGGTTTTGCGGGTGTTGGACGATTCGCGGGGTGTGGTCTGGGGCAAGAGCGCCAAACCCATGAGCAAGAGCACCGTAGACACCACCTCCACCGACAGTTGCGTGAGCGCCAAATCGGGGGCGGACAGCGACACAAAGGTCAGCGCGACCACCAAGCCCACCAGGCCCACCAAAATCACGGTGCGAAAGCGCTGGTGGTGGCCCATGACCAAGGCCGCACACGTGCCCAGCAAGAGCACCCAGACCACCACGGCCAAGAAGTTGGCGGGCATCAAGGCACGCTCACCGGTGCCAATACCACTGCCCAACAAGGGGCCCGCAGCCACCACCACAGCGGCACCGACCATCAAGGCCAAATAGCGTTGCAGCGAGCTGTTTTCCAAGGCGCGCGTCAAACGACCTGCGGTGGCGAACACGCCATCGATGGTCGACTCGAAGACCTGACGGCCCGTGCCACGGCCAAACCAAGCTTCCGAGCTGATGCCGTGCAAGCGCTTGTGTTGGGCCAAGCTGCGGTACAGCAAGATACCCGCGCCCAAAGCGATGGCGCTCATGAGCAGGGGTAGGTTCAAGCCGTGCCACAAGGCCAAGTGGTACTCGGGCAAGGGCTGACCGGTCAGGGCCGTGGCCGCCACATGCACCAGCGGGCCAAAGGTGGCGGCCGGAAACAGGCCCACCACGACGCACATGATCACCAAACCGATGGTGGGCAGCTTCATGCCCAGCGGGGGCTCGTGCGGGTGCTTGTTTTCAACGTCGCCCAACTCACCATTGAAGTACGTGTCGTGCACCATGCGCAGCGAATAGGCCACGCTGAACACACCGGCCAGGGTCACCAGCGCAGGCACCGCCCACGCCCACACGCCCGAGGTGCCGACCACCGCTTCGGTGAAAAACATTTCCTTGGACAAGAAACCGTTGGTCAGCGGCACACCGGCCATGGACGCCGCGGCCACCATGGTCAGCGTGGCGGTGAAGGGCATGAAGGACCACAAACCACCGAGCTGGCGCATGTCGCGCGAGTGGGTTTCGTGGTCAACAATGCCGGCGATCATGAACAGCGAGGCCTTGAAGGTGGCGTGGTTGAGCACGTGGAACACCGCGGCCACGGCGGCCAGCGGTGAGCCCAAGCCGACCAAGAAGGTGATCAGGCCCAAATGGCTGACGGTCGAATAGGCCAACAAACCTTTGAGGTCGTGTTTGAAGATGGCGATGAAGGCCGCGAACAACAAGGTGATCAGGCCAACACCGCTGACCAGGACCTCAAACCAGCCCGAACCCGCCAAGATGGGGTACAAGCGCATGAGCAAGAACACACCGGCCTTGACCATGGTGGCCGAGTGCAGGTAAGCCGAGACCGGCGTGGGCGCGGCCATGGCATCGGGCAGCCAGAAGTGAAACGGGAACTGTGCGCTCTTGGTGAACGCACCCACCAAGATCAGCAACAAGGCCGGCAAGAACATGGGGTGCGCTTGAATCTCGACCGCTTTGGTGGCCAACACACTGATCTCGTAACTGCCACCGATTTGGCCCAGCAGCACAAAGCCCCCGAGCATGGCCAAGCCGCCGCCGCCCGTGACCGCCAAGGCTTGGCGCGCACCGGCGCGGGCGTCGGGCCGGTGTCCCCAATAGCCCACCAACAAGAAAGAGGAAATGCTGGTCAGCTCCCAGAACACCACCAGCACCAAGAGGTTGTCCGACAGCACCACGCCCAGCATGGCGGCCATGAACAACATCATCTGGCTGAAGAACTTGGGTGCCGAATCTTCCGGGGCCAAGTAGTAGGCGGCGTACAACACGATGCACAGGCCAATGGACAAAATCAGGCCGGCGAACATGAGCGACAAACCGTCCAAACGGAAGGTGATGTCCAGACCCAAAGACGGCACCCAAGTCCAGTGCTCCATCACGGGCGCGCCGCCAAAGACCACCGGGGCCTGAGACAGCAACAGTCCCAGACTGGTGGCGGTGATGGCGCCGGCCACACCCGCACTCAAGGTGCGGCGTTGGGCACCCGTGATGGCGGTCAGCACCGTGCCGAGCAACAAGGGCAATAGAACAACCAGCAGTAACACGGACACCTCCAAAACTTGCAGGGATTCTATGGGCAGGACCCATCCCCTTTGAAATCACGCAAAAAGCAAAACGGTGCGAAACGGATGACTCACCCTTACCCGTTCATCTGGGTGGCGCGGTCCTGATCGAAAAGGCCACCGGTGCACCGCCACCGACCACGCCCGCCACCACCCAAAAGACCACCCCCACCCCCACCCAAGCACCCACCGTGCCAAACAACAGCGGCATGAGCACACTGGATGCATTGATGGCCATGCTGCGCAAGGCCAGCGCCTGACCATGTTGGGCATGCGGTGTGATTTGGTGCAGGGTGCTCATGATCATGGGTTGCACCGAACCCAAGGCGAAACCGATCAGCACCGACAAACCGGCCATGGGCCAAGCACTGTGGGCCATGGGGTACAGGACGAACAACACCGAGGTGGCGATCATGGCACTGCCGACCACAGGCCCCTCTTGCAAACGAGAGGCCATCCAAGGCATGACCAAACGAATCAAGGTGGCGGCCACGGCAAACGATCCCAGGATCGCACCAATGACGGTGGCAGATAATCCACGCTCATGCCCAATGACCGGCACCAAAAAGGTGTGGACATCCCAGCAAGAGGACAACAACCAATTGATCAACATGAGTCGGCGAAACGCAGGTTCGCGAAACATCGCCCAAGACGATGGCGCCAGCGCTTGGTCCAGAGTGGGAATGGTTGGCATCCGATCCACCGGCCTCACCAACCACCACGCCAGCCAAGGCAAGGTGGCCATGGCCAAAAATGCCACTTGAAAACTCACCCCGTCGATCAAAACGCCGACCAACAAAGGACCCAAAAAATTCGACAAAGATGGCCCGATGGCCAACCAGCTGAACACCTCGCGCAGTTCGGTTGGGCCATGGGCCAATCGACCCGCGTGGCGCTGCAAAGCAATCACAGCCAAGCCACTGGCCCCGCCCACCATCAAGGCGCTGACACACAACACCCCAAAATACGGCCACAGCACCGACAAGCCCAAACCCAAGGAAGCGATGAGCACGGCCAAACGCATGGGGACATGCAAACCGTGTCGGTCGGCCAATCGGCCAGCCGGCAAAGCCAAAAACACCTGGGACACCGCAAACAAGGCGAGCAAACAACCCACCGCCAAGGGGCTGTACCCCTGCTTCAAGGCCATCAAGGGCGCGCCCATGCGAAAGCCCGTCATGGCGGAGTGAAGGCAAACTTGCGTTGCCACGAGTCGAAACACCGACCGTCGCAGGTCGCTGGGCATCATGATCCAAACCTCATGCCGAATCGCCCGAGCTGCTGTCTGGGGGCAACAAGGCCTTGCTGGCTTCTTCTGGCAACGCCTCCACCGAACGCAGCGCCCGCCCCAAGGCCCGGCTGCGGGTCTCGGCGCTCTCGAGGCTGTTGAGCACGGTCTGGGTTTGGGTTTTGACCTTGGCGAGCACGTCGCCAAATTTGCCGAATTCGGTTTTGACCGCCCCCAAGACCTGCCAGACCTCGCTGCTGCGCTTCTCCAAGGCCAAGGTTCTGAAACCCATTTGCAAAGAGTTGAGCATGGCCATGAGCGTGGTGGGGCCAGCCAAGGTCACGCGGTACTCGCGCTGCAAGACCTCCATCAAACCGGGACGGCGCAAGACCTCGGCGTACAGGCCTTCGGTCGGTAAAAACAAGATGGCGAAGTCGGTGGTGTGCGGCGGCTCCACGTACTTGTCGGCCAAGGATTTGGCCTCGAGCTTGATGCGCTGCTCCAGCCCGCGCGCGGCCAATTCCACGCCTTCGGCGTCGGCGCGCTGCTGCGCGTCGAGCAGGCGTTCGTAATCTTCGTTGGGGAATTTGGCGTCGATCGGCAACCAACACGGCTCGCCGTCGTCGCCACGGCCGGGCAAACGGATGGCGAAGTCCACCACGTGGCGGCTGCCAGGTCGCGTGGCCACTTGCGTGGCGTATTGGTCGGGCGCCATGACCTGCTCGAGCAAAGCGCCCAGCTGCGCTTCGCCGAACATGCCGCGTGTCTTCACATTGCTCAACAAATGTTTGAGGTCGCCCACGCCCTGCGCCAGGGTTTGCATCTCGCCCAAACCTTTGTGCACCTGCTCCAGCCGATCGGCCACTTGTTTGAAGCTCTCGCCCAAACGGGTTTGCAGCGTGCTTTGCAGTTTCTCGTCCACCGTGGCGCGCATCTCGTCGAGCTTGGCGGCGTTGCTCGCCTGCAGCTGTTGCAGCTGAGCATCCAAGGTGGTGCGGATCTCGGCCAAGCGGCGTGCGTTGGACTCGCTCATGTCCTGCAGCTGGCGCGTGAGCGTGTCGCCCATGCTGCCGCGCAGTTGCACGAACTGCTGCGCCAAGGCGTCGATTTGGGCGTTTTGGGTGCGCGTGGCCTCGGACGATTGGCGCAGCAAAGCGTCTTGGAAGCTGGACAAATGCTGCTGGCTTTCCAGCCGGGCCGCGCGGGCGTTGTCCGCGATCTCGCGGCGCACCTCACCCTCCAAACGGTCCAAGCGTGGCTCGATCGGGCTGGCGGCGTCGCGCCGCGACAGCCACCACAAGCCCAACAAGACTGCCAGCTGCAAGAGCAGGGCCAGCGGCCACACCCAGTCCAGGTTCAAGCCCATGCCACGATCAAGCCGCGAGCAGCTCGACTTCGAACAAAAGCGTCGCGTTGGGCGGGATCACGCCGCCCGCGCCGCGCGCGCCATACCCCAGCTCGGCAGGGATCACCAAGCGGCGCACACCGCCCACGGCCATGCCTTGCACGCCCTCGTCCCAACCTTTGATCACGTGGCCCGCGCCGAGTGGGAATTCAAACGGCTGACCACGGTCTTTGCTGGAGTCGAATTTTTCGCCGGCTTCACCGTTGTTGTAAAGCCAGCCGGTGTAATGCACCTGCACGTAGTTGCCCGCTTGGGCGATGTCGCCCTCGCCCACCGTGGTGTCTTCGTATTGCAAGCCGCTGGGGGTGGTGTTCATGGGGTACCTTTCTAATGGGTGGGCTTATTCGAGCCAGTGGGTGAACGACGCGACGGTTTCGCGCGGCGTGTGAAAACGGTTGACCTCAGCGGCCGGGTCGGCGTAGCCCAAGGCCATGCCACACACCAGCATCTCGTTCTCGCCCGCACCGATGTGCGGCAGAATGACGCTGGAGAACGCATTCCAAGCGGCTTGTGGGCAGGTGTGCAAACCTTGGGCACGCGCGGCCACCATGATGTTTTGCATGAACATGCCGTAGTCGAGCATGGAGCCGCGGCCCATCACGCGGTCCAGCGTGAACATCAGACCCACGGGCGCGTCGAAGAAACGGAAGTTGCGCTGATGTTGTTGGTGCATGCGGTCTTTGTCACCTTTGACGATGCCCAGCAGGCCGTACAAACTCCAACCGTTCTCGCGGCGCCGATCGATGTAAGGGCTGACCCATTGTTCGGGGTAGTAGTCGTATTCTTCTTGGTAGCGCTTGGCCAAGCTGGGGTCTTGGCGCATGGCGTCGTGGATCTCGACAACCTGGCTGACCAAACGGTCGCGGCTCTGGCCTTGCAAGACGTAGACCTTCCAAGGCTGCGTGTTGGTGCCCGAGGGCGCGCGGCTGGCCACCGACAAGATGTGCTCCAAGGTGGTGCGCGGCACGGCTTGGGGCAAAAATGCGCGCGCCGACAGGCGGCTCAAGATGGCGGCGTCCACGCTGGCGGCGTGTTCAATCGGGTGGGGGTCGCTCATGGGAATGTTCTCTGGTTCGATCAACACAGGGCATTGTGCCAGCGCTGCGCATACGCACTGGCCACGCGGTAGGTGTTGATTTGCGCTTGCACGGTGTTTTCGATGTCCACGCCATAGCCGCCAGCCATGCAAAACGCCAAGGGCGTGCGGCGCTGCCAGGCCCAGTCCATGACGCGCCGGTCGCGCGCCTCCAAGCCGTCAAAGGTCAAGGACAAGCGCCCCAGCCGGTCGCCCTCGTGCGGGTCGGCCCCGGCCAAGTAAATCACCAAGCCCGACTCAAAGCGCTGGTCGAGTTCGTCCAATGCGCGGTCCAAGGCCGCCAAATAGGCGTCGTCGTCGCAGCCATCGGGCAGCTCCACGTCCAGATCGCTGCTCTCTTTGCGAAAAGGAAAATTACGCTCGCCGTGAATCGACAAGGTGAACACCGACGCGTCCTGGGCAAAGATGCTGGCCGTGCCGTTGCCTTGGTGCACGTCCAAGTCCACCACCGCCACGCGCAGCGGGGCTTGGTGGCGGTGCGTGCGGCCGTGCTCGGCCTGCATCAGGCGCGCGGCCACGGCCACGTCATTGAACACACAAAAACCGCTGCCCCGGTCGGCGTAGGCGTGGTGGGTGCCACCGGCCAGGTTGGCGGCCAAGCCGCCGTTTGCCATCACGTGGCGGCAGGCCTGCACCGTCGCGCCCACCGATCGGCGCGAGCGCTCGACCATGGCCGGACTCCAAGGAAAACCGATCTCGCGCTGGGCCGCGGCCGACAAGCCCCCTTGCACCACGGCTTGGATGTAGGCCGGTGTGTGCGCCAAGGCCAGCTCGCCGTCGCTGGCCGCCAGCGCCTCGCTCAAACCCACGCCGGGCAGGTGCCGCGCCAGGTGCTCGCGCAGTTGGGCGTACTTGGCCATGGGGAAGCGGTGCCCCTCGGGCAAGGGCAAGACAAAGTGGTCGGCGTAGAAGGCTGGCAGCACGGGCAAGGCGTTCATGGGGGTGTGGCGCTGGGTTTTAGAACGTGGACTCTAATATGCTGCATTGCACCAAAAACCGCTTGTCACGGGGAGAATCGTCCCTATAATTCGAATCATGTTGCAGCGCAGCAATGAACCAAGAACAACAGCGAAACAAGACAGCGCGGGTTCCCAAAGCAGCTCTACAACTAAACCCCACCATTTTTAAGTTTAGGAGTATGAATATGTTGACCGCAGAACAAATTGTCGCCGCCCAGAAATCCAACATGGAGACCTTGTTTGGTTTGACCCAGAAAGCCTTCGACGGCGTGGAGAAGATTGTTGAGTTGAACCTCCAAGCCGGCAAAACCGCTTTGACCGAGTCCGCCAACAACAGCCAAGCCCTCTTGAGCGTCAAAGACGCTCAAGAACTGATGTCCCTGCAAGCCAGCCTGATGCAGCCTTTGGCTGAAAAGGCCGTCGCTTACAGCCGCCACCTGTACGACATCGCCTCTGGCGCTGGCGCCGAGTTCGGCAAAGCCGCTGAAGCCCAAGCCACCGATGCCCAGAAGAAATTCATGGCCGTCGTGGACAACGCCACCAAGAACGCCCCCGCCGGTTCCGAAACCGCCGTGGCCATGATGAAGAGCTCGGTGGCCGCCGCCAACAACGCCATGGAATCGGTTCAGAAAGCTGTCAAGCAAGCCACCGAAATGGCCGAAGCCAACTTCAACACCGTGACCGCCAACGCCGTCAGCGCCACCAAAACCACCGCCAAAAAGCGTTGATTTTGTGAGGCCTTGAGGCCAAAAGCCCCCGCTTTACCGCGGGGGTTTTTTTTCGTTCAACGCGGCTGTAGGGCTTGACGCAATGCCGGCAAAGCCGCTTGCATGGCCGCACGGCCCGCGGCGATCGATTGTGCTCGGGCACCGAAATCGGCGCTGCCCACGCCCACCAACGCTGGGCGGATCACCACCGTGGCTTTGGCCAATTCGTAGCGGTTGATGCTTTGGCCCATGATGTCAAAGGTCTGCAGCAACACGCTGAGCGCCCCACTCACCGGCCCAACCTCCGGGCCTTTGGAAATGTCCACGGCCAGCACCACCTCCGCGCCCATGTCGCGCGCCTGGCTCACCGGCACGGGCGCCACCAAGCCCCCGTCCACGTACTCACGCCCGGAAATCAGCACTGGGGTGAACACCCCAGGCACCGCGCTGGAGGCCCGTACAGCGATGGCCGCGTCGCCCCGGCGAAACAACACACCGCGCCCGGTTTGCAGGTCGGTGGCCAAAATGCCCAAGGGCAAAGCCATGTTCTCCAAGGTTCTCCCACCCACCGCTTGGCGCACGTAGCGCTCCAAGGCATCGCCGCGCAAGACACCACGCCCCAAAATCGGCAGCGACCAATCGGTCAAGGTGGCCTCCTCCATGCCCAAGGCCAAGCGCTCGAGCTCAGCGCCCTTCATGCCGGTGGCGTACATCGCAGCCACCAAACTGCCCGCCGAGGTGCCCGTCACCACCGTCGGGCGCAAGCCGTTTTCCTCCAAGACCTGCAACACCCCCACATGGGCAAAGCCGCGTGCCGCGCCGCCACCCAAGGCCAAGCCCCATGTGGGCGTGCGCAAAGTCGGTGCGGTGGGCTGCCCCACCTCGGGCAACGTGGGGGCGCTGGTGCAAGCGGCCAAGGTCAGGACGACCGACATCAAAGCCCATACACGAAACTTATTGAGAACAATTCGCGTTTGTGTTAAGATCTGCTGCATCCGCTTTTCACCTTTCTGCCACCACTTGTTTTAACGACTTCAAAACCGAAGGATTTTCAACCATGCGCCGCTTTGCCCTGAACGCCATTGTTTTGGCCTCCAGCCTGACCAGCACCCTTGCCTTGTCAAACGACAAGGTGCTGAACCTGTATTCGGCGCGCCACTACCAGTCCGACGAGGCCATGTACACCAAGTTCACCGAAACCACCGGCATCAAAATCAACCGCGTCGATGCGGACGATGCGGGCATCGTGGCGCGTCTGAAGGCCGAAGGCAGCGCCTCCGCCGCCGATGTGATTTTGCTGGTCGACGCCGCGCGCATGGCCAGCGCCGATGCCCAAGGTTTGTTCAAACCCATGAAATCGGCCAAGCTCGACGCGGCGATCCCCGCCCACCTGCGCGCCACCCCCACCAAAGACGGCGTGACCTGGACCGGTTTCTCTACCCGCGCCCGCGTGATCGTGTTTGACCCCGCCCGTGTCAAAGCCGCTGACGTGGCCACTTACGAACAACTGGCCGACCCCAAGCTCAAAGGCCTCTTGTGCACCCGCTCGGGCTCACACCCCTACAACCTGTCGCTGTTCGCCACCACCGTGGAGCGCTTGGGCGAGGCCAAGGGTGAAGCTTGGCTCAAAGGCATGGTCAGCAACATGGCACGCGCGCCCAAAGGCGGCGACACCGACCAAGTCCGCGCCGTGGCCTCAGGCGAATGCGGCGTGGCCATCACCAACACCTATTACGTGGCGCGTTTGATGAAGTCGGACAAACCCGAAGACCGCGCCGCCATGGCCAAAGTGCGCGTGGTTTTCCCCAACCAAGCCAGCAGCGGCACACACGTGAACATCGCTGGCGCGGCCATCGCCCGACACGCCAAAAACAGCGCCAACGCGGTGGCTTTCATGGAGTTCTTGTCCAGCCCATTCGCCCAAGATTACTTCGCCAACGGCAACAACGAATTTCCCGCCGCCAAAGGCGTGAAGGTGAACAACCCCGCGCTCACGACCATGGGGGGAGACACATTCAAGGCCGACGACATCGCCCTGGGCGTGGTCTCGAAAAACCTCACCAAAATCCAGCAAATGCTCGACCGCGTGGGCTACAAATAAGCGCCCGACACCGGCCCGCTTCGGCGGGCTTTTTTGTGCCGCATAATTGACGTTTACGTCAACGTCAATGCGGGAGCGCATCATGGAAATTCAAGGCAAGGTGTTCATCGTCACGGGCGGGGCTTCGGGGCTGGGCGAAGGCACGGCGCGCATGCTCGCGGTCAAAGGCGCGCGCGTGTTGATCGCCGACATGCAGTCCGACAAAGGCACGGCCCTTGCACAGGCAATTGGAGGCGCGTTCGTGCGCTGCGACGTCAGCCAAGAAGCCGACGCACAAGCCGCGGTCGACCAAGCCGTGTCCATGGGCAAGCTCATGGGCTTGGTCAACTGCGCGGGCATCGCGCCAGCCGAAAAAACGGTCGGCAAAAACGGCGCGCACGGCTTGGCGCTGTTCAGCAAAACCATCACCGTCAACCTGATCGGCAGCTTCAACATGATCCGCTTGGCCGCCGAGGCCATGAGCCGCAACGAGCCCGAATCCACCGGTGAGCGCGGCGTCTTGATCAGCACCGCCAGCGTGGCCGCTTACGACGGCCAAATCGGCCAAGCCGCTTATGCGGCGTCCAAGGGCGGCGTGGTCGGCATGACCTTGCCCATCGCACGCGACCTGGCGCGCAACGGCATCCGCAACATGACCATCGCCCCCGGTATCTTCGGCACCCCCATGCTGTTTGGCATGCCGCAAGAAGTGCAAGACGCCTTGGCCGCGGGCGTGCCCTTCCCCAGCCGATTGGGCACGCCGCAGGACTACGCCAAACTGGCCGTGCACATCATCGAAAACGAGATGCTCAACGGCGAAGTCATCCGTTTGGACGGGGCGATCCGCTTGGCCCCCAAGTAAGTC
>DAISXI010000031.1:15170-17138 GCA_036825935.1 Hydrogenophaga sp.
CACGACAACGAAGAGGACAGCACCGTGCCCGCGTCCGAACGCCGTCGCTACGACCGCTTTCGCGATCGCATCATGTTCCCCATCCGCAACGTCAAAGGCGAATGCATCGGCTTTGGCGGGCGCGTGCTCGACAAGGGCGAGCCCAAGTACCTCAACTCGCCCGAAACTCCGGTCTTCAGCAAAGGCCGTGAACTCTACGGCTTGTTTGAAGCCCGCACCGAGATCCGCGTCAAAGGCTACGCCTTGGTCACCGAAGGCTACATGGATGTGGTGGCCTTGGCCCAGCTGGGTTTTGGCAACGCCGTGGCCACCTTGGGCACGGCGTGCACGCCCGAGCACGTTCACAAGCTGTTTCGCTTCACCGACGCCATCGTCTTCAGCTTCGATGGTGACGCCGCGGGCAGACGCGCCGCGCGCAAGGCCCTGGACGCCGCCCTGCCCTTGGCCAACGACACGCGCAGCGTGAAGTTTTTGTTTTTGCCGGCCGAGCACGACCCCGACAGCTTCATCCGCGCCAACGGCACCGAGGCCTTTGCCCAGTGCGTGAAGGACGCCGAACCGTTGTCGCGTTTTTTGCTGGACGCGGCCAGCGCCGATTGCGACTTGAGCACCGCCGAAGGCCGCGCCCGCATGGCCGCGCAGGCCCGCCCGCTGTGGAGCGCCTTGCCCGACGGCGCCCTCAAGCGTCAACTCTTGGGCGAATTGGCCAAACTTGCCGACCTAGACGCCCAAGACCTGCACGACCTGTGGCACCCCCGCACCGCAGCCAACCGCGGTGCACCAGCGAGCCGTGCCAACGCGCGAGCCGACACGCGCGACCCACGTGGGGGGCGCCGCAGCGCCCCCGAACCACGGCCGGTGCGCGTGAGTGGTCCTCGCAGAGGTGTGGCCAGTCGAGCCGACCGGGCGCTGGGCCTGTTGCTGGTCAACCCCTCGGCTTGGGACCAACTCAGCCACGAAGACCACGCCATGCTCACCGAACTCGGTGCGCCCCACGGGGCCTTGTTTGCCTGGCTCGACGCTCAGCGCTTGGAGTACGGGCCGCAGTCATGGGCATCCCTGCGCGAAGGCCTGCGCGGTCACGCCCAAGAAACCTTCGCCTTGGCCCAAGCCGAATTCGTCAACGACCCCAACCACGACGAAACCGACACGGCAGAACTCCAAGACGTCATGGCCCGCTTGCGCATGGACGAGTGGCGCAAACAAAGCACCGCCTTGGCCGAACAAGCCGACCACGACCCCCAGGCCATGGCCCGGCTCAAAGCCCTCAACGAGCGCATGGCCCAATACCGCCCCAGCTGATCCGCTGCGGCTGGTATAATCCACTTCGGTTTTCAGCAAGCGCGACAGCAACACCTCCGGTCATCCGCCCACCCCGCACAGGGGACACAGAACCCACGGTTCTCGGGCACGTCAACCCAGCAGGCCAACCGCCTCATGACGCACCGCAAGGATTGCACACCAAATGTTCGCCCCACCAGCTTGCAGACCAGACAGGACGCCTCGCGGCGGCCCAACGTTGATTTCACACGCCCTTTTACGTCTCACCAGATTGAGGTTGTCCATGCCCGCCAAAAAAACCCCTGCGCCTGCAGCCAAGTCCACGCCCAAAACGGTCGCCAATGACAAAAAAACCAAAGCCTCAGCCGTGAGTGCCAAGGCGCCCGTCAAAGCGGCCGCGAAGGTGGCCGCCAAGGCACCCACCAAGCCCGTAGCCAAACCCGTTGCAAAGACCCCTGCAAAAGTCGCTGTCAAAACGCCTGCTGCCAAAGCACCAGCAGCCAAGAAAAAGGCCCCGGCCAAAGGCAAAGCCGGCAAAGACACGCCGATAGACGACATCGACCTGAGCGACATCGACGACGAATTGAGCGGTGAAGTCGAGGTCGCCAGCGATCAGCCGACCGAAAAAGTCAAACCCCTGCGCATGAAAATCAGCAAGGCCAAAGAACGCGCCTTGATGAAAGAATT
>DAISXI010000032.1:0-16578 GCA_036825935.1 Hydrogenophaga sp.
ACCTGATCGTGTTCGGCCTGTTTTGTTTTTTGCCGATCGTCATCAACGTGATGTATGCCACCACTGGCGGCGTCAACTTGATGCCTTGGGATCGCCCATTTACGGGCAGCGAAAACTTTCAAATTTTGTTCGAGTGCGGAAATTACGCCGACTTGTCCACTTGCCGAAAAGACATTTTTTGGCGCGCCATGGGTAACACCCTGAAATTCAGCTTGATTCAAGTCGGTTTGATGGTGCTGTTCGCGCTCATCACGGCATTGGTGCTGAACCGAAAAATCATCGGTCGTGGATTTTGGCGAGGGGTTTTTTTCTACCCCGTGTTGTTGTCTCCCGTGGTGGTGGCCCTGATTTGGAAATGGCTGCTGCAAAGCCAAGGCGCCTTCAATGCTGGTCTGATCGCGATGGATGCTGCGCCCATCGAGTGGCTGACCGAGTCCAGTTGGGCATTCTTCTGGTCGGTGTTCGTCTCCATTTGGGCGCACATGGGTTTTTACACCTTGATACTCTTGGCCGGTCTGCAGGCTATTCCAAAAGACCTGTATGAGGCGGCCGAAATGGACCGTGCCAGCCCTTGGCGCACGCTGAGCCGTATCACCCTGCCCCTGCTGCTGCCCAATTTGGTGGTGGTGCTGGTATTGGCCGCCATTCGAGCCGTGCAGGTCTTCGATGAGGTGTTTGTGCTCACCGGTGGCGGGCCAGGTTCGGCCACTACTTTCATCGTGCAATTCATCTACCAAACCGGTTTCGCTGAACAAATCCATTTGTACGGGCTCGCTGCCGCGGCCTCACTGGCTTTGGCGCTTTTCTTGATTTTGCTGACCTTGGCACAGCTGCGTTTGACGCGTGCGAGCGAACTTGGACAAAAGGCACGTTGACATGACTTGGTTGAATTTCCTCTTCAAAACCCGAGGCCGGCACCGCCTGCACTGGACCGATACCGTGACCTACCTGTACTTGGTGGTGGGCTTGTTCACGATGTTTGCCCCGGTGTTGTGGTTGGTGATGTCTTCGTTCAAAACCGAAGCCGCCATTGCGCAATTTCCCCCGACTTTTTTGCCCTACTCTCAGAAATCGGTCTCGGTGACGGGGCATGAAAAACCCCTGCCCCTGTTCTTGGTGACCTTGGACGACGGTAGCCAACGGGAGCTGGCGCAAATCAACCGCATTGGCATCAAAGCGAACATGGTCGACCCAGCTGCGCCAGAAGAGCGCATCTCGGTCAACATCAACCAACGCCAACCGGTCAACGAATTGAAGTGGGCTTGGAACAACTACACCGACCTGTTCGACAAATTCAGCTTCGGCACCTACCTGTGGAACAGCGTTTTCATCACGGTGGTCGCCACCGCCCTGACGTTGTTGTTCAACTCGATGGCGGCATTTGCTTTATCGAAGTACCGTTTCAAAGGCCAAAAATTCGTTTTCCTGTTGATCATCGCCACGCTGATGATCCCGCCAACAATCATTTTGGTTCCCGTGTTCTTGGTGATCAACCAAGTCGGTTTGCTCAACAGCTTGTGGGGGGTGATCTTGCCTGCGGTGGCAACCCCCACGGGGGTGTTTCTCCTGCGCCAATACATGTTGACCATTCCCGACGAGCTGCTCGAAGCCGCACGCATGGACCACGCCAGCGAATGGCGCATCTATTGGCGCATCGTTTTGCCTCTGTCGGCGCCGGCCTTGGCCGTGTTGGCCATTTTTTCGGTGATGTGGCGCTGGAACGATTTCTTGTTGCCATTGATTGTGTTGTCTCAAAACGAGTTTTTCACGCTGCAATTGGCCCTGAACTCCTTCCAGGGTGAGCTCAACACCCAATGGCATTACTTGCTGGCCATGACCGTCATCACCTTGTTGCCCGTGACCTTGGTTTTTGCCTTCCTACAACGCTACATCACCACCGGCATTGCCGGTGCTGGTGTGAAGTAACCCCTTTTCGATTGGACCCCCGCGTGTCGACCCTCACCCTTCAATCCATTCACAAACAATTTGAGCAAACCCAGGTCATCCACGGCGTGGACCTGGAGGTTCAGGACGGCGAGTTCGTGGTCTTTGTGGGCCCCTCGGGCTGCGGCAAGTCGACCTTGCTGCGCATGATCGCTGGCTTGGATGAACCCACCAGTGGCCGCATCTTGATCGATGGTGCTGTGGTCAACGACATCGGAGCGGCCGACAGGGGTTGCGCCATGGTGTTCCAGTCCTATGCTCTGTACCCGCACATGACGGTCTACGCCAACATGGCTTTTGGTCTGGAGAACGCCAAGGTGCCCAAGGCCGCCATCGAACAAAAAGTACAAGAAGCCGCGGCCATGTTGCGTTTGGACGAGCTCTTGCAACGCCGCCCCACCCAACTCTCGGGTGGCCAGCGTCAACGCGTGGCCATTGGCCGTGCCATCGTCAGAAACCCCAAGATCTTTTTGTTTGACGAACCCTTGTCCAACCTGGACGCGGAACTGCGGGTCTCGATGCGCACCGAACTGCGCGAGCTGCATCAGCGCCTGAAGTCCACCATGATTTATGTGACGCACGACCAGGTCGAAGCCATGACCATGGCCGACAAAATTGTGGTCTTGCGCGCCGGTCGGGTCGAGCAGGTGGGCAGCCCTGAGGCGCTGTACCAACGGCCTTGCAACACGTTTGTGGCCGGCTTCATCGGCAGCCCTCGTATGAATTTCCTGCCCTTTGCGGCACTCCATTCGGCCAGTGATCTGGGTCATGGCTTGCCCAGCTCAACCGCCGAAGTGGGCATCCGCCCGGAACATTGGCAATTGTGCGAAGCCGGACAAGGCCTGCGCGTTGAGGTCACGGCGTCGGAATACATGGGCGCACAACGGCTGGTGCAGGCCCGCTTGGGACAAGACCATCGTTTGGAGATTTTGGTCAACGGCGAACACGCCATTCAGAGTGGTCAAGCGCTTCACATCCGGGTGGACCTTGAGCACATCCACGCTTTTGATGCCCAAGGACAACGCATCGAGGGTGTGTCCGCATGAAGTCCATCGAATCCCATGCTTGGGCCATTCATCCCCAGGACCCGGGGTGCGACGCCCATGCCGACTTGACGGATGGCGGCCAGCTGCGTGTGGTGTTTCTGTCCCAGACCATGGCCCGACTGAGCTGGGTGCCGCGAGAGGGCTTTCGCGAACCCCGGACCTGGTCGATCGCGCCGGATGGCCAAGGCGATGTGCCTTGGGAAGGTCGTGCGCGCGAGAGCTTGGCGGGCTTTGACCGCCCCGCGGTGAAGGTGGACGGCCATTACATGGGCACCGATCGTTTGCGGGTGGCGCTCACGGCTGGCCCAGGCTGCGCCGTGAGGGCTGCTTGGTCCGACCCCATGACCCAATCGGTGTTGATGGAAGACCGCATCACCAGCGCTTACTTGGATGAGCGTCGCACGGGCTTGGTACGGCACAGCGTGGTTCGACACGTGGGCGAACACTATTTCGGATTGGGTGATAAAACCGGCCCGCTGAACCTGCACGGCCGGCGTCTGCGCTGCTTAGGGCAAGACTCCATTGGCTATGACCCCATGAGTGGCGACCCGCTCTACAAGCACTGGCCCTTTGTGTTGACCAGGACCCTGGAAGGCGCCTGGGTGGGCACGTATTACGACACCTTATCGGCTTGCACGTTTGACTTGGGCTGTGAACACGACAACTACCACGGCCTGTTTCGCAGCGTCGACATCGATGACGGGGATTTGGACTGTTATGTCATGGCCGGGCGCACACCGGCCGAGGTTATTGCCCAGTTTGTCCGCCTGATTGGGGGCACCCATTTACCCCCACGCTGGACGCTGGGGTTTGCGCAAACGGCCATGGGTTTGGCCGATGCACCCGATGCCCAGCAGCAACTCGATCGTTTCATCGACGAGTGCCAGCAACGCCGTGTGCCGATTTCTTCGTTCCATTACGGATCGGGCTATTCCAGTCGTGGCAAACAACGTTACGTTTTTACTTGGAACCACGACAAGTTTCCCGATCCCTTGTCCATCAACGCCAAATTCCATGCGGCGGGGATGAAGTTGGTGGCCAACCTGAAGCCCTGTTTGCTCGATGACCACCCCGCGTATGCACAACTGGCCGACGAGCGGGCCTTCATCGAACACGCCGAGTCCGGTCGACCGGTGGTGGAACCGTATTGGGATGGACAAGGCTCACACTTGGACTTCACCAAACCCCAAGCGGTGCGTTGGTGGCAGACGCAGTTGCAGCAACAGATCCTCGACAAAGGCATCGAAGTGGGTTGGAACGACAACAACGAATACGCCATTGCCGCTGAAGATGCCTACTCTGCGGGATGGGGACAAGCCATCCCGATCCACCGATCGAGGCCGTTGCACGCACTGTTGATGACAAGGGCTACCCATGAGGCTCAGCTCGCGTGGAACCAGGCGCAAGGCCAAACGGATAACCAGTTCACCGTCACGCGTGCGGGCCCGCCTGGTATTCAGCGTTATGCCCAAACTTGGTCGGGCGACAACACCACCAGTTGGGCGACGCTCAAATGGAACATCCGCACCGGCTTGCAAATGAGCCTGTCGGGCATGTTCAACGTGGGCCACGACGTGGGGGGCTTTTTTGGCCCCGTCCCTGACCCCGAATTGTTTTTGCGTTGGGTTCAGGCCTGCTCGCTCAACCCGCGCATGGTCATGAACTCATGGAAGGCCGGCAACGTCAGCAACCTGCCTTGGATGCACCCCGAGGTGGCCGAATCGGTCAAAGCCGCCATTGAGTTGCGGTACCGCTTGATGCCGTACCTGTGGGCCTGTTTTGAAGCCGCCAGTCGCGATGCTGTGCCCATCATCAGGCCCACGTTTTATAACTTCCCCGACGACCCGGTTTGCTTGAACGATTGCGATGATTTCATGTTGGGGCAACACCTCTTGGTCGCCCCAATGGTCGAGCAAGGAGCCTGCACGCGTGAGGTCTACTTGCCTGTCTTACCCCACGGTGCGCCTTGGTTGGATTTCTTCACGAAAACCCCCCACGCCAGTGGACAGGTCCACCTCATGGATGTGCGTTTGGATCAACTCCCCTTGTTTGTGCCCTCAGGCAGCGCCATACCCGTGGCGGCACCCGCCCCAGGTGAGGTGCCCCGCTGGGACGATCCCGTGCGTGAGGTCTTGCACTTTTGATGCAGGCATCCTTGAGATGCCCTTCCAGCGCCGTCAAGTGATGGGTGCGGGGTTGAAGAGCACGAGGTCGTTGTGCAGTCCCCAGCGTTCGGCCCACGTTTTCTGCCCGCTGGCCACCGCCAGGGTTTGATGAAACAGCTCCCAGCCCACGGACTCGATACTGGCCTCGCCGCTGGCGATGCGGCCCGCGTTCAAATCCATGAGGTCGTGCCAACGGCGCGCCAGGCCGTTGTGCGTGGCCACTTTGATGACCGGGCATTCGGCCAAGCCATAGGGTGTGCCACGGCCGGTGGTGAAGATGTGTAGGTTCATGCCAGCGGCCAATTGCAAGGTGCCACAAATGAAATCACTGGCCGGTGTGGCTGCAAAAATCAAGCCCTTTTGTTTTAACTTTTCACCCGGCGCCAGCACGCCGTGGATGGGGCCAAGACCGCTTTTGACGATGGAGCCCATCGCTTTTTCCACAATATTGGTCAACCCGCCTTTTTTGTTACCGGGTGTGGTGTTGGCGCTGCGGTCTGCGTGGCCACGCGCCAAATAAGCGTCGTACCACGCCAGTTCGCGAACGATCGCCTCGGCCACGGCTGGACTGGCCGCTCGCCGCGTGAGTTGGCCCACCGCATCGCGTACCTCGGTGTTTTCACTGAACATCACAGCGGCGCCAGCGCGCACCAATAAGTCCGTGGCAAAGCCCACCGCGGGGTTGGCCGTGACACCAGAAAAAGCATCGCTACCACCGCATTGCACGCCGACCACCAAATCACTGGCGGGACAGGTTTCACGCCGCCGGCGGTTCAAACGCTCCAAGTGAACTTGTGCTTGTCTGAGGATGCTGTCGATCATGGACATGAAGCCCACGTGCTGTTCGTCTTGCAAACACACCACGTCCAAGCTGGTGCGTTGATCGACGATGGGAAAGCTGCCGGGTGGGAGCAAGCGTTCGGGTTGCAGTTTTTCACAGCCCAAACTCAAGACCATGACCTCACCGCCAAAGTTGGGGTTGCTCGCCAAATTGCGCAGCGTGCGAATGGGGATGATGGCATCGGGTGCGTCGATCGCCACGCCACAGCCGTAGCTGTGGGTCAATGCCACCACGCCGTCCACATGGGGGTATTGCGGCAACAGGGTTTCACGGATGCGCTTGACCGCAAACTCCAGCACGCCCGCCACGCACTGCACGGTGGTGGTCACGGCCAAGAGGTTGCGCGTGCCCACGCTGCCGTCGGCGTTGCGATAACCCTCAAAGGTGTGCCCTTCAAGGGCGGGCAAATTCGCTGGCGGGTCTGACGCTGGCGCTTGGTCCAAGCGGCAGGCCTGGGGCATCACCAAGCGTTGTTCGTTGACCCAAGCGCCTGCGGGTATGGATTCAGCGGCGTGGCCGATCACCACCCCGTAGCGTCGCACCTCACCACCCTTGAGGATTTCGCACAGCGCCACTTTGTGGCCTTGCGGCACGGAGTCGACCAGCGTCGGGCCACCCGGTAGGGCAGTACCGACGGGTAAGCCCCCCTCGTTGACCACCACCGCCACGTTGTCGTTCGGGTGGATGCGGATGGTGTGCGGTGTGCTGGTCATGGCGTTAAAGAGTTTTGAAGCGCCCCGCCAACGCTGTTGCGCTGTCGCGCAACACGTTTTGATCTGCGCCAACGGCCACGAACATGCAACCCAAGTCGAGGTAATGCTGGGCCAGTGCGGGGTCGCCGGTCAAGATACCTGCCGCTTTGCCACACGCACGGATGCGGCGTATCGCATCGTCGATGGCGGCCAAAACCTCGGGGTGCTTGGGGTTGCCCAAATGACCCAACGCAGCGGAGAGATCGCCAGGGCCAATGAAGACCCCATCCACGCCCTCGACCCCCGCGATGGCCTCCAAATTGTTCAAGCCCAAGACCGTCTCAACTTGAACCAGCACGCACAGTTCATCGGCACAGTGGTGCGAGTATTCCTTGACGCGGCCGTAAGCGCTGGCTCGGGGTGCACCCGCATAACCCCGAACGCCGTGTGGCGGGTAGCGCGTGTATGAAACCGCCAGCCGAGCCTCTTCTTCGGTTTGCACATAGGGCACGAGCAGGGTCTGCACACCAATGTCCAGCAAGCGTTTGAAGGTCACCATGTCGTTCCACGGTGGACGAACAATCGCGCTGGCAGGTGCGCCTTGCATGGCGTGCAATTGCGCCAACAGTTCAGGCAGTTCATTGGGTGAGTGCTCCATGTCGAGCAACAGCCAATCGAAGCCTGAGTGGGCGAGTATTTCTGTGCTGATGGCGTTGCACAGGTGAGACCAAAGCCCAATTTGTCGGTTGCCCGACAAAATGGCGCGCTTGAAATGGTTGATGGGCAAATCCATATGGGCTTTCATGACGGTGTTGAGAGTGTTGATCGATGGGGCTGGGTGGTTGTGGCTCAACGCACCAAGGCGGCTTGCTTGGGGTTGAAGGACCAGCCGGGGATGAGGTACTGCATGGCGATGGCATCGTCGCGCGCGCCCAAACCATGTTGTTTGTAGAGTTGGTGGGCTTTTTCAACCTCGGCCATGTCAATTTCGATGCCCAAACCGGGTTTGTTGGGCACGCGAACGTAGCCTTGCTCAATCCTCAAGGGGTCACGCGTCAGGCGTTGGCCGTCTTGCCAAATCCAGTGGGTGTCGATGGCGGTGACCTTGCCAGGGGCTGCAGCACCCACGTGCGTGAACATCGCCAGTGAAATATCGAAATGGTTGTTCGAGTGGCTGCCCCAGGTCAGGCCCCAGTCACGGCAGGTTTGCGCCACCCGCACACTGCCCGCCATGGTCCAGAAATGGGGGTCGGCGAGCGGAATGTCCACGCTTTGCAGGGCCAAGGCGTGGGCCATCTGACGCCAGTCGGTGGCCACCATGTTGGTGGCGGTGGGCAATCCGGTGGCTCGGCGAAACTCGGCCATGACCTCTCGCCCACTGAAGCCGTCTTCGGCACCACAGGGATCTTCGGCGTAGGCGACCACGCCGCGCATCTGTTGGCCCAGTCGAATGGCGTCCTTCAGCCACCAACCGCCATTGGGGTCTAGGGTGACACGCGCTTGGGGAAAGCGTTCGTGCAAAGCGCACACGGTCTCAAGCTCGGCATCGCCGCTCAGCACGCCACCTTTGAGTTTGAAATCTTGAAAGCCGTAGCGCTGTTGTGCCGCTTCGGCCAAACGCACCACGGCATCCGTGTTCATGGCCGCCTCGTGCCGCAAACGGCACCAATCGTCGGTTTGGTCGGGTTCGCTGGCATAAGGCAAATCGGTGCGGGTTCGGTCACCCACATAAAACAGGTAGCCCAACATTTGCACCGCGTCGCGCTGTTGGCCCTCGCCCAACAAAGCGCAAACCGGCAAGCCCGCGTGTTGCCCTTGCAAATCCAGCAAGGCCGATTCCACAGCGGTGATGGCGTGGATGGTGGTGCGCAAGTCAAAGGTTTGTAGGCCGCGCCCGCCGCTGTCCCTGTCGGCAAATTGCACGCGCATGGCATTCAAGATGGACTGCAGATTGGCCACCGCTTGGCCCTCGACCAGTGGGCGAGCGTCCTCTAAGGTCTGGCGAATTTTCTCGCCGCCAGGCACCTCGCCCAAGCCCACGTGACCTGCGGTGTCGGTGACGATGACGATGTTGCGCGTGAAAAACGGCGCGTGTGCACCGGAGAGGTTGAGCAGCATGCCGTCTCGCCCGGCAACGGGGATGACGTGCATGGAGGCAACGGCGGGGGGGGCGGACAGGCTCATGGGTATTGGGTGCTTCAGTAGCGGGGCTGAATGCCGGAAAAGGTGGGGTCGTATCGGCGCATTTGCGCCAAGTCGTCGCGCTTGCGGATGGCAGTGTTGCGGTAATTGTCGTGCAGGCGAGCCAAGGCCTCGGGGTCGATCCGAACGCCCAAACCAGGCTCGGTGGGGACCCGAATGCGGCCCTGATCAAAGCGCAAGCGACCGCCTTGAACGACGTCATCGTCTTGCCAAGGGTAGTGCGTATCGCAATCGTGCGACAGGTGCGGCACCGCCGCCGCCACGTGGGTCATGGCGGTGAGGCTGATGCCCAAGTGCGAATTGGAGTGCATCGACAAGCTCAGGCCATGGGTCTCGCACAGGTGGGCCAAGCGCAGGGTTGCTCGCAAGCCGCCCCAGTAGTGGTGATCGCTCAGGACGATGTTCACCGGGCAACCTTGTTCGGCGTTCTTTCGAAACTCAGCCCAATCGGTGACCACCATGTTGGTTGCCAATGGCACGCTGCACTCACGGGCCACAGCCGCCATGCCATCCAAGCCGGGTGCCGGATCTTCGAGGTACTCGAGCAGGCCGGAAAGCCGATCCATGGCTTTTAAGCTGGTGCTCACCGACCAATTGGCGTTGGGGTCGATGCGCAAGGGCAGGCCAGGGAAAGCGTTGGACAGCGCGATCACCGCTGCCACCTCTTGATCCGGCGGCAAAGCGCCGCCTTTGACCTTGATGCTCTTGAAGCCGTGCAAATCGGTCATGCGGCGGGCCTGCGCCACCAGCTGCTGTGGTTGGGTGGCTTCGCCCCAAGGGTCGGGTGCGTAGGGTTGATCGATGTGTTCGGCGTATTTGAAAAACAAATAGGCGCTGAAGGGCACGCTGTTGCGAACGGCACCACCGAGCAAGTCCACGACCGGGGCGTTGGCCAGTTGACCTTGAAGATCCAGCATGGCGACTTCAAAGGCGCTGGTGACTTTGGCCACTGTTTTGGACACGTGCGTGCCGGGCGCCAACGACACTTGCACGCCCAAAAATTCAGAGCTTTGTTGGGGTGGTGTCACCAAGGCGGCCACGCGCGCATCCATGTCGTTGAGTGCCCAAGGTGAGAGCCCGATCAGGGCATCCGCACAACGCGCCAGCGCATCCAGCATCGATTGGTCACCGTAAGTCTCGTTGATGCCGATCAGGCCCGACTGCGTCTCCAACTCAACGATGGCGCGCAAGGCCCAAGGTTCATGAATGCCCGCGGCGTTGAGCAGCGGCGGATCGCGAAACGCGATCGGGGTGATGCGCACGTGCCGGATCTGATGGGCGGTCATCAACGCGTCACTTCAGGATGAGATTGGGCAGCCACAACGACAGTGCAGGGACGTAGGTGACCGCACCCAACACCAACAGCAAGGCCCCAAAGAAGGGAAACAAAGCTTTGACCACCTGCTCCATGGGCAGCTTGGCCACAGCGGCGCCCACGAACAAGACACCGCCGACCGGTGGGGTGATCAGACCCAGGCCCAAATTGACCATCATGATCATGCCGAAGTGCACCGGATCAACGCCAATCGAGACCGCCACCGGCAGCAAAATCGGGGTCAGGATCAGGATCAATGGGGCCATGTCCATCAAGGTGCCCAAGACCAGCATGAGCAAGTTGATCATGGCCAAGATCACGTAGCGGTTGTCCGAGATCGTTGTCAGTGCGGTCGTGATCTTCAAGGGTATTTGCATCAAGGTCATGATGAAACCGAAGCTCGCGGCAAACGCGATCAAGATCATCACGATGGACAAGGTCTTGACGGTGCGGTGCATCAGCTTGGGCGTCTCGCGCCAGCGGTAATCGCGGTAGATGAACATCGTCACGAAAAACGCCCACAGCACGGCGATGGACGCCGATTCGGTGGGGGTGAATACACCCGAGAGGATGCCCCCCAAAATGATGACCATGGTCATCAAGCCCCACAAGGCTTCGACACAAATTTTCAGGGCTTGGCGCAGCGGGATGACTTCCCCTTTGGGGTAGTTGCGTTTGCGCGCCATGAACAGGCACATGATGGCCAGCGTCAGGCCCAACAGCAAGCCCGGCAACACACCCGCGATGAACAGGGCGGCGATGGACACCGTGCCCCCCGCAGCCAAGGAGTAAATCACCGCGTTGTGGCTGGGTGGAATGAGGACCGCTTGGACCGAGCCCGACACGGTGACCGCCGTGGCGAAGTCGCGTGGGTAGCCTTTTTTGACCATCTCAGGAATCAGCACCGTGCCCACCGAGGCGGTGTCGGCCATGGATGATCCCGAAATAGCGCCAAAAAAAGTTGACGCCAAAATGTTCACCAACGACAAGCCGCCTCGAATGAACCCGACCAACACGTTGGCAAACGCCACCAAGCGACGCGCCATGCCGCCCTCGGCCATGATGGCACCGGCGAGCACAAAGAATGGAATCGCCAGCAAGGAGAACTTGTTGACACCGTTGGCAATGGCGACCATCACCGCGTCGAGCGGTATATCGATCCACCAAGCCCCAATGAGTGCGGCCATGCCCATGGCGTAGGCCACCGGTGCGCCGATCAGGATCAGCACAAAAAAACTGCCCAGTAAAACCCAAGCTTCCATCATTGGGCTCCTTCGGCCGGGGCCGATTCGTGGTCATAGGTGACCACCGCGCGTTGACTTTGATCACCCAAAAACAGGTGTTCCAGCACAAACAAGGCGGTGATGGCGCCACCCAGTGGCACGGGCAAGTAAGCCAAGCCCACGGGGATGAGGGGCAATTCGGGAATGGATTGGCGCCACGTACCGATGCACAGTTGGGTGCCAAACCACAACATGAACAAGCAGATCAACAGCATCAGCACATGGACCACGCGGTTGAGTGTGTGTTGGGTCGCTGCAGGTAACCGTTGGGTGAGCATTTGGACGGCGATGTGCCCACCTGCGCGGTAGCTGGCAGCAGCCCCCAAAAAAGTGAAGATGACCATCAATTGGATGGAAACGGGCTCGGGCCATTGCGAGCCGGTGCCCAAGACGTAGCGGGTAAAAATACCCCAGGGAATGAACGCCGACATCAGGGCAATGCAGATGCCCGAAACCCAAATGCAAGCCAGGTAAAGGCTGTCCAGCAGTCGAGAAACAGGGTGTCCGTTGGGGTGTGTGTGGGGCATGGCTGGATGAACTCAGAGGTGTGGCGGCGGTGTTTTTTCGCGGCAGGCGCCGAGGTGCCTGTTGGGACAAACCTCGGCGCATCTTTCTTGGCAGTGGGGGCTTGCTTTGCCCGCTCTGGCCTTACTTCACAGCGGCGATGCGCTTCATCAACTCCGTGTGCTTGGCACCGTACTTTTGACGAACCGGTTCTGTCGCGTCAAAAAAGGGCTTGTTGTCGATGGCAATGAATTCCACGCCCGCCGCTTTGAGCTTGCCGGTGTACTCCTCCACGCTCTTGTCCCACATCGTGCGTTGCTCCATTTGGGCTTCGCGGGCCAAACGCTTGACCACGGCCTGGTCGGCGGCACTCAACTTGTCCCAAGCCACTTTGGACATCACCAAAATTTCGGGAATGATCAGGTGGTTGGTCTGGGTGTAAAACTTGGCGGGCGTGCTGTAGTGGTTGGCGGTGAAGTAGCTGGGTGGGTTGTTTTCGGCCCCATCAATCACACCGGTTTGCAGTGAAGTGAACACCTCGCCATAAGCCATAGCAATGCCATTACCACCCATGGCGTTCATGGTGTCCACAAACAGGGGGTTGCCCATCATGCGAACCTTTTGACCTTTGAGGTCGGCTGGGGTGCGAACGGGTTTTTTGGTGTAGAGACTGCGAGCACCGCCGTCCATCCACCCCAAGCCCACCAAGCGTGCCGAGCTGGCCGTGACCTTGCCCAGCAACTCATCGCCAATGGGGCCATCGATCACCGCACGCATGTGCTTGATGTCGCGGAACACAAAGGGCATGTTGAACACATCCACTTCGGGCACCACAGGACCCACCACGCCCAGCGAAATGCGGGCCAGTTGAATGGCGCCCAATTGGGTTTGCTCCACCGCTTCTTTTTCTTGCCCCAAAACGGCGCCAGGGAACATTTGAATCTTGATGCGTCCGCTGGTGGCGGCATCCAATTTTTTGCCCATGCTTTCCACGGCCGCTACTGTTGGGTAGCCTGCTGGATGGGTGTCGTGCGCTTTGAGCACGGTCTGTGCTTGAACGGTCATGGGCAACAGTGCAGCCAGGACCAATTGGGCAATGGTTCGTCGTTGAAAAGTCATGGTGGTCTCCAAAGTTATTGATTGAGGTGAAAAACTGTGCCCAGTGGTCAAGAAACCCACTTTGGCTCATCCAGGCCCCTCACGCCTGGCTGCAGTGCAAACACGCCTCCGGCCAACGGTTGATCGGACAGATCCCCCGCGGGTCGAATGCTCGTGACAAACAAGGTGTCCATGCCGACACCTCCAAAAGCGCACATGGCGGGCTTTTTGACGGGCACGGTCAAGGACTGGTCCAGTCGGCCCTGGGGCGTGAAACGGTGGACCATGCCCGCGTCGTTCCCACATATCCAGTAACAGCCGTCTTCGTCGATCGCTGCGCCGTCGGGGCGGCCCGGCAGTTGGGTGAAGTCGATGAAGTGGCGTCGCTGGTGCGGTGTTCCGGTGTCGGTGTCGTAATCAAACGCCCACACCTGTTGGGCGTTGGGGTGGGAGTCTGAGAGGTACAGGGTGCGGCCATCGGGGCTGAAGGCCATGCCGTTGGGTGTGAGCAGACCGCTGAGCAGCACGTGGAGTTGGGATCCCTCGAGTCCAAACAGTTGCCCGGATGCTCGGCCCAAGGCCATGTCCATGACCATGGTGCCGGCGCGCAGCCGACCTTGGCGGTCACAACGACCGTCATTGAAGCGCATGCCGGGCTCTGGCAGGTCCATGCGGGCTTGCCAATCGCACAGCACCGAGCCGTCATCGACTGGGGTCAAGCGTGCCACGCCGGTTTGCATGGCCGCCAACCATTGACCATGCGGCAAGCCCTCGCTGCCGTCGATCAAGGCCACGCAGCCCGTGGCCTCTGGCGTGGGCCAGTGCCGAGCTGCACCGCTGCGGCTGTTCCAGCACCACAGTTGTTGGGCAGGAATGTCCACCCACCACAGGCACTGGCGAGAACTGTCCCAGACGGGGCTTTCACCCACGGTGTTGCGGGCGTCAAGCACGCATTCGGCGTTCATGTGGTTTTGCCTTGGGTGGGGTCGGCTCGCACAAAGGCGCCGCCTTGGTAAAGGGCGGCGGGGTCGTTCAAGTCGGGAGTTGTTGTGCGGGCAAATACCGCGTCGCGGAACACGTCTGAGGTATCGGCGGGGACGAAGCCCACGTGGCGGGCGCGGCTGTTGTCCCACCAAGTCACCGCGTTGTTGGACATGCCAAACACAATCGAATGCCCCAAGACCGGGGTGGACAGACAGGCGCTGACCAAGCGATGCAAATCGTCGTGACTCAGCCAAGTGGCCAACATGCGCCGGTCTTTGGGCTCGGGGAAAGACGAGCCGATGCGAATACAGGCGGTCTCAATACCCCAACGGTCAAAATAAAAGCGCGACAAGTCCTCGCCAAACGCTTTGCTCACCCCATAAAAACTGTCGGGTCTGGGGGGGTGGTCGGCGGTGATCGTTTCACCTTGGCGGTAAAAACCCACCACGTGATTGGAGCTGGCAAAAATCACCCGCTTCACGCCATGGCGGCGTGCGGCTTCATACAAGTGATACACCCCCAAGATGTTGGCTTGCATGATGGCCTCAAACGGGGCTTCCACCGAGATGCCGCCCATGTGAACGATGGCTTGGCAACCGGCCACGGCCGCGTCCACTTGGCTCGCTTGGGTCAAATCGGCCATCACGCATTCTTCGTTGGCTCGTGGTGCCCCCAGATCGACCTTGTCGGACAGGCGCAGCACATCGCAGTTTTGGTTCAGGCGTGAACGCAAAGCTTGACCCAAGCCCCCAGCAGCGCCAGTGAGCAAAATTCGTGGGTGGGTTTTGGCTGCGGTGTTCATCGTGTCGTTTGTGTTTCTGTTCTTCGGTGCTTGCAGGCCATGGCCTGTCTTGCTACATTTCGGTATCCCCAGTTGGGTTGTATGTTGTCTGACAACTGTGGGGCATTGTGAAAACCCCCCGTTAATTTGTCAATGACATGTCCCAACAACTAGCGAAAACCCCTAGTCCTGCGTTGACCGACACCTTGGTCGGTCCCTCTCGCGAGCGCCGCTCTGGGGGGTTGGTGCAAGAGATCCTTCAGCGCTTGGAGATCGATATCCGTGAGGGGCGTTGGCTGCCGGGGCACAAACTGCCCACCGAATCCGACTTGGTCAACCGTTTTGCGGTCAGCAGAACCGTGGTGCGTGAGGCCATTGCCCGCTTGCAGGCCTCGGGTCAGGTGGAAACACGGCACGGCATCGGCACATTTGTCAGCGAGCCGCCGTTGGTGGAGCCGACGTTTCGTGTGGCGCCTGAGGACTTGGCGACCGCCGCTGACGTGGTGTCTTTGTTGGAGTTGCGCATGAGCTTGGAAAGCGAGGCCGCTGCACTGGCTGCGCAACGCCGTCAACCGAACGATTTGTTGCAGCTCGAACAGGCCTTGGTCGAATTCGATGCCGCCATCGGCGCCGACTCTGATGCCGTGCCATCGGACTATCGGTTCCACATGGAAGTGGCCCGGGCCACCGGCAACCGACATTTTGTTGAGCTGATGACCTATCTGGGCACCATGATCATCCCTCGTACGCGGCTCAAAACAGCGCCCATCGAGCCTCAAGGTCGTTTGGCCTATTTGCGCCGCGTTCACCAAGAGCACCAGCAGATTTTTTTGGCTATCCAAAGCCAAGATCCAGTTGAAGCGCGAGCAGCCATGCGGCAGCATTTATCCAATAGCCGAGAACGTCTGCAACGGGGGCAACAAGCGACGAGTTGACCTGCAACTGGTCAATACCGCCAACAAACTCTAAGTCGGTTTATGGGATCATGATCCGTTTTTAAGCAAAGGCTTGAAACTCGCCAAACTGGCTGCGCCAAAAGCCCAAGGCGGCGGCATCGCGCCATCCAAAGTCTTGCACCTGCCCGATGACGATGTGGTGATCGCCCGCTTCTACCAGCTGGTGCAAGCTGCAATCGAACCACGCCAAGGCCTGTGTCAAGCGCAGGCGGTCGGTGCTTTGACGCACCACATCAACACCGGCAAAACGCGCGGCCATGTCGCCGCTGGCGAACTGGCGGGCCAAGGGCTGTTGGGGCTGCGACAAGACGTTGACCGAAAAGCCACCGGATTGGGTGAAGGCTTCCAAGCTGGTGGCGGCTTTGCGGATGCTCCACAGGACCAAACGCGGCTCCAAGGACACTGAGGCGAAAGAGTTGCAGGTCATGCCCCAATCGCTGTCTTGCCAGCGGGAGGTGATCACGGTCACACCGGTGGCAAAGCACGACAGGGCTTTGCGGTAATCGGCAGGGTCGCTCATCGCCACCTCGGGTGCGGCTTGGGCAATGGGCATGGCATCTGGCATGTGGCGCATGGGGGCTTTCGTTGGGCTGAGGGGCAATGTCACGCGGCCGTTTAAGGCACTTCGTGGCCGTTGGCCAGTTCGTAGAGTTCGTACCAAGTTTGACGGTCCATCGGCACCTGGAACGCTTGCGCGAAGGTGGCGATGCGCTCGAGTTGGTTGCTGCCCATGACGGGCATCACACCCACGGGGTGGTGCATCAGCC
>DAISXI010000033.1:0-16202 GCA_036825935.1 Hydrogenophaga sp.
CTATGGGTGCTGGTCCGTTCAAGGTCGAGGTCGATTTGATGCAGCCGCTGGACCCGGAGAAAAAGCCTGCGGTCCACACCACACCGCTCAACCACATCGGTTTGTGGATCGACAACTTACCGCTGGCGGTGGAGTGGCTCACCGCCAAAGGTGTGCGCTTTGCTCCAGGCGGCATCCGCAAAGGTGCGGCGGGTCACGACATCACTTTTCTGCACCCCAAGTCCAACGACGAATTCCCCATCGCCGGCGAAGGCGTCTTGATCGAGCTGGTGCAAGCACCGGCCGAGGTGATCGAGGCTTACTCGCAGATCGTGTAAGTCTTGGTCAGGGGCTCGATCAGTTTGATGAGCTGGGTCATGGTGTTTGGGGCTTGGTCGCGGTTTGGCGGCTTCGGGCTTTGGCCATAGCCGTCTCGATGATGCTACGTTTGCGATCGGTCTCGGTGTCAGAATCACTTTTGGGGTGCGCCTCAAAGTCTTGGAGTTTGGCCTGGGATTTGGCTTGCAAGCGCTCGTGGTGTTCGTCGGCTTCGCGCACCAAGCGCAGTTGCCGCGATTGGTAGCGGGCTTTGGCCGTGTCGGCTTGTTCGGGTGTCCACGCGTCCCATGCGGTGCGTGTCCCGCTGACGGGCTCCAAGCCAATGCAGTCCACCGGGCAAACCGGGATGCACAACTCGCAACCCGTGCACCAAGGTTCGATGACGGTGTGCATGCGTTTGTTGGTGCCGACGATGGCGTCGGTGGGGCAGGCGTCCAAACACAGCGTGCAGCCGATGCACCACTGCTCGTCGATGATGGCCACGGTCACGGGGCCGTCCACCCCATGTTCGGGGCTCAGCGGGAGGATCGCTTGGCCGGTAAGTTGGGCCAGGCGGCGGATGCCTTCGTCACCGCCCGGTGGGCATTGGTTGATGGCCGCCTCGCCCGAGGCCACAGCCTGGGCGTAGGCGCGGCAATCGGGGAAGCCACAACGCGTGCACTGGGTCTGCGGCAAGGCAGCGTCGATGCGGTCGACCAGCAACATGGGCAGCAAGCCGCTGGAACGTCTTAGGCCGAACGACGACGTGTGGTCTTGGCGTGGGCGGGAGCTACCGCTTTGCGGGTCTTGGCCGCGGCGCTTGCCGAACCGTTGTTGGCCAAAATGAAGGCCTTGACCACCGGGTAGACCATGTCGCGCCAACGGCGGCCCGAGAAAATGCCGTAGTGGCCAGCACCTTCGACTTCGTAGTGTTGGTGTTTGCTTTTGGGGATGCCCGTGCACAAATCGTGTGCCGCCGCGGTTTGACCCGACCCCGAGATGTCGTCGAGTTCACCTTCCACGGTCAACAAAGCCGTGGTTTTGATGTCTTGAGGGCTCACGTGTTCGGACTCGCCCTCTTCGTTGAGCACGTCCCAAGAGTCGTTGACCAATTTGAAGTCTTGGAATACGGTGGCGATGGTTTCCAAGTAATAGTTGGCGTCCATATCGAGCACGGCGTTGTACTCGTCGTAGAACTGGCGGTGGCTCTCGGTGCTGGAGTCATCGCCTTTGATCAGGTTTTGGAAGTAGTCGTAGTGGTTGCTGACGTGGCGGTCGGGGTTCATCGCCACGAAGCCCGTGTGTTGCAAGAAGCCGGGGTAGACGCGGCGACCTTCGCCAGGGAAGCTCGGTGGCACGCGGAAGATGACGTTGTTCTCGAACCAATCCAGGCTGCGCTGGGTGGCCATGTTGTTGACGGCGGTTGGGGTTTTACGGGCATCGATGGGACCACCCATCATGGTCATGCTCAGTGGGGCGGTTTCTCCGCGGCTGGACATCAACGACACCGCGGCGAGCACCGGCACCGTGGGTTGGCAAACGCTCATGACGTGGCAGTTGCCGTATCGGCCCTGCAAGTAGCGCACGAATTCTTGAACGTAATTCACGTAATCGTCGAGGTGGAAGTCGCCTTGACTCACGGGGACCAAACGGGCGTTTTTCCAGTCGGTGATGTAGACCTTGTGGCCTTGGAGCATGGTGCGCACGGTGTCGCGCAGCAGGGTGGCGTAATGGCCCGACAACGGTGCCACGATGAGCACCACAGGCTGCTCCTTGAGCATGGTCAGGGTGTTGACATCGTCGGTGAAACGCTTGAAACGGCGAAGCTCGCAGAAGGGCTTGTCGATTTCAACCCGTTCGTGGATGGCAATGTCCTTGTCCTCGATGCGAACCGATTGGATGCCGAAGACGGGCTTGACATAGTCCTTTCCCAATCGGTGCATCAAATCGTATGCCGCGGAGATGCGCTGCGCCATGGGCATTTGCCCCAAGGGCAGCATGGGGTTGTTGTATAGCTTGGCTGCGATTTCGGCCAGGTCGGCAAACGGCTCCATCACGGAGCGGTGGTTTTCGTAAATCTGGTACAGCATGACAGGCGCATCCTTTGAATTGTTGCAGTGCAATATACCAGCGTCTTGGCGTCTGAACCAAGGCGTAGAACCCTAAAAAGAAGTCCTCATTCCTTGTAATACTGGGTTAAATTGGTATAAATGCGTCAAAAACTGAAGAATTTCGGTGTGGTTGTGGCAATAAACTGTTGATTTTGCTAAAATTCATGTCAGTTTGGTTTTCTGCGAAACGCGCCATGTCCAAGGTTTTTTTTAATTTCAACCTCAATCAGTTTAAAAAATGAACGAACAAGATCAACACAAAGGCTCCATCGTGATCGGCGAGGGCGTGACCGTGACCGGTTCATTTGTCGTGCCTGGCCGCGCGGTGATCAACGGTTCCTTGCAGGGCGAACTGCAGGCCGATGACCTGCTGGTCGGTGCCCGCGGCAAGTTGGTGGGCAACGTCAAGGTTCGCAAAGCCGACATCTACGGTGAAACACACGACACCTTGCAAGCGTCTGAACACTTGCTCATTCGGAGCACGGGGCGCATCAGCGGCAAAGCCACTTACGGCGAAATCGAAATCGAGCGCGGTGGCTTGGTGCAAGGTTCTGTTCTGCCAGAAGGTGCGCCTGTGATCGCGCCTAAGTTCCAAGCCGGTCCCTCGTCTTCAGCGGCCAACCCTAACGCCGACAAACCCTCGGTCTAACCACGCGCATGTTGACATACGCACGTCTGTTCACGGCTTCGTTTTGGCGATTGCCGGTTCACGTCAAGCGCCTTTGGGTTGCTGACTTTGAGGACGTGCGCATCATCCTCGAGCAGCAGGGTGACCTGAAGTACTTCTCAATCTCCAAAGGGGTGCAGAGGGTCTTGGCGCGCAGCGCGATCGTCGTCAGTGGTTCTGCTCTTTCCATGCTGTTGGCACTGTCTGTCACAGCCATTTCTTTGCACGCCGGTAAAGCCGAGCTGGAGCGCTCCCACCAAGAGGTTTACAGCGCTTTGCTGGGCAGCACCTACGACATGGAGCTCGATGGCATCCAAAACTTGGATGCCGAGCACATGCCCTTGTTGGCCCAAGCCATCCGAGAGCGCGACTTGGAGTTGCGTCGTTTTGTTGACTCCGCCAAGCAAAACCTGACCGAAGAAAACGTTTCGCTCAAGACCCGACTCGATTCATCGGGGCTGACCGAAAAGGCCATTCGTGTGATCCAAGGCGGAGCAGCGATGGGTGGCGGCAACATCAATGATGAAGAGCGCAGCGATCCCCTGTTGCGTACTGGTTTGGCCGATGAGAGTGCCAAAAATCGCGCGCTCAAAGATGTGTTATTGGCCTTGCCATCCACCATGCCCATGCGTGATTTTTCCACCACATCCTCGTTCGGTATTCGAAAGCATCCGCTGCTCGGGAGCCCACGTTTTCACGCGGGTATTGACCTGATACCTCGTTCAGACGAGTCGGTGTATGCCGCTAGGGCGGGCAAGGTTATATTGGCCCGTGTCCATCACAATTACGGGAACACCGTCATCATTCGCCACGATAGAGGCATTGAGACCTTGTACGCGCATTTGGCCAACATACAAGTCCGTGAGGGCCAAGAGGTTAGCACCGACACGGTTTTGGGTAAGGTTGGCAATACGGGCTCATCGACAGGTGTTCACCTGCACTTTGAAGTATCTGTTGGCGGTTATCCTGTCGATCCACAAAAAGTCATTGAAACAGCACACTATGTTCAACAAACCAAAAACTAATTTGCCCGATTCATCCCCAGCGATCTCGTCCAATGGCGAAAATGCTGCGCCCGTATCGGAGCCTGTGCGTGCCAAGCCCTCCATCATGTCCACGGTGTTGGACACAACGAACAAACCTTCCGTCATCAGCGAAGGCTTTGCCTTTACAGGTGATATCAACTCCTCGGGCATTTTGCACGTTGAAGGACGAGCTTCTGGCACAGTGACCGCACACAGCGTCAACGTCAGTGCCCGTGGTGAAATCGAAGGTGAAGTGGTTTGCAACAGCCTCAATATCAAAGGGGTGTTTTCGGGCGTGGCCGTTTGTGAAGAGTTGGTGATCGCTTCGTCTGCGATGGTCAAGGGCAGCATCAGCTACAAATACATCTCTGTGGGGGCTGGTGCCAAGGTTGAAGGTGAGTTGTTCGTCAACGAAGCTGGTGCCAGTGCACCCATGCCGAGCGCCCGATCCAACGGCTGACGGACCTTGGTTTGTGCATTGAAAAAGGCCCCAAGGGGCCTTTTTCATTGGAATGCCGCAGAGGGCTTCAATTGTCTTGAGATTCGATTTGAATTTTGCCGATGTTGGGGGCCGCACCTTGTCGAATGGCCACCAGCGCGGAGAAAAATCCGTTGAGCCATTGCGAGTTGATGGGTTTTTGGCAAACGATGGTGCTGGTGGGTAATCCGCCGCGCTCATCAATTTCTTGTGGCGTCATGCCCGTTAAAGCCACAACAGCCGTGCCATTGGCCGCGGGGGTTGCGCTCAGGGTTTTGAGCAATTCGAAACCATCCACGCCTTGCATGCGCAGATCGGTGATCAGCACATCGGGGCGAAGGGTGTTGAAGTCCAGCAGGGCTTCCAAGGCCGAAGCCATCAAGGTGCAATCCATGGGGAAGCCCCATTTGTCGATCATGGCGCGGATGATCTCGAGGGTCACCGAGTCGTCGTCCACGATCAGGACCTTCAGGCGAGGTTGGCGCGTGCGGTCCAGGCCGCCTTTGATGTTGTGACGTTGTTGGTATTCCAAAATGGATTGCATGGAAATGCGGCGGTGACCACCTCGGGTTTTCCAGGCTTGCAACTCATTCTTTTCGACGAGCGACTGGACCGTGCCGACCGAAAGGTCAAGCAACTTGGCCGCGTAAAAGGTGCCGCAGTAATCGTCGGGAGATTCTGCTGTGTTTTTGGAAGGATTCATGTATGTCTCTGCGTGGGTTCTGAATAACTCTGACAGAGGCAAATTATAGGGATATGTGATTGTTTAACGGATAAATCACAGAAAAAATAACTTATATTTGGTTACATGTTAAAAAAACAAACAAACGAATAAATTATTTTACTACTTAAGTAGTACTTTAAGCAATTCTCAACCATTTGGGTATCCAGCCTTTGTCTTTGCTGCTGGTGGGCCCCGCGACCAAGGGGCTGATGGTAGAAGCGCGAACGGGCATGGGCGCCAAAACAGGGCGGTTCAAGGGATATGCTGGGGTTGGGGCACTGGGGCGTGGCCGCATTTGTTCTGCAGCGGCCAACAATCGGGAGGTGGTAGCGGCCGAGGTTTGAGGGGCCGCAACGGGCTTCCACACCACTTCAAGCCAGTCCAACAAGGGTTGCCAGTGTGGCATGTCAAATTGACGGATCGCCTCAGGCATGTCAAACAGACTGCCGCCGTTCTCCAAACACGACCGATAGTGGGCAGCGTCGGGGATCACGGTGAGCAGGGGGGTATCCCACGCTTGGCCAAGCTCATGCCACTGCTGGACACGGTCCATTGGCCAGCGCATGCCCACGGCCGCCACTTTGCAGCGGCCCGAGGCCACTTTGGGCAATTTGGCGAGCTCTTTGAGGAAATCCAATGAGGCGTCCCGGTCAAACACAGAGGGACCGATGGGCACGATGATGGCGTCGATCCAAACGACCAATTTGGCCAACTCATGATCGTAAAGACCACCGGGTGTGTCCAAGATGACGTGCGTGGTGCCTGGAGGGGCTCGAAACACTTTGCCGTTGTCCACGGCCCACGTGTTGATCTTGACCGACTGAGGACTGCGCCTTTGCAACCAACTGCGCACCGATTGCTGGCGATCGACATCGCCCAGCATCACTTGGTGTCCACTGCGGGCACACCACGCGGCAATGTTGGTGGACAGTGTGCTTTTGCCACTGCCACCTTTCCGTCCCAAAAGTGCTACTACTGTCATATTTATGTTTTTATCACACAAAACCGATAAATGACAACAATTTCTTGTTGTCACAATGACTTGAGTCGCAATTCTAAACCGATGCGCAGGTAATTGCCAGCACTAAAACACCGCTTAAGCGTTATATCTCGACAATCTCTCAGTTGATCTCAAACAACCTTGGCGATCGATTGGCAGACGTGGTCGATATTTTTGCTGTTCAGCGCGGCCACACACATGCGGCCAGTGTCGGTGCCGTACACACCAAATTCGCTGCGCAGACGCACCATTTGGTCTTTGCTCAGGCCCGAGTAGCTGAACATGCCGATCTGGGTGGTGATGAAGCCCATGTCCTTGTTCACGCCGGCGGCCTTCAGGCCGTCGACCAGCTTTTGGCGCATGGCTTTGATGCGCACGCGCATCTCGGCCAATTCGGCTTCCCACATGGTGCGCAACTCGGGGTTGCCCAGCACCGCCGCCACGATCGTGCCACCGTGCGTGGGCGGGTTGGAGTAGTTGGTGCGGATGGCGATTTTGAGCTGGCTCAGCACGCGGTCGGTTTCTTCTTTGCTCGAACCCACCACGCTCAAGGCGCCCACGCGCTCGCCATACAAGCTGAAGCTTTTTGAGAAACTGGTGGACACAAAGATGTTCAGGCCAGCGGCCACGAACTTGGCGATCACGGCGCCGTCTTCGGCGATGCCGTAACCAAAGCCTTGGTAGGCCATGTCCAAGAAGGCGGTCAGACCCTTGGCCTTGACCACGGCGATGACCTGGTCCCACTGCGCGGGGCTGATGTCGTAGCCAGTGGGGTTGTGGCAGCAAGCGTGCAGCACCACGACGGTACCCGGTGCTGCAGCATTCAGCCCGGCGAGCATGCCCGTGAAGTTGATGCCACCCAAGCCGCCGTTGGCGGTCTGGTCAAAGTAGGGGTAGGTGTCGACGGTGAACCCGGCGTTGGTGAACAGCGCGCGGTGGTTTTCCCAGCTGGGGTCCGAAATCAGCACGGTGGCTTTGGGGCTGACTTTTTTCAAGAAGTCAGCGCCGATCTTCAGGCCGCCGGTGCCGCCAATGGCTTGCACGGTGGCCACACGGCCGCTTTTCACCACTTCAGATTCAGCGCCAAACACCAAGCCCTTGACGGCGGTGTCGTAGGCGGCAATCCCGTCGATGGGCAAATAGCCGCGCGGGGTGGGCTTGGCCATCATGGTGGCTTCGGCGGTTTGCACGCACTTGAGCAGCGGCAGTTTGCCGTTGTCGTCGAAATACACGCCCACACCCAAGTTGACTTTGCTGGGGTTGGTGTCGGCGTTGAATTGTTCGTTCAGACCCAGAATCGGGTCGCGGGGGGCCATTTCGACGGCAGAAAACAGAGACATGGGAAGTCCTTGAGGGTTCATGGGTGGCGGGAAACCCGATCCTCGGTTAGGCTTTCGGGTTATCCCTGATTTTAACGGCCCCCGGGCCCACGCCATGACCGAACCCACCGACGTTGCTGCAGCCCCACTCGAAGGCGAATTCGTGTCCTTTCCCGATTCGCCCTTCGAGTTGTTCATGCCGTACCCGCCCGCGGGCGATCAACCCACGGCCATCGAGCAGTTGGTCGAAGGCGTGCGCGACGGCGAGGTGTTTCAAACGCTGTTGGGCGTGACGGGCTCGGGCAAGACCTTCACCATGGCCAACGTGATCGCCCGATTGGGTCGTCCGGCCATTGTGTTTGCGCCCAACAAAACCTTGGCCGCTCAGCTCTACAGCGAGTTCCGCGAGTTCTTCCCCAAAAACGCGGTGGAGTACTTCGTCAGCTACTACGACTATTACCAGCCCGAGGCCTACGTGCCGCAGCGCGACTTGTTCATTGAAAAAGACAGCGCCATCAACGAGCACATCGAGCAGATGCGCCTCTCCTGCACCAAGAGCATTTTGGAGCGGCGCGACGTCATCATCGTGGCCACGGTCTCGGCCATCTACGGCATCGGAAAACCCGAGAGTTACCACCAGATGGTGATGACGCTGCGCACGGGCGACAAGGTCGGGCAGCGCGACCTGATCGCGCAACTCGTGCGCATGCAATACGCGCGCAACGACCAAGATTTTTCACGCGGCAAATTCCGCGTGCGCGGCGACACCATTGACGTCTTTCCCGCCGAGCACTCCGAGATGGCCATCCGCATCGATTTGTTCGATGACGAGGTCGAGTCTTTGCAACTCTTTGACCCGCTCACCGGCCGCGTGCGCCAAAAAATCCCGCGTTTCACGGTTTACCCCAGCAGCCATTACGTCACGCCCCGCGAGCAGGTGCTCAGCGCGGTGGAGTCCATCAAGACCGAGTTGTCCGACCGACTCAAAGAGTTGGTGGGCATGGGCAAGCTGGTGGAGGCGCAGCGCTTGGAGCAGCGCACCCGCTTTGACTTGGAGATGCTCAGCGAAGTGGGGCACTGCAAGGGCATTGAAAACTACTCGCGACATTTGTCGGGTGCGGTACCGGGCGAACCGCCTTCAACCCTCACCGATTACTTGCCCAAAGACGCGCTCATGTTTTTGGACGAAAGCCATGTGTTGATTGGCCAGTTCGGCGGCATGTACAACGGCGACCGGGCGCGCAAAACCACCTTGGTCGAATACGGTTTTCGTTTGCCCAGTGCGCTGGACAACCGCCCGCTTAAATTCGACGAGTTCGAGCAGCGCATGCGCCAATGTGTGTTCGTCTCCGCCACCCCGGCGGACTACGAAAAAACCCACGCTGGCCAAGTCGTGGAGCAGTTGGTGCGGCCCACCGGCTTGGTGGACCCGCAACTCGAGGTGCGACCCGCCGTGCACCAGGTGGACGATGTGCTGCAAGAAATTCGCATCCGGGTGCAAAAGAACGAGCGCGTGCTCATCACCACCCTGACCAAGCGCATGGCCGAGCAACTCACCGACTACTTGACCGAAAACGGCGTGAAGGTGCGTTATGTGCACAGCGACGTGGACACGGTCGAGCGGGTGGAGATCTTGCGCGATTTGCGCTTGGGTGCTTTTGATGTGCTGGTGGGCATCAACTTGCTGCGCGAGGGCATCGACATCCCCGAGGTCTCTTTGGTGGCGATTCTGGACGCCGACAAAGAAGGCTTTTTGCGTTCCGAGCGCAGCCTGATCCAAACCATTGGCCGCGCTGCGCGAAACCTCAACGGCCGCGCCATTCTCTACGCCGACCGCATCACCGACTCGATGAAGCGCGCCATGGACGAAACCGAACGTCGGCGCACCAAACAAATCGCCTTCAACCTGGCCAACGGCATTGAGCCGCGCAGCATCAACAAGCGCATCAAAGACCTCATCGATGGGGTCTACAGCGAAAAAGCGGGCAAAGAAGCCGACCGCTTGGCGGCGCAAAGCCAGGCCGCGGCCGAGATGGGCGACATGAACGAGCGCGACTTGGCCCGAGAGATCAAGCGCTTGGAAAAACTCATGATGGAGCACGCCCGCAACCTGGAGTTTGAGAAAGCGGCCCAGACGCGAGACCAGCTGGGCCAACTCAAAGCCCGGGTCTTGGGCGCCAGTGGGCACGACGCCCTGGTCTGATTTGTCCTGAACAAATAAGCCCATTTCCTGAATGCCGACTGAATCAGTCGGATATTGGGTGTATACTCGACCAAATCAGTCGGATTGCCATTTGAAGGTCTTTCGACTGTTGCGAAGCCCCCGCGGCCAGGCCCACTTTTCAGGAGCTCATCACCATGCGACTCACCACCAAAGGCCGCTTTGCGGTCACTGCGATGATCGATTTGGCCTTGCGCCAAACCAATGGCCCTGTGACCTTGGCCGCCATCAGCCAGCGCCAACACATCTCCTTGTCGTACCTGGAACAGCTGTTCGGCAAGCTGCGCCGTCACGAGTTGGTGGAATCCACCCGTGGCCCCGGCGGGGGCTACTCTTTGGGACGCAAAGCCAGCGAGATCACCGTGGCCGATATCATTGTTTCGGTGGATGAGCCCATCGACGCCACCCAGTGCGGCGGCAAAGAAAACTGTTTGGGCGAAGGCCAGCGTTGCATGACGCACGACCTGTGGTCCACCTTGAACGCCAAGATGGTCGACTTTTTGGATTCGGTCTCCTTGCAGTCCCTGGTGGAAGAGCAACACGCCAAAGGCGTGGTGATCGACGCCCAACCCATGATCAAGCGCACCATTTCGACCCCTTCCGTGGTCAAGCCCATCCGCGTCAACGCCCCCAATTCGGTGTTCGCCTTGGGCGCCAGCGCCTTGTCCAAATAAACACAACCCACCGCTGAGAACGCCATGAGCACCCCACATTTCCCCATTTACATGGACTACAGCGCCACCAACCCATGTGACCCACGGGTGGTAGACGCCATGATTCCTTGGTTGCGCGAGCACTTCGGCAACCCCGCTTCGCGCAGCCACGCTTGGGGCTGGGAAGCCGAAAAAGCGGTCGAGACCGCGCGTGAACAAGTCGCCGCCTTGATCGGGGCCGACCCCCGCGAAATCGTTTGGACCAGCGGTGCCACCGAGTCCAACAACCTGGCCATCAAAGGCGCGGCCCACTTTTACCAAGAAAAAGGCAAGCACCTCATCACCGCCAAGACCGAACACAAAGCCGTGCTCGACACCTGCCGCGAACTCGAGCGCCAAGGTTTTGAGGTGACCTACCTCGATGTTCAAGCCGATGGCTTGGTCAACTTCGACGCCTTCAAAGCGGCCATCCGCCCCGACACCATCTTGGCTTCGATCATGTTCGTGAACAACGAGATCGGTGTGATCCAAGACATCGCTGCATTGGGCGCACTGTGCCGCGAAAAAGGCGTGATCTTCCACGTCGATGCCGCGCAAGCCACGGGCCGTGTGGACATCGATTTGCAAACCCTGCCGGTCGACCTCATGAGCCTGACCTCGCACAAAACCTATGGCCCCAAAGGCATTGGCGCTTTGTATGTGCGCCGCAAGCCGCGCGTGCGCTTGGAAGCGCAAATGCACGGCGGCGGTCACGAGCGCGGCATGCGCTCGGGCACCTTGCCCACCCACCAGTGCGTGGGCATGGGCGAGGCCTACCGCATCGCCAAGGCCGAGATGCACGAAGAAAATCGCCGCATCAAAGCCTTGCAAGACCGCTTGCTGGCGGGTCTGCAGGGCATGGAAGAGGTGTTCATCAACGGCCACGCCACCCAGCGCGTGCCCCACAACCTGAACATGAGCTTCAACTACGTCGAAGGCGAGTCGCTGATCATGGGCATCAAAGGTTTGGCCGTCTCCAGCGGCTCGGCCTGCACCTCGGCCAGCTTGGAGCCCAGCTATGTGTTGCGCGCCTTGGGCCGCAGCGACGAATTGGCGCACAGCAGCTTGCGCATGACCTTGGGCCGTTGGAGCACCGAGGCCGAGGTGGATTACGCCATCGCCACGATCACCGAGAACGTGGCCAAGTTGCGCGAGTTGTCTCCCCTGTGGGAGATGTTCAAAGACGGTATCGATTTATCCACCATCCAGTGGGCAGCCCATTGAAGGAGTAAGACCATGGCCTATTCAGACAAAGTGGTTGACCACTACGAAAACCCCCGCAACGTCGGTTCTTTTGACAAGGGCGACGACACCGTGGGCACCGGCATGGTCGGTGCGCCCGCCTGCGGCGATGTCATGAAGCTGCAAATCAAAGTCAACCCGCAAACCGGTGTGATTGAGGATGCGCGTTTCAAGACCTACGGCTGTGGCTCGGCCATTGCCTCCTCTTCTTTGGTGACCGAGTGGGTCAAGGGCAAAACCTTGGATCAAGCGGCCGCCCTGAAAAACAGCGAGATCGCCGAAGAGTTGGCTTTGCCGCCGGTGAAGATTCACTGCTCCATCTTGGCCGAAGACGCCATCAAGGCCGCGGTGGACGACTACCGCCAAAAACACGCCCACTGACCGCATCGCCCCTTCACCGAACGATCGCCCCCAGCCATGTCCATTTCGATCTCTGACTCCGCCGCACGCCACGTCACGCGCTACCTGACCCGACGCGGTAAAGGTGTGGGTGTTCGCTTGGGTGTGAAAACCACCGGTTGTTCGGGCTTGGCCTACAAGCTCGAATACGCCGACGAGATCGCGCCCGAAGACGTGGTGTTCGAAGACAACGGCGTGAAGGTCTTGGTCGACCCCAAAAGCTTGGCCTACATCGACGGCACGCAGCTGGACTTTGTGCGCGAGGGTTTGAACGAAGGCTTTCGCTTCAACAACCCCAACGAGCGCGACCGCTGCGGGTGTGGCGAGAGCTTCCGCGTCTGAGCACGCCGACGGGCCACAGGGCCGCCCACGCCAACGCGTTGTGGCGGCTTTTTTGATGAACCTGCAATCCACCGACTTTGAAATTTTCGACCTGCCTCAGCGCTTTGCTTTGGACAAGGCGGCTTTGGACGATGCATGGAAAACCTTGCAACGACAGGCGCATCCGGACCGCCACGCCAGCGACTCGGCGCAGCAGCAGCGCCAAGCCATGCAGTGGTCGGTGCGCATCAACGAGGCCTACCAGCGTTTGAAAAGCCCCATCACCCGGGCCGCTTACCTGTGTGAGCTGCGCGGTGTGGCGATTCGGGCCGAAGACAACACGGCCATGCCGGGTGCCTTTTTGATGCAACAAATGGAATGGCGCGAGGCCTTGGACGAGGCCGACGACGCCAGCGCCTTGGACGCCTTGAGCGCCACCGTTCGTGCGGCTTGGCGCGAATGGGTCCAAGCGATTGAGCGCTTGGACGGGGCAGGGGACACGCCCGGCATGGCCCAAGCCGTGCGGGCTTTGATGTTCGTGCAGCGCTTTGAGCAAGCCATCGAAAAACGACACGACGAACTGGGACAATAAGCGCATGGCACTGTTGCAAATTTCTGAGCCCGGCCAATCGCTGGACCCCCACCAACGCCGCATCGCGGTGGGCATCGATTTGGGCACCACGCATTCGCTGGTGGCCTCGGTTCGCCACGGCGTGGCCGAATGTTTGCCCGACCTGCAAGGCCGGGTGCTCTTGCCCAGCGTGGTGCGTTACACCGACCCCAAATCGGGCGGTTCGGGCCGACAAGTGGGCCACGATGCCTTGGCCGCACAACACCAAGACCCCAGCAACACCATCGCTTCGGTCAAGCGCTTGATGGGCCGCACGCGCGCACAGGTTGCGGATGTGGACCGTTTGTCTTACCGCGTGGTGGACGAGCAGGGCATGGCCGTCATCGAGACCGTGGCGGGCCGCAAAACACCCATGGAGGTCAGCGCCGAGGTGCTGGCCACGCTGCGTTTTCGGGCCGAAGACAGCTTTGACGATGAACTGTTCGGTGCGGTCATCACCGTGCCCGCGTACTTCGATGACGCCCAGCGCCAAGCCACCAAAGACGCGGCCCAGCTCGCGGGCATCGAGGTGCTGCGCCTGATCAACGAACCCACGGCCGCGGCCATCGCCTATGGCCTCGACCACGCGACCGAAGGGGTTTACGCCGTCTATGACTTGGGCGGCGGCACCTTCGATATTTCCATCTTGCGCTTGACCCAAGGCGTGTTCGAGGTCTTGGCCACGGGTGGCGATTCGGCCTTGGGTGGTGACGATTACGACCACGCGCTGGCGCAGTGGGTGCTCGCACAAGCCGCTCCAGCGTTGGCTCAGGCGCCCATGGCCGCGGCCGATCGGGCGCGTTTGCAATCCGAAGCCCGTCGCTGCAAAGAGGCCTTGTCCTCGCCCGAGGCGCAAGCCGAAGGCGTGGTGTTTGGCGTGGAGTTGTCGGTGGGCGTCTTGACCCACCGTGTCAGCGCCAGCGACTTTGCCCAATGCACCGAGGCCTTGACCCAACGAACGCTCACGGCGGTGCGCAAGGTCTTGCGCGATGCGCGTCTGGCGACCAGCGATATTCAAGGCGTGGTCATGGTCGGCGGCTCCACTCGCATGCCAGTGGTGCAGGCCGCGGTCGGGGCGTTTTTTGGTCAAGCGCCTTTGAACGATTTGAACCCCGACGAGGTGGTGGCCTTGGGCGCCGCCATCCAAGCCAATGCTTTGGCCGGCAACAGCAGCGAGGGCGATTTGTTGTTGCTCGATGTGATCCCTTTGTCCTTGGGCATCGAGACCATGGGCGGTTTGGTGGAACGCATCGTGCCGCGCAACAGCACCATCCCGACCGCGCGCGCGCAAGATTTCACCACCTACCAAGACGGTCAAACCGCCTTGGCTTTGCACGTGGTGCAAGGTGAGCGCGACTTGGTCGCCGATTGCCGCAGCTTGGCGCGATTCGAATTGCGCGGCATCCCGCCCATGGCAGCTGGTGCGGCGCGCATCCGCGTGACCTTTACCGTGGACGCCGACGGCTTGCTCTCGGTGGCCGCTCGGGAAATGGTCTCGGGGGTGGAGGCCAACATCGACGTGAAGCCCGCCTATGGCCTGAGCGACGAGCAGATCGCCGCCATGCTGCAAGACGGCTTCGCCACCGCCCAACAAGACATGGCCGCGCGCGCGCTGGTCGAGGCCCGCGTGGACGCCGACCGTTTGCTCATGGCCACGCGCAGCGCTTTGCAAATCGATGGCGATGTGCTGTCGGTCACCGAGCGCGGCGCCATCGACGGGCTCATGGCCCGTTTGAGCCAATGCCTGCAAGACCCCGCGTCAAGCAGCGCTGCCGTGGTCGAAGCCGCCACCAAGGCCTTGGCCGACGGCACTGAGGCGTTTGCCGCCCAACGCATGAACCGGGGCATCCAGCAAGCGCTGGCCGGCCGCCGTGTGCAAGACATCTGAACGTTTTTTCTAATCACCATGCCCACCATCAAAATCCTGCCCCATGCCGAATACTGCCCCCAAGGCGCCGAGGTCAGCGCTCCGGCGGGCACCTCGATTTGCGAGGCCTTGCTCGATAACGGCATCAACATCGAACACGCCTGCGACATGGTGTGTGCCTGCACCACCTGCCACGTCTTGGTGCGCGAGGGCGGCGCGAGTTTGAACCCGGCCGAAGACAACGAAGAAGACATGCTCGACCGCGCTTGGGGCTTGGCCCCACAATCGCGTTTGTCTTGCCAAGCGATCTTGGCGCAGACCAACGTGACCATTGAAATCCCCAAGTACTCCATCAACCACGCCAAAGAGAACCACTGAGATGCGGCAAATCGTTCTGGACACCGAAACCACGGGCCTGTCGGCCGCTCAGGGCGACCGCATCATTGAAATCGGCTGTGTGGAGTTGCTCAACCGCAAGCTCACCGGCAACAACCTGCACATCTACATCAACCCCGAGCGCGACAGCCACGAAGACGCGCTCAAGGTGCACGGCATCACCACCGAGTTTTTGCGCGACAAGCCCAAGTTCGCTGCCATCGCCGACGAGCTGGTGGCTTACCTGCAAGGCGCTGAGCTCATCATCCACAACGCGCCGTTTGACTTGAGCTTTCTCAACAAAGAGATGTCTTTGTTGGGTTTGCCGCCCATCACGCAAGTGGCCCATTCGGTGATCGACACCTTGGTCATGGCCAAGGAAATGTTCCCGGGTAAGCGCAACGGTTTGGACGCTTTGTGCAGCCGCTTGGAAGTGGATAACTCCAACCGCACCTTGCACGGTGCCTTGCTAGATGCCGAGCTGCTGGCCGATGTGTACATCAACATGACGCGCGGCCAAAACGCCTTGGTGATGGACGAGGAAGACGCGGTGGTGGTCATGCAATCCGCCGAAGAAGAAATCGACCTCAGCAGCTTTGAACTGCCCGTCATCCGAGCCAACGAACACGAACTCCAAAGCCACGAAACCGTGCTGGCCGAATTGGACAAAGCCGTGAACGGCCAATCCTTCTTTAGAAAAATTCCAGCCTGAGTCTTGACGTGGAAATTAACGCCGAAAACTGGCTATAATTTGAGGCTACAAACCACACGGGTGGTTAGCTCAGCGGTAGAGCACTGCCTTCACACGGCAGGGGTCACAGGTTCAAACCCTGTACCACCCACCAGCAGTATTG
>DAISXI010000034.1:0-1109 GCA_036825935.1 Hydrogenophaga sp.
ACCGCGCGCATTTTCATGACGTCTTTTTCCATGGCCATTTCGTGGATTTCCACCACACCGGCGGCGGGCGACTGCACCGCCACCAAACGGGCGTTGGCCGATGAGGTCAAGCGCATGAAAGCGCCGGTGGCTTTTTGCGAAGCCACGGTGCCGCGCACCCAAGCGTCTTCCACCTTGACGCTGGTTTGCGCCCAAGCGGTGCTGGTGATGGCCAAGAGGCCGGTGATGATGAGTTTTTTCATGGAATGCTCCTAGGTGAAACGAAGAAAACGGGGTGAAGTGGGACCCTGTGCGGCTGAGGGCGCGACAGGGTAATGACGATCGAGGCCACCGCACGGGGGCAGCGCCGACGGACCTGGAATCAGGCGAAGAGGGGTGGGGCTCGGGATTGGGCCGGGGCCCAAAGCACAGCGGGGTGTGCCGATGCGACCAGCGTCTGGGGCCGCACAAAGGGCTGGCCCATGACTGTCGTGGCGATACCCGAGAGCACGGGCGGTGCGCCCGTGACGGTGTGGATGCAAATCTCGCAACCCTGTTCGTGTCCGACCATGGGCATGGTGCCCTCGTCCGTGGTGGCCGAATCGGCCTTGACCCACATCACACCGGTGGTGGTGCAGACCTCGAGCCAGTCGGCGCGGTCGGACGACATCACCACCGCCTGCGACACCGTGGGTGCCAAGGCGCTCATCACCAAGGCGAGCATGGCCAGCCAAGCGGTGAAACGGCGGTGAATCCGGGCGAAAGACATGGCGGCAGTTTAGCAGCGCTCAGACCGTGGCATGAAAGGCCACCGCGTCCATGGCCAGCCAGCGGTGCATGACCTCGCGGCTGAGGTAGTGCACGCTCGGGGCAGCCCCCGTGCCCCACTCGGCCGCCCCAAGGGCGAAGTACAGGGTGCGCCAATGTTCGTCGGTGGGGTGGGCCCGCGCGGCTTGCGGAGCGCGCTGGCGGTAATCGAACAGGCTGTCTCGGTCTTGCGCTTCCAAGGTCTGCTCGACCCAACGCGCAAAGGCCGTCACATAGGGCTCGGGCGGGCTGTTCTGCTCGGCCGGCTCGGTGAAAAATTCGCGCAGGTTGTGCGTCAGGCTGCCCGAACCCACCACCAACAC
>DAISXI010000034.1:1209-15834 GCA_036825935.1 Hydrogenophaga sp.
CGGTGAAAAATTCGCGCAGGTTGTGCGTCAGGCTGCCCGAACCCACCACCAACACCCCCTCGTGTTTGAGCGATCGCAAGGCTTGGCCCATGGCGAACAGCGCCTGGGGTGTGGCGTGGCTGGGCAAAGCGATCTGAATGACCGGCACACGGGCCTCCGGCAGGAGGTGCATCATCGGCACCCAAGCCCCGTGGTCACGGGGACGCTGCAGGTCGATCGGTGCGGCATGGCCCGCATCCGCCAACAAGCTTTGTACGCGTTGGGCCAAATCGGGTGCGCCGGGCGCGGGGTAATCGAGTGTGTACAAGACCTCGGGAAAGCCCCCGAAGTCGTGCCAAGTGTTGGGCGCGGGGTGCCCCATGATCGCGGGCTCAGGCGCCATCCAATGCGGCGACATCACCAAGACGCCGCGCAAAGCCTCGCCGCAGAGCTGTGTTTTTGCATACGCCCGCAAAGCCGGACCCGTGGTGCCGGGCTCGATCGCAAACATGGGCGATCCATGCGAGACGAACAAGGTCGGAAGAACAGCCGCAGAGGTCATGCCAACTTGATACCCACTTGTTCGATGCGGCCGTCTTTCATGGTGCGCACGTGCACCTCGACCGCACCACACAAGGCCATGTCGCCTTCCACCGGCGGTTTGCCCAAGGCCGCCAACAACCAATCGCCCACGGCTTGATCGGGTTCTTCGGGCGTGGGCAAACCATAAAACAAACAAAAATCACCCATGGAAGCATCGGCGCTCATCACAAAGTCGCCAAACACTTGTCGCGCTTCTTGCGTATCGTCCAGATCGGGCAAGGCCACGTGCCAGCGTTTGGCCGCCCAAGGAATGGTCGCACCCTGCAAAATCAGCGAGGCCAACACGACCACAAAGGCCACGTTGAAAAAGGTTTGTGCGCCCGGCACGCCGGCCATGACTGGGAACACGGCCAAAACAATCGGCACCGCACCGCGCAAACCCACCCACGAGATGAACTTGATCTCATGCGCTTCAAATTTAAAGGGCTTCAAACACAGCCACACCGCCACCGGGCGGGCCACCAGCATCAAGACCACCGCCACACCCAAAGCCGGCCACAAGGTGGCGAGCACCGCCGAGGGTGTGGCCAAAAGGCCCAACAACAAGAACATGCCGGCTTGCGACAACCACGCGTAACCGTCCATGGCCGACAAGGAGCGCGAGACCAGCAAGCGCGCGCGGTTGGCGGTGATCACCCCCATGAGGTAGACCGCCAAAAAGCCCGATCCGCCCAAGGCCGAGGTGGCGGCGAAGACCGCCAAACCCGCGGAGACCAACAAGAGCGCACGCACGCCGCCGCCCGTGTCGCGCCAGCGCGCCAAGAACCGCAGCAGCTGCGCCACACCCCAGCCGCTGGCCAAACCCATGGCGGCACCCCAACCCATTTGCAACAGAAAAGCGATGAACAAGCCACCCGCCGTGACGGCTTGACCCGATACCTGCCCCAAGGCCAAGGTGATGAAGGCGATGGTCAAAAACACCGCCATGGGGTCGTTCAAACCCGATTCAATTTCCAAGGTGGCGGCCACCCGTTCGTTGAGCCGAACACCCGATGACTGCAGCAGAGAAAACACCGCCGCGGCGTCCGTGGAACCGACGATGGCCCCGAGCAGCATGGCCAGGTACCAGTCCAATCCCAAGAGCCCGTGCGCGGCCACACCGGTGATGCCCGCACTGACCACCACGCCCAAGGAAGCCAAAACCAAAGACGGTTTGAGGCCGGTGCGAAAGGTCTTGAACTCGGTGCGCAAACCGCCGTCGAGCAAGATGACCGCCAAGGCCACGTTGCCCACCCAGAAGCTGAGTTTGAAATCATCAAACAGAAAACCGCCGGGGCCGTCTTCACCCGCCAAAGAACCCGCAAGCAAAAACACCAACAAAAAAGAGAAGCCCGCGCGCGCCGACAGAACGCCCGCCACCACGCTGATGAGCACCAGCAAGGCGGCGGCCAGCAAGGGGAGGGTCAGGAACTCTTGGGCGGGAAACATGGTTTGAAGTTAGCACACAGCAGCATGCCCATCGGGCTCAAACTTCGCGAGACAACACGCCGTGCAAATCCAGCGCCCACGCCCGGCGGTCGCGACCTTGGGCGGTTTGGGCCTCGGTGTAGTGCACCACAGCGGTGAGTTCGCGCGCGCGCAGCGTCGTCCAAATCGAGGCCACCAAGGTGGTGCTGCCCACAAACACTGGGGCGTCGTGGCGCTCTTGGCTGTTGGCCTTCACGTAGCGCAAGGCCACCGGCACGATGGGCGCGTCGGCTGCGATCGCCGACTGCAACAAATTGGGATGAAAGGGCAACAGGCCGCGGCCATCGCCCGTGGTCCCTTCGGGGAACACCGCCACACGGTCTCCGGCCTGCAAGCGCTCGGCCATGAGCTGAACCATGCGCAACGCGTCGCGGCGCGATTCGCGCTCGATGAACAAGGTGCCCGCCCCCGCCACCAAAGAGCCCAAGAGTGGCCAACGCAAGACGTCGGCTTTGGAGACGAAGCGCACCGGTTGCGCGGCGTTGATCACCAAAATGTCCAACCACGAGATGTGGTTGGCCACCACCAAACACGGCCCAGCGGCCGGTGCTTGGCCACGCACCTCGAGCTGCACGCCCATGATGCGCAACATGTCGCGCGACCACTGCGCCACCGTGGCTTCGGTTTGCTCGGGGCTTTGGCGCTCAAAGCGCGTGCGGATGATCCAAAGGCCGCGCACCACGTGCGCGGTGGCGCGCAACATGCGCCAGACCGCGACCGTTCGGGGGCGAACAGGGCTCATGCCGCGGGCGCTTCAAACGCCACGTGGCCACCCACCACGGTGGCGCGCACGGCCGCGCTCAGCGTGTGGCCTTCGAACGGCGTGTGCTTACCTTGGCTGCGCAAGGCCTGGGGCTGCACCGTCCACGCGGCGGCGGGGTGGAACACGCACACATCGGCTTGTCCGCCCACACTCAGCCGACCCACGCTGTCTTGCAAGGTGCCCAAACGCTCACCCAAGACCGACTGCGCACCGCTGGTGACCACGCGCAAGGCTTGGCTCAGCGACAAGCCGTCTTGTTCGGCCCAACGGCAGGCCAAGCCCAAGAGCAGCTCCACGCCGGTGGCGCCGGCCTCGGCTTCGGCAAAGGGCAAGGTTTTGGCATCGCTGTCCACCGGGTTGTGGTCCGACACCAAGGCGTCGATGGTGCCGTCGGCCAAACCTTGGCGCAAGGCATCGCGGTCGCGCTGCTGGCGCAGCGGCGGCTGCACGCGAAAGCGGCTGTCGTAGTAGCCCATGTCCACGTCGGTCAGGTGCAGGTTGTGCACGCTGACGTCGCAGCTCACGGGCAAACCTTCGGCCTTGGCTTGGCGCACCAAGGCCAAGCCCGCGGCGCTGCTGATGCGGCAGATGTGGACCCGCGCGGCCGTTCCCTTGCCGACCACGGCGCGCATGAGTTCAAACAAGGTGTGCAAGGCGATCGTTTCGGCCGCGGCGGGCACACCCGACAAACCCATGCGCGTGGCCAAGGGGCCGCTGGCGGCCACGCCCTTGCCCAACCAAGCGTCCGTTGGGCGCAACCACACGGTGTAGCCGAAGGTGGCGGCGTATTGCAGCGCGCGCTGCAAGACCTGCGTGTTGACGATGGGCACCTCGGCCTGGCCAAAACCCACACAGCCCGACTCGGTGAGCTCGGCCATGTTGGTCAGCACCTCGCCCTTCAAGCCGCGCGTCAAAGCGCCCAAGGGGAACACCCGCGCCAAGTGCAGTTTTTCGGCGCGGAACTTGAGCATGTCGACCAAGCCGGGCTCGTCAAGCACCGGGTCGGTGTCGGGCGGGCAGACCAGGCTGGTCACCCCACCGGCCACGGCCGCGGCCATTTCGCTTTCGAGCATGGCGGCGTGTTCTTGGCCCGGTTCGCGCAAGCGCACCGACAAGTCCACCAAGCCAGGGGCCACGATGCAGCCACTGGCGTCGATGGTGCGGTTGGGGGCAAAGTCCGCGCCCACGGCACCGATGGCGATGATGCGTCCGGCCGCGATGGCCACGTCGGCGCGCTCGTCGCGCCCGCTGGCGGGGTCCACGACCCGGCCGTTTTGAATCAAGATTTTCATGCTTCGTTCCCCGCCACAATCCCCATCACCGCCATGCGCACCGCAATGCCAAAGGTCACCTGCGGCAAGATCACGCTTTGCGGCCCATCGGCCACGGCCGAGTCGATTTCCACCCCGCGGTTGATCGGGCCGGGGTGCATGACGATGGCGTTGGGTTTGGCCCAGCGCAGGCGCTCATGGGTCAGCCCAAAGCTCTTGAAGAACTCTTGGCTGGAGGGCAGGAGCGCGCCGTTCATGCGCTCGTTTTGCAAGCGCAGGGTGATGACCACATCGCAACCCTTGATGCCCTCTTCCAAAGAATGACACACCCGCACACCCATGTGCGACATGTCGGAGGGCACCAAGGTGCGCGGGCCGACCACGCGCACGTCGGGGCAGCCCAAGGTGGTCAGGGCGTGGATGTTGGAGCGGGCCACGCGCGAGTGCAAGACATCGCCCACGATGGCCACGGACAACTGGGTGAAGTCCTTCTTGTAGTGGCGGATGGTGTACATGTCCAACAGCGCCTGCGTGGGGTGTGCGTGACGCCCGTCACCGGCGTTGACCACGTGCACGTGGGGTGCCACGTGTTGCGCGATCAAGTAGGGCGCGCCGGACTCGCTGTGGCGCACCACAAAAATATCGGCCGCCATGGCGCTGAGGTTGGCGATGGTGTCGAGCAGCGACTCGCCCTTGCTGGCCGAGGAGCGCGCGATGTCGAGCGTGTAGACGTCGGCCGACAGGCGCGTGGCCGCGATGTCGAAGGTCGTGCGGGTGCGGGTGCTGTTTTCAAAAAACAGGTTGAAGACGCTCTTGCCGCGCAAGAGGGGCACCTTCTTGACCTCGCGGTCGCTCACACTGACAAAGCTCGAGGCGGTGTCCAAGATGTGCGTGAGCATGTCCTTGGACAGGCCCTCGGTGGAGAGCAGGTGGATCAGCTCACCGTTTTTGTTGAGTTGGGGGTTTCGTTTGTACATCAGGTGGCTCGCTCCACAACAAAGCTCAAGTGACCCACCGCGTCGCGGGCCAAGGACAAGGATTCATCGGTGCCCATCTGCACCCGCGCGGCCACGAACTGCGCCTCGATCGGCAACTCGCGCCCACCGCGGTCCACCAACACCGCCAAGCGCACGCTCGCCGGTCGGCCGTGGTCGAACAACTCGTTGATCACTGCGCGCAAGGTGCGCCCGGTGTAGAGCACGTCGTCGATGAGCAGCACGTGCGCGCCGTTGACCTCAAAGGGCAAGGTGGTTTGGGCGCTGATGGACAGGCCGCGCTTGGAGAAGTCGTCGCGGTGCATGCTCGAGGAGACCACGCCGGACGAGCCACTCAGGCCCAGGTCGCGGTGCAAACGCTCGGCCAACCAAGCACCGCCCGAAGGGATGCCAGCGAGCACCACGGGGCCTGCGCTGTCGGCCACCAAGGCGCGCACACCGTCGAGCAATTTCACATACAGGCCCTCGGCCTGCAAGGCCTGGGCAGATGACAACGGCAACTGGCTCACGGCAAGCTCCTCAAAAATTGTTCCAAGATGATGCAGGCCGAGGCGGCGTCGGCGTCTTTGGCCCCACTGGCCAAGGCCTCGGTGGTGCTGTAGCGCTCGTCGACCTCGAACACCGGCAAACCGAAACGCCCGCGCAACTGGCGCGCGAATTTTTGGGCGCGCACGGTATTTTCGTGCGGGGCGCCGTCGGGGTGGTAGGGTACGCCAACGACCAAGGCTTGGGGGGTCCAATCGCGGATGCGCTGAGCGATTTGCACAAACCGGGCATCGCCCTCGGCGGCGATGGTGGGCTGGGGTGTGGCGCTTCGTGTGATCAGGTTGCCGCTGGCCACGCCGGTGCGTTTGGTGCCAAAGTCAAAGGCCAGCAGCTGCTGGCAATTTGGGGGGAGCACCGGTGCGCTCTCAGGCATGACCGGCGTCCGGGGAGAGCATCCAAGGCTGCAAGCCCAGCAAGGCCATGGCGCGTTCGTAGCGCTCGTGGACCGGGGCATCAAAAATCACCGCGGGGTCTGCGGCCACGGTGAGCCAGCTGTTTTCGGTGATCTCAGACTCCAGCTGCCCCTGCGCCCACGAGGCGTAACCCAAGGTCACGAAAACCTTGCGCGGCCCAGCGCCGGAGGACATGGCCTCGAGCACGTCTTTGGAGGTGGTCATCTCCAAACCTCCGGGAATCGAGAGGGTGGAAGCGTAAATCGATTCGCCCTCGGCGCTGTCAATGGCCTCGTGCAACACAAAGCCGCGCTCGGTTTGCACCGGGCCACCTTGAAAGACGGGGGTGTCGTGCAAATCGGCGCGCCCCATGGGCAGGTCGATTTTTTCGAACAACCTGGGCAGGCGAATCTCGCTGGGCTTGTTGATGACCAGACCCAAGGCCCCACGCTCGCTGTGCTCGCACATAAAAACCACGCTGCGGCCAAATAACGCGTCGCTGAGACCGGGCATCGCAATCAAGAAATGGTTGGTCAGGTTGATGGGGGCAAAATCAGCGGACATTCACCGATTTTAAGCCGCCCCATGAACACCTACGACAAAGGCCTGATGTGGTTCCGACGCGATCTGCGATGGGAAGACAACACCGCCCTGCACCACGCCCTCAAGGCCTGTCGCCAGGTGTGGTGCGTCTTTGTCTTTGACACCGACATCTTGGATGCCCTGCCCCGGGTGGACCGGCGCGTGCGCTTCTTGCGCGAGAGCCTGGTCGAGTTGGATGCGCGCCTGCGCCAAGTGGGGGCCGAGCATGGGCACGCGGGCACCGGCCTGATCGTGCTCCATGGCCCGGCCGTGGCCAGCATCGGTGGCTTGGCCGAGCGGCTGGGCGTGCAGGCCGTGTTCGCCAACCACGACGACGAACCCGCCGCGCGCCAGCGCGACGCCCAAGTGCTGGGTCATTTGGCCCACCACGGCACCATGCTGCACAGCCACAAAGACCACGTGATTTTTGAGCGGCGCGAGGTCTTGACCCAAACCGGTCAGCCCTTCGGTGTGTTCACGCCCTTCAAGAATGCCTGGCTCAAACAGGTGGGCCCCGCCCAGATGGTCGACCACGACGCCAGCGCGGTTGCCGACCGTTTGGCCCCTTTGCCCCCCGACCTGGACCGAGGTGTGACCAGCTTGGCCGACTTGGGGTTTGAGGACGGCCCCGGCAGCGAGCTGCACCTGCCCACCGGCGCCAGCGGCGCACAGCAACTCTTGGCCGAGTTTGTGCACCGCATCGACCACTACGACGAGGCGCGCAACTTCCCCGCCGTCAAAGGCCCAAGCTATCTGGGGGTGCACCTGCGCTTTGGCACGCTCTCGGTGCGCCAAGCCTTGCGGCTGGCCTACCCGCTGCACCTGGCGGGCAATGCGGGCGCCAGCACCTGGCTCTCCGAGCTGATTTGGCGCGACTTCTACCACCAGATCATGGCCAACCACCCGCATGTGGTGGAGCGCGCCTTCAAACCGGCTTACGACCGCATCGCGTTTGAGCACGGCAAAGCCGCCAAAGCCCTGTTCGCGGCTTGGTGCGCGGGGCGCACCGGCTACCCGCTGGTCGACGCGGCCATGGCACAAATCAACCAAAGCGGCTACATGCACAACCGCTTGCGCATGGTGGTGGCGAGTTTTTTGGTCAAGGACCTGGGCTTGCACTGGTCGTGGGGCGAGCGCTATTTTGCCGAGAAGCTCATGGACTTTGACTTGGCCGCCAACAACGGCGGCTGGCAATGGGCGAGCTCCAGCGGCTGCGATGCGCAACCCTACTTTCGGATCTTCAACCCGACCTCACAGAGCGAGAAGTTCGACCCGCAAGGCAAGTTCATTCGGCGCTACGTGCCCGAGCTGGCGGGCTTGAGCGACAAGGCCATTCACGCACCGTGGTTGGCCAGCCCCTTGGAATTGGCGGCGGCCGATGTGCGTTTGGGAGAGAACTACCCGATGCCGGTGGTGGACCACGCGGCAGCGCGAGCGGCCACATTGGAGCGTTACGCGGTGGTCAAAGCCGCCGCGGCTTGAATGTCAGAGCGCGACCATTTCAAAGTCGTCTTTGCGCGCGCCGCACTCGGGGCAGGTCCAGTTCATGGGCACGTCTTCCCATTTGGTGCCGGGGGCAATGCCTTCGTCGGGTGCACCCGCGGCTTCGTCGTAAATCCAGCCGCAAATCAGGCACATCCAGGTCTTTGAATCGCTCATGGTCAAGGGTTCCGTGTCATCTAGAATGGGGCGATTGTATCGAGCCCCTTGCCATGTCTGAAATCCCCTCCATCGATACACCCGACGAGCTCGGTGAAGCCACCTTGCCTTGTGTGATGGTCTTCAACGCCAACGACCCCAGCGGTGCGGGTGGTTTGGCCGCCGACGCCACCGCCATGGCCAGCGCCTCGGCCCACGTCTTGCCCGTCGTCACCGGCACCTACGTGCGCGACACCAGCGCCATCCGCGAACACTTCGCGATGGACGAGGACGCCGTGAACGAACAAGCCCGCTGCGCCTTGGAGGACATGCCGGTGCAAGCCTTCAAAGTGGGTTTTGTGGGGAACCCAGAGAACCTCAGCGCCATCGCCGCCATCACCACCGACTACGCTGAGATCCCAGTGGTCTTGTACATGCCCGACCTGTCGTGGTGGGACGAGGTCGAGATCGACACCTACCTGGACGCCTGCACCGAGCTGCTGCTGCCGCAAACCACCGTGCTGGTGGGCAACCACAGCACCCTGTGCCGCTGGCTCATGCCCGATTGGGACAGCGACAAAGCCCCCGGTCCCCGCGAGGTCGCGCGCGCCGCTGCCGTGCACGGTGTGCCCTACACCTTGGTCACCGGCTTCGTGGCCGCCGACCAGTATTTGGAAACCCACCTCGCCTCGCCCGAGACCGTCATGGCCACGGCCCGCTACGAGCGTTTTGACGCCACCTTCAACGGCGCGGGCGACACCCTGAGCGCGGCGCTCACCGCGCTGATCGCGGGTGGCACAGATTTGCAAAACGCCTGCGCCGAGGCCATGACCTACCTCGACCAATGCTTGGACGCGGGCTTTCAGCCCGGCATGGGCCACGCCGTGCCCGACCGCTTGTTTTGGGCGCACGACGATGACGAAGAGGCCGATGCCGCCGACAACGGCGACATGGGCCCAGACTTTCCCTTGGACACCACGCGGCACTGATGCCGCGTTCTTTTTTTAACTTTCGCGAGTGATCTGTTTATGAGCTCCACCGACCGCAACGAACAACTCTTTGAACGCGCCAAACAAGTCATCCCCGGTGGCGTGAACTCCCCCGTTCGTGCTTTCAAAGCCGTCGGCGGCACGCCGCGTTTCGTCAAACGCGCCCAAGGCGCCTACTTCTGGGACGCCAACGACCAAAAGTACATCGACTACATCGGCTCCTGGGGCCCGATGATCTTGGGCCACGGCCACCCCGCCGTGTTGGATGCGGTGCAAAAGGCCGCGCTGGAAGGCTTCAGCTTTGGCGCGCCCACCGAGCGCGAAGTGGAACTGGCCGAAGAAATCATCAAGCTCGTGCCCAGCATCGAGATGGTGCGTTTGGTCAGCTCCGGCACCGAAGCCGGCATGAGCGCCATCCGATTGTCGCGCGGCGCCACCGGCCGCAAAAAAATCATCAAGTTTGAAGGCTGTTACCACGGCCACGCCGACGCGCTCTTGGTCAAGGCCGGTTCGGGCTTGGCCACGTTTGGTAACCCCACCAGCGCCGGTGTGCCGCCCGAAGTCGTGCAACACACCTTGGTCTTGGAATACAACAACGTCGAGCAAATCGAAGCCGCCTTTGCCGAGCACGGCGCCGAAGTGGCTTGCGTGATGATCGAGCCGATCGCAGGCAACATGAACTTCGTGCGCGCCAGCGTGCCCTTTGTCAAACGCATCCGCGAGCTGTGCACACAACACGGCGCGCTGTTCGCCTTTGACGAAGTGATGACCGGTTTCCGCGTGGGTTTGGGCAGCGCCCAAGGCCACTACGCCTCGCTCATCCCCGGCTTTGAGCCCGACATGACCGTCATGGGCAAGGTGATTGGCGGCGGCATGCCGCTGGCCGCTTTTGGTGCCAAACGCGCTGTCATGGAGCAACTCGCCCCCTTGGGTGGCGTGTACCAAGCCGGCACCTTGAGTGGCAACCCCGTGGCCACGGCCTGCGGTTTGGCCACGCTGCGCGAAATCCAAAAACCCGGCTTCTTCGAAGCGCTCTCGGGCAAGACCCAAGCGCTCACGCGCGGCCTCAAAGCCGCGGCCGATGCCTCGGGCGTGCCCTTCAGTGTGGACAGCCAAGGCGGCATGTTCGGCTTCTTCATGATGAACGAGCTGCCCCAAAACTACGCCACCGTCATGACCACCGACGGCGCGCGCTTCAACCGACTCTTTCACGGCTTGCTCGACCGCGGGGTGTACATCGCCCCCGCGCTGTACGAAGCGGGCTTTGTCAGCGCGGCCCACACCGACGCCGACATTGCACACACCGTGCAAGCCGCCGCCGAGATTTTCCGAACCTTGTAAATGAAAAAAACCTACCCCCTGAGCGTTGAAGGCAAGCACCCCGAGCGCGTGCTCGAAGCGGTCAAACACGACATCCGCAAATATTTCAAACGCGAACGCGCCCGTGTGCTGCCCAAGGGCGTGGACTTCTGGGACTTCGATTGCAAAGTCGGTTTGAACGCGGACGGCGCCGAGGTCTGCAAAGTTGGCGCGGTGGTCGACACCGTGGGCGCTTTGGCCCAGGGTGGCGCGGCCAACGTGTACGTGGAAATTTTGTGCAAGCCCGGCACTTGGGTGCCCGCACCGGTGCGCGAAACACCGCCCCCAGCCGCTTTGGGTGTGGATGGGGCAGACGAGGCCCTTTGAATGAACTTGCGCGACGCTTGCGTGGAAGCCGCGCGCGAAGTGATTGCGCAAGAAGGCATTGAGCGTTTGAGTTTGCGCGACGTGGCACGGCGTTTGGGTGTGTCGCACCAAGCCCCTTACCGCCACTTCCCCACCCGCGAGCACCTGCTCGCCGAGGTCATGCGCCGCTGCTACGCGCAATTTGCTGAGCACTTACAAGATCGGCCCAGCTCATCCGACCCGCACGCCGATTTGCATGCGCTCGGTGAACGGTATTTGGGCTTTGCGCTGTCGCACCCCTTGGAATACCGCCTGATGTTCAGCACACCATGGCCCCAAGCGACCGAGCAAGCCGAATTGACCGCCGACGCCAACCAAGCCTTCGACACCCTGCGCCGTGTCATGGCGCAGGTGCATGGGGTGAAGGCGCCCACCCCAGCGGTGGACCTGGATGCCTTGTTTGTGTGGTCCACCATGCACGGCTTGGCCGGCATATTGAGTGCCAACTGCACCACCCACCTCACGCTGTCGCCCACGGTCCACAAAAAAGCCGTGGCCCATGTGATGGGCTTGATCGGTCGAGGTTTAAGCCACCCGGCCTGCTAAGGCCAAGGCGCTCAGCCGAGCCCACGCCAACACATACAGCGCCACACCAGCGTACAACAACCCCATCGCCACTCGGGGCTGCCAGCCAGGCAGGCGCATCAGTGCCAAACCCAACAAGGGCAGCAGTTGGTTGGCGTGAACCCCTAGGAAGTGCGCAGGGCGCGCGTCGCCGCCCGATAGGTGCCAGCCCACCAGCGGCAAGCCTTGCCCCGGCGGGGGTTGCAGGCCACCCAACACAAATCCACTCACGGTGGCCAACACAAAGGTCAAAGCCAAACCCCACACCACCGATTGCACAAAAACCGGTTGGCCCCACGTCAAACCGTTCTTCATCACGACCCAAGCCAAATACCCTTGGGTAGCCGTCAAGCCCACGGCGGCCAAGGCCATCAAACCAAACATCACCGCCAAGAGCGGGTGGCTCACGTTGTAATGCGAGCCGTTGCCCAGCGCACCTTGCAAAGTGATGTAACCCACCTCAAACGCCGACATCAGCACCAACACCCACACCATGGCTTGCACCGAACGCTGCGCGCGGGCGTGCGTGGGCAACAAGGCCAAAAACACCGCGGTGGTCAGCGCCAAACAAGCCGTGGCGGCCATGAACTTCATGGGCTTGGCCCAGACGTTCACCTCGCGAACCACGCGGCCATCCACCGCCCACAGCCCCGCAGCGATCACCAACAAAGCGAACATCAACACGCCGTACCGCACCAAACCACGCTCGCGACGCAAACTTGCCCAGACTTCGGTCATCAGAACCCCAAAATGTTGACAGTGTCTACATTCTGATGTCCTGGGCATGCTTTGTCAAACTTCAGCGCAAACCGGCCGCCCGCAATTTGTCTTTTTTGCTGGGGCGTTTGCCCTTGACGCCGCCGTTGCCCTGCGGCGGCGGCGGGGTTTCGGTGGGCTCAAAGCCGGGCAGCACTTCCAGCGGCAGCTCCAATTGTTCGCGCTTGCAGATCAGGCGCCAATGCGCTTGTGACTCGGCGGTCACGAAGCTCACGGCCAAGCCACTGGCGCCGGCGCGGGCGGTGCGCCCGATGCGGTGGGTGTGGTCGGTGGCCGAGCGCGGCAGGTCGTAGTTGACGACGATGGGCAGGAGCGCGATGTCGATGCCACGCGAGGCCAAGTCGGTGGTGACCACCACATCCCAACGCCCCGCTTTGAATTCGTCGAGCACGGTTTGGCGTGCGCCTTGGCTCATCTCGCCGTGAAAGGCGGTGGCGAAAATGCCGGCCAAATAGAGCTTGTTGGCCACGTGCTCACAGGCGTAGCGCGTGGCCACGAACACCAGCATGCGCTGCTGCGGGTGCTCGGTGATCAGGTGGCGCAGCACCGCGGTGCGTTTTTTGTCGTCCACCGCAATGGCGCGTTGGGTGATGTTGGGCGTGTGCGCCTCGGTGGGCGCGATGCTGATGCGCACGGGCTCGCGCAACAAGGCCTCGGCCAAGCCCTGCACCGCGGGCTCGAAGGTGGCGCTGAACAACAGGGTTTGTCGCTGGGCGGGCAACAGGGCCATCAAGCGCTGAAGCTCGTCGGCAAAACCCAGGTCCAGCAAACGGTCGGCTTCGTCGAGCACGAGTTGTTGCACCTGGCCCAAGTGCAGGGCGTTGTGGTTCACCACATCGAGCAAACGCCCGGGCGTGGCCACCAACACATCGGCGCCGCTGCGCAAACTCATGAGCTGGGGGTTGATGGACACGCCACCAAAGAGCGTGCCCACCTTGATGGACTGCGCCAGCGGCCGCGCCAAGTCGCGCAACACCTCGCTGACCTGTGTGGCCAGCTCGCGCGTGGGCACCAAGACCAAGACTTGCGTTGGGCGTTGGCGGGGTGCGTCTTCGCGCGGTGGGGCCACGGCCATGAGCCGCTGCAACACCGGCAGCGCATAGGTCAAGGTTTTGCCCGAACCGGTTTGCGCTTGCGCCAGGACATCGCGGCCCAGCAAGACCGCTGGGATCGCTTCGGCTTGAACCGGCGTGGGGCTGACCAAGCCCTGGTCGGCCAAGGCGCTGAGCAGCGCAGGGGCCAAGCCCAGATCGGCGAAATTCATCAATGGCGGAAGTGGCGCACGCCCGTGAAGACCATCGCCACCCCCCGCTCGTTGGCGGCGTCGATGACTTCTTGGTCGCGCATGGAGCCGCCGGGTTGGGCCACGCAGGTCGCGCCCGCGTCGACCACCACATCGAGGCCATCGCGGAAGGGGAAGAAGGCGTCGCTGGCGACCACGGTGTTTTGCAGGCTCAGCTTCGCCGCTTCGGCCTTGATGCTGGCGATGCGGGCGGAATCCAAGCGGCTCATTTGGCCGGCGCCCACGCCCATGGTCATGCCGTTTTTGCAGAACACGATGGCATTGGACTTGACGAACTTGGCCACCTTCCATGCGAAGAGCAGGTCGTTCAGCTCAGCAGGCGTGGGTTGTTTGATGGTGACGATTTGCATGTCGGCCATGGCCAATTCATGGTTGTCCGCGCTTTGCAGCAAGAGGCCCGAGCCCACGCGCTTGGTTTCCAAAGCGTTGCGCACTTGGCCGTAGTTGGCGGGCAAGGCAATTTTCATCAAGCGCACATTGGCTTTGCCTTTGAAGACGGTCAGCGCTTCGCCGCTGAAGTCCGGGGCCATCAGCACTTCCACGAACTGCTGGCTCACGGCCTCGGCCGCGGCTTTGTCCACCGGGCGGTTGAAGGCGATGATGCCGCCAAAGGCGCTGGTGGGGTCGGTTTGGAAGGCTTTGCTGTAGGCCTCGAGTGCGCTGGCGCCCACGGCCACGCCGCAGGGGTTGGCGTGTTTGACGATCACGCAGGCGGTGGCCTCGAAGCTCTTCACACATTCCCAAGCCGCGTCTGCGTCGGCGATGTTGTTGTAGCTCAGCTCTTTGCCTTGCAGCTGCACACCGGTGGCGAGCGACCCAGCCACGGGGGCGAGGTCGCGGTACCAAGCGGCTTGCTGGTGGCTGTTTTCGCCGTAGCGCAGGTCTTGCACCTTCACATACTGCTCATTGAACTGGCCGCTGAATTGGGCGCGCTCGGGCATGTAGGTCTCGCTCAGCTTCTCGGCTTCGAACTTCACGCTGGAGAGGTAGTTGCTGATCGCGCCGTCGTATTGGCTGATGCGGTTGAACGC
>DAISXI010000035.1:0-15788 GCA_036825935.1 Hydrogenophaga sp.
ACGCCCAGCGCGGCCAGGCTGGCCCACAGTGCAATCGCGCCCAAGGCGAGCAGGTTGGCGGGCACGTTCAGGCTTTGTCGGCCAAAACTTGGTGGGCTTGTTGGTCGGCGTGGTAGCTCGAACGCACCATGGCGCCCACGGCCGCGTGGCTGAAGCCCATTTCGTAGGCCTGCGCTTCGAACATCTTGAAGGTGTCGGGGTGGACGTAGCGGCGCACCGGCAGGTGGTGGCCGCTGGGCGCGAGGTATTGGCCAATCGTCAGCATGTCGATGCCGTGTGCGCGCATGTCGCGCATGGTGGCCAAGATTTCTTCGTCCGTTTCACCCAAGCCCACCATCAATCCACTCTTGGTGGGGATGTTCGGAAACAGGGCTTTGAACTTCTTGAGCAGGTTCAACGAGAACTGGTAGTCCGAGCCGGGGCGCGCTTCTTTGTACAAGCGGGGCACGGTTTCCAAGTTGTGGTTCATCACATCGGGCGGCGCGGCCTTGAGGATCTCCAAGGCGCGGTCGTCGCGGCCACGGAAGTCGGGCACCAGCACTTCGATTTGCGTGTGTGGCGAGAGCGCGCGGGTTTTTTGTATGCACGTCACAAAGTGCCCGGCACCGCCGTCGCGCAAGTCGTCGCGGTCCACGCTGGTGATCACCACGTATTGCAACTTGAGTTGGGCGATGGTCTTGGCCAAGTTGTCCGGCTCATCCACGTCCAGCGGGTCGGGGCGTCCGTGGCCGACGTCACAAAACGGGCAGCGGCGCGTGCACTTGTCGCCCATGATCATGAAGGTGGCCGTGCCTTTGCCAAAGCACTCGCCGATGTTGGGGCAGCTGGCCTCTTCACACACCGTGACCAATTTGTTGCTGCGCAAAATGTCTTTGATTTCGTAGAAGCGCGTGCTCGGCGAGCCCGCTTTGACGCGGATCCAATCGGGTTTTTTCAGCGTTTCGGCGGGCACGATTTTGATCGGGATGCGCGAGGTTTTGGCCTGGCTTTTTTGTTTGGCCGTGGCGTCGTAAGGCTGGTCGGTGGTGCTCATGTGCTGTGCCTGCGTGGGGGTTACCGAAACATCAGGGGGCGAGGGTGACGCTGAGCTGTTGGCTCAGCACCGACGCGACCTCGTCCCAAGCGGCGTTCACCCCGATTGTAGAAAGGTCCACGGTCTGCAAGCCCCGATAACCACAGGGGTTGATGCGCTCAAAGGGTGATAGGTCCATCGCCACGTTGAGCGACAGGCCGTGGTAAGTGCAGTGGCGGCTGACCTTGATGCCCAGCGCCGCGATCTTGCCCAAGCCGGTGAAGTCGGGTTCGGGCGGTGGGCTGCCGGGCTCGCGCCGCTGGGGGCGTTGTGCGAGCATGCCGTGACCAAACGGATCGTCCATGCGCACGTAAATGCCCGGTGCGCCATTCACGCGGTGGCCGGTGACGTCCCAGTGGCGCAGGGTGCGGATGATGGCTTCTTCGAGTTTGTAGACGTACTCTTTGACGAAGTAGCCTGCCCGCTTGAGGTCGATGAGGGGATAGGCCACCACCTGTCCGGGGCCGTGGTAGGTCACTTGGCCGCCGCGGTTGGTGGCGAGCACCGGGATGTCGCCCGGTGCGAGCAGGTGGTCGAGTTGGCCCGCCAAACCTTGCGTGAACACCGGTGGGTGTTCGCAAACCCAGAGGGCATCCGGGGTTGTATCGCTGCGTTGGGCCGTGAAGTCGGCCATGGCCTGCGCGGTGGTGGCGCAATCCACCACCCCCCAATCGCGGATCTGCAAGGCGCTCACAGCACGTATTTCACCATCGGGTGGGTGGTGTAGGTGCGGTACACCTCGTCGAGTTGTTCTCGGTGGTGAACGTGGATCGACACGGTCAAGCCCATGTAGTTGCCCGCGCGGCTGGGGCGCTGTTCCAAATGGAGATCGGGGTCAAAGCTGGCCTCGAAGGCTTGGGCGATGTGGGTCATGGCCGCCACAAATTCGGCCGAGTTGCTGCCCATGACCTTGATGGGAAAGCGGCAGGGGTACTCAATGAGGGATTGCTCAGGCGGAATGTCGTGCGAACGGGTCATGAAGCAATTATCGGTTGGATGCTTGACTTTTGGTCCGGGTTTATACGTATAATCAAAGACTCTCCTGACCTAGACCGTGCGTTAAATATCCTGTAACTTAGCTGTAATTTGAGATGGACACAATCCCTCACCCGGCGCAGAAGTCCGAGAACAGCCCGGCGAACCCTTGGATTGTCGACCCTGTGTATGCAGATCGGGCAGCAGAAGAGAATTTCAAGCCATTGACACGCGAAGAAGCGAGGCAGTGGCGAAGCTCGCAAGCGGCTTTGTCCTTGCGCTGGCTTCTGGTGTGGCAGGCGTTGTCTGCCGTGGTTTTGGCGGTGTTGGCCGAATGGCTGACGTCGGATCCCGTGGTGGTGAAGTCGGTGTTGTATGGCGCTGCAGCGGTGGTGTTGCCTTCCGCTTTGATGGCCTGGGGTGTGACATCCAGTGCGTTGGCCCGTCAGGTTTCGGGCGAAGCGAAGGCTTCGTTGGCGAACTTTTTCCTCTGGGAAGGCATCAAGCTGGTGCTGGTGTTGGTCCTGTTGGGGTTGGCGCCGGTGCTGATGGAAGCTGTGAACTGGTTGGCACTGGTGGCTGGCTTGGTGGTGGTTCTTAAGGTGTTTGGTTGGGTTCTGTATGTTCAAACCAAACGTCGTCGTTGATTTATAAATTGGTGTAACAGACATGGCAGCTGAAGGTGCAACTCTCACCGCGGGTGATTACATTCGCCACCACCTTGTTCATTTGACGAACAAGAATCAAGAATCGATTGTTGACTTCTCCGTCATCAATGTGGATTCGATTGTGGTCAGCGTCGTCTTGGGCTTGTTGATGTGCTTCGTCCTGTGGTCGGCGGCTCGCAAAGCCAGCGCTGGTGTCCCGGGTCGGTTTCAGGCGGCGGTAGAGTTGATGGTTGAAATGGTCGAGGCTCAGGCCAAAGGCGTGATTCACAACGCCAACAGCCGCAAATTGATCGCTCCTTTGGCGTTGACGGTGTTTGTCTGGATTTTCTTGATGAACTTCATGGACATGGTCCCCGTGGATTTGTTGCCCCAAATTTGGCACAGCGCTGGTCCGGCCATGGGCTTCAAGGATTACTTGCGCGTGGTGCCCACCGCCGACTTGTCGACCACCCTGGGGCTTTCTGTCTCTGTCCTTCTGCTTTGCTTGTTCTACAACATCAAGATCAAAGGTTTGGGCGGCTGGGCGCACGAATTGGTGTCGGCGCCCTTCGGCACCAGCAAAAACCCCTTCTGGGCGTTGATTTTGGGTGTGATCAACTTCTTCATGCAAATGATCGAGTTCGTGGCGAAGACCGTTTCGCACGGCATGCGGTTGTTTGGCAACATGTTCGCGGGTGAACTGGTGTTCATGCTGATTGCGTTGCTGGGTGGATTTGCTGCCTTGTCCATCAGCGGTGGCGTGTTCTTCGTCGGGCACTTGATCGCCGGCACGGTGTGGACCCTTTTCCACATCTTGGTGATCACCTTGCAGGCGTTTATTTTCATGATGCTGACCTTGATTTATCTGGGTCAAGCGCATGATGCGCACTGAAGACGCGTCTTAACTCGCGTACTGTGTTTCTGTTTCGTTCCCTTTCTTTTTAACTTTCGTACTCAAAGGAGTCATCATGGAAAACATTCTGGGTCTCGTCGCACTGGCTTGCGGTCTTATCGTTGGTTTGGGCGCAATCGGCGCTTCGATCGGTATCGGCTTGATGGGTGGCAAGTTCTTGGAAGCTTCGGCTCGTCAGCCTGAGTTGATGAACGACTTGCAGGCCAAAATGTTCATTTTGGCTGGTCTGATCGATGCGGCTTTCCTGATCGGCGTGGCCATTGCCCTGCTGTTCGCGTTCGCCAACCCCTTCACGCTGTAATTGGGTTTGCTGCACCACGCGGGTGCGTGGTGAGTGGGTCGGTGGCACAAATCGCCGAGCTGTTTTCAGCACCCTCGTTGCAGCAGTTGAGTCAACACTCTTGTTATCAGACAGAAAGGCGTTGCGATGAATATCAATGCAACCCTGTTCGCGCAAGCCATCGTTTTTGCGATCTTGGTTTGGTTCACGATGAATTTCGTGTGGCCTCCCATCGCCAAAGCCTTGGATGAGCGCGCTCAGAAAATCACCGAAGGTCTGGCTGCTGCAGAAATGGCCAAAACCGAACTGGCCGTGGCCAACAAGCGTGTCGAGGAAGAGTTGAGCCAAGCGCGCAACGAATCCGCCACCCGCCTGGCCGATGCCGAACGTCGCGCCATAACCGTCATTGAAGAAGCCAAGGCGCGAGCTTCGATGGAAGCCGCCAAGATTGTGGCCAACGCCGAACAAGAAGCCGCACAGCAAATCGTCAAAGCCCGCGAGGCCTTGCGCGAAGAAGTGGCTGCCTTGGCCGTCAAGGGTGCCGAGCAAATCCTCAAGCGAGAAGTCAACGCCGGTGTTCACGCCGACTTGCTCAATCGCCTGAAGACCGAACTCTGATCCCCCGTCAGGAATAGACCCACCATGGCCGAACTCGCCACCATTGCACGTCCCTACGCCGAAGCGCTTTTCCAAGCCGCCAAGGCCGACGCACCCGCCACCGCGGCGTGGCTCGAAGAGCTCGCTGCGATCGCTGCCAACGACCAACTGCGCCAGTTTGCCGACAACCCCAAAGCGACCGTCGACCAAGTGTTCGACACCGTCACGGGCGTGGCCAAGGCCAAACTGTCCGAACAAGGGCGCCAATTTTTGCGTCTGGTGATTGAAAACGGTCGCTTGGCTGCTGTGCCTGAAATTGCCCGACAGTTCAACGTCCTGAAAAACGCCCAAGCCGGCAGCTTCGATGCTGTGGTGCAAAGCGCGTTTGACATGGATGCTGCGGCTTTGTCTGGCTTGTCCGGTGTTTTGGAAAAGCGTTTTGGACGCAAGCTCAACCTGCGCGTTGAAGTGCAACCCGAACTCATTGGTGGTGTTCGTGTGGTGGTGGGCGATGAAGTGCTCGACACCTCGATCAAAGCCCGTCTTGAACAAATGAAAGTGGCCTTGACCGCTTAAGCGCGGCCCAAGCCCCTTAGCGTCTACAGCGTCACAACTTACGAAAGAAGGAAAGAGCCATGCAACTCAATCCAGCCGAAATTTCCGAATTGATCAAGTCGCGCATCGAAGGCCTCAGCGCTTCGAGCAATGTGCGCAACCAAGGCACCGTCGTGTCCGTCACCGACGGTATCGTTCGCGTCCACGGCTTGTCCGATGTGATGCAGGGCGAAATGTTGGAATTCCCCGCCAACAAAGACGGCGTACCGTCTTTTGGCTTGGCCCTGAACCTCGAGCGCGACTCTGTCGGCTGCGTGATTTTGGGTGAGTACGAACACATCTCTGAGGGCGAAACCGTCAAGTGCACAGGCCGCATTTTGGAAGTGCCCGTGGGCCCTGAGCTGATTGGCCGTGTGGTCAACGCCTTGGGTCAGCCCATCGACGGCAAAGGCCCCATCAACGCCAAGATGACCGACGTGATCGAAAAAGTCGCGCCGGGTGTGATCGCACGTAAATCGGTGGACCAGCCTGTGCAAACCGGCTTGAAGTCGATCGACTCCATGGTGCCCGTGGGCCGTGGCCAGCGCGAATTGATCATTGGCGACCGCCAGACCGGCAAAACCGCCGTGGCCATCGACGCCATCATCAACCAAAAAGGTCAGAACATGACCTGCGTCTACGTCGCGATTGGCCAAAAAGCCTCGTCGATCAAAAACGTGGTGCGCGCCCTTGAGCAAGCCGGTGCGATGGACTACACCATCGTCGTGGCCGCTTCGGCTTCTGAATCCGCTGCGATGCAGTACCTGTCGGCCTACTCTGGCTGCACCATGGGTGAATACTTCCGCGATCGTGGCCAAGACGCCCTGATCGTGTACGACGACCTGTCCAAGCAAGCCGTCGCTTACCGCCAAGTGTCTTTGTTGCTGCGCCGTCCACCAGGCCGCGAAGCCTACCCTGGAGACGTGTTCTATCTCCACAGCCGTTTGCTCGAGCGCGCTGCCCGCGTGAACGCCGACTACGTCGAAGCCTTCACCAAAGGCGCCGTCAAAGGCAAGACCGGTTCCTTGACCGCACTGCCCATCATCGAAACCCAAGCGGGTGACGTGTCGGCTTTCGTGCCCACGAACGTGATCTCGATCACCGACGGTCAGATCTTCTTGGAAACCAGCTTGTTCAACGCCGGTATCCGCCCCGCCATCAACGCCGGTATTTCGGTGTCGCGCGTCGGTGGTGCTGCCCAGACCAAACTGATCAAGAACCTCTCCGGTGGTATCCGCACCGACTTGGCCCAGTACCGCGAATTGGCTGCGTTCGCGCAGTTCGCTTCCGATTTGGACGAAGCCACCCGCAAGCAACTCGACCGCGGTGCCCGCGTGACCGAATTGCTCAAGCAAGCCCAGTACAGCCCCCAGTCGATCGGTTTGATGGCGTCGACGCTGTTTGCCGTGAACAAGGGTTATATGGACGACATCGACGTCAAGAAGATTCTGTCCTTTGAAGCCGGTATGCACGACTTCCTCAAGCAAAAGCACGCCGCTTTGTTGACCAAGCTCGAAACCGACAAGGCCATGGACAAGGACGCTGAAGCCCAGCTCGCCACCGCCATCGCCGACTTCAAGAAAACCGGCACGTACTGAACCGGCCCATTGACCCGACAAAGGAGCAGCAATGGCAGCAGGTAAGGAAATTCGCGGCAAGATCAAATCGGTGGAAAACACCAAGAAGATCACCAAAGCCATGGAAATGGTCGCCGCTTCCAAAATGCGCAAGGCGCAGGACCGGATGCGCGCAACCCGCCCGTACAGTGAAAAAGTGCGCCAAATTGTGGGCAACCTCAGTTTGGCCAACCCCGAGTACAGCCACCCCTTCATGGTGAAAAACGAAGGCAAAGCCGCAGGCTTTGTGGTCGTGACCACCGACAAAGGTTTGTGCGGAGGCCTCAACACCAACGTTTTGCGTGCCACCACGACCAAAATCAAAGAGGTGCAAGCCCAAGGTTTGGACGTCCGCACCGTGGCCATCGGCAACAAGGGCTTTGGCTTCTTGAATCGGGTGGGTGCCAAAGTGGTGGCGCACGCCATCGGTTTGGGCGACACCGCTCACATGGAACGCCTGATCGGCCCCGTCAAGGTGCTGCTCGACGCGTACGAGGCCGGCGAAATCAACGCCGTCTACCTCTGCTACACCAAGTTCATCAACACGATGAAGCAAGAGTCGGTCGTCGAGCAATTGCTGCCTTTGAGCGCTGCAGAAATGCAAGCCAGTGCGGGCGGACGCGATTGGGACTACCTGTACGAACCCGACCCACAAACCGTCATCGACGAGTTGTTGGTTCGCTACATTGAGGCGCAGGTTTATCAGGCGGTGGCCGAAAGCATGGCGTCCGAACAGTCGGCGCGCATGGTGGCCATGAAAGCGGCCACCGACAACGCCGGCAGCGTCATCGGTGAACTCAAGCTGGTCTACAACAAGACCCGCCAAGCCGCCATCACCAAAGAGCTCTCAGAAATCGTGGCCGGTGCCGCAGCGGTCTGAAGCAGCGTTCAACAGAATTTAGATAACAGAGAAGGTTTCAATCATGGCTCAAGTACAAGGCAAGATTGTTCAGTGTATCGGTGCAGTGGTCGACGTCGAGTTCGCTCGCGACCAAATGCCCCGCGTCTACGACGCACTGAAAATGGAAGGTTCCGCCCTGACGTTGGAAGTTCAGCAGCAACTCGGTGACGGCGTGGTGCGAACCATTGCCCTGGGTTCTTCTGACGGCCTGCGCCGCGGCATGTTGGTCACCAACACCCACGCCAACATCACCGTGCCCGTGGGCAAGGCGACCTTGGGCCGCATCATGGACGTGCTCGGCACACCCATCGACGAGCGTGGCCCGGTTGACCAGACCCTGACCGCCCCCATCCACCGCAAAGCCCCTGCGTACGACGAACTGTCGCCTTCGCAAGAGCTGCTGGAAACCGGCATCAAAGTGATCGACTTGGTCTGCCCCTTCGCCAAAGGCGGTAAGGTGGGCTTGTTCGGTGGCGCCGGTGTGGGCAAGACCGTGAACATGATGGAACTCATCAACAACATCGCCAAGGCGCACAGCGGCTTGTCCGTGTTCGCTGGTGTGGGTGAGCGTACCCGTGAAGGTAACGACTTCTATCACGAGATGGCCGACTCCGGCGTCGTGAACTTGGAGAACCTGCCCGAATCCAAAGTGGCCATGGTCTACGGTCAGATGAACGAGCCACCAGGCAACCGTTTGCGCGTGGCCTTGACCGGTCTGACCATTGCCGAATCCTTCCGTGACGAAGGCCGTGACGTGTTGTTCTTCGTGGACAACATTTACCGCTACACCTTGGCCGGTACCGAAGTGTCCGCTTTGCTGGGCCGCATGCCTTCCGCCGTGGGCTACCAGCCTACCCTGGCCGAAGAAATGGGCCGCTTGCAAGAGCGCATCACCTCGACCAAAGTCGGTTCGATCACCTCCATCCAGGCCGTGTACGTGCCCGCGGACGACTTGACCGACCCATCGCCCGCCACCACCTTCGCCCACTTGGACTCCACCGTTGTGTTGAGCCGTGACATCGCTGCCTTGGGTATTTACCCTGCGGTCGATCCACTGGACTCCACCAGCCGTCAGTTGGACCCCTTGGTCGTGGGCCTTGAGCACTACGAAACCGCCCGCGCCGTGCAAGGCACCTTGCAGCGCTACAAAGAACTGCGCGACATCATCGCGATTCTGGGCATGGACGAATTGGCCCCTGAAGACAAGCTGGCCGTGGCCCGCGCTCGCAAGATCCAACGTTTCTTGTCGCAGCCCTTCCACGTTGCTGAAGTCTTCACCGGCTCGCCTGGTAAGTATGTGCCTTTGAAAGAAACCATCCGTGGCTTCAAGATGATCGCCAGCGGTGAATGCGATCACCTGCCCGAGCAGGCCTTCTACATGGTCGGTACCATCGACGAAGCCTTCGAGAAAGCCAAAAAGCTCGCGGCCTAATCGCGGCTTTTTACAGGAGAACCCATGAGCACCATCCAGGTTGATGTGGTCAGCGCCGAGGAGTCGATCTTCTCGGGCATGGCCAAATTTGTCGCGCTGCCTGGTGAGTCTGGCGAACTGGGCATCATGCCCGGCCACACGCCGCTCATCACGCGCATCAAGCCCGGCGCCGTGCGCATCGAAAGAGAAGATGGCAGCGAAGAATTCGTGTTCGTGGCGGGTGGCATTCTGGAAGTGCAACCTCACCATGTGACCGTCTTGTCCGACACCGCCATCCGCGGCAAAGACTTGGACGAAGCCAAGGCCAACGATGCGCGCAAGCAAGCCGAAGAGTCCTTGAAAAACGCCAAGAGCGACATCGACATGGCCATGGCCACGTCCGAGCTCGCCATCCTGGCCGCCCAACTCTCCGCCCTGCGCAAGTACCGCCAAAAGAAGTGATTCCTGCGGATCGTTTCCTCAAAAAACCGGCCCCTTGCCGGTTTTTTGTTGTCTGCGCGGCGCGTGACACAATGCGCGAATGCCCAAAGTCAAACTCCCACCGGGAACCCCGGACGACACCGAAGCCGCTTTTTACGAAGCCTTGCAACAAGGCGACATCGACCGCTTGATGGCCTGTTGGAACGACGAAGACGAGGTCATCTGCGTGCACCCGGGCGGTCCCCGTTTGGTGGGGCACGCCGAGGTCCGCGCCGGCTTTGAGGCCTTGTTTGCCAACGGCCCGGTCATGGCCCACCCCGAAAAAGTGCGGCGCGCCGACGTCGGCGCTTGCAGCGTGCACAGCGTGGTGGAGCGCGTTGAGGTCATGAGCGACGACGGTGTGCAACAAGCCTGGGTGGTGGCCACCAACGTCTATGCCAAAACTGCACAAGGCTGGCGCATGGTCGCGCACCACGCCAGCCCCGGCACGCGCACCGAACCCCCGGATGTCTCGATCAGTACACCGGTCTTGCACTGAAGGCGCCATGCAGTACCAAGCCCCTTGGTGGTTGCCTGGAGGCCACGCGCAAACCATTTGGTCGGCCAAAGTGGCGCACAGCCACGAGCCCCAAGCGGCACCCTGTTGGCACCGGGAGCGTTGGGACACGCCCGACGGCGACTTCATCGACATCGATCACAGCGAGCACGCCGTGGACGAACAAGCGCCTTTGGTGGTGATGTTCCACGGCTTAGAGGGCAATGTCGAGAGCCACTACGTGCAAGCCATGGCCACGGTCGCGCAGCAGCGCGGCTGGGCTTTCGCTTTGGTGCACTTTCGCGGCTGCTCGGGCGAGATCAACCGCGCGCCCCGCGCCTACCACTCGGGCGATCACGAAGAAATCGATGGGGTCTTGAAGCGATTCGCGCAGCAGCACCCCCAGCGTTCGCGCCGCGCCGTGGGCATTTCGCTCGGGGGCAATGCGCTCATGCGCTGGGCTGGCGAACACGGCGGCGCCGCGTCGAGGGTGGTGGATTCGGTGGTGAGTGTGTGCTCGCCACTGGACCTCACCGCCAGCGGTCACGCCATTGGGCGCGGCTTCAACCGCTGGGTCTACACACCGCGATTCCTCAGGACCATGAAGCCCAAAGCGGTGCAAAAGTGGCAGCAGTTCCCCGGGCTGTTCGATCTGGAGGCGGCGCTGCGCGCCAAAGATTTGTTCCATTTTGACAACGTCTTCACTGCGCCCTTGCACGGTTTCAAAGACACCGACGACTATTGGAGTCGGGCCGCGGCCAAACCCGTGATGCGCCACATCGGGCTGCCTGCCTTGGCCATCAACACCCTTAACGACCCGTTTGTGCCGACCAGCTCTTTGCCGCAAGTGGGCGATGTCAGTCCCGACGTGACCTTGTGGCAGCCACCGCAGGGTGGGCACGTCGGTTTTGCCCGCGGTGCTTGGCCGGGCGATGTGCGGGCCTTGCCCGAAGCCGTGGCGCATTGGTGGGAGCAAACGCATGGATGACTTGGTGGTCGCCGCCATGGCCAAGTGGCCCAACGTGCCGGATTGTTACGGCTGGTTGGGTTTGGATGCGCGGGGCGATTGGTACATGCGCGACGAAGCCGCGCAGACTCACGGCCGCAAAGGCTCGCGCTTGCAGCACGACAAACTCATCGCCTTCATTGGGCGCAACTACATGGCCGATGAACAAGGCCAGTGGTACTTTCAAAACGGGCCTCAGCGCGTGTACGTGGAGCTGGAAGACACGCCGTGGATCTGGCGGCTGATGCCCGACGGCCGGGTGTGTGCGCACACCGGTGAGGCGGTGGAAATCACACAAGCCGGGTGCGACGAGCGTGGCCGTTTGTACTTGGTGAGTTCACGCGGATGGGGATTGGTGCACACCGCCGACATGCTCGAAGCCGCCCAGCGGGTGGAGGATGGTGAGTGGGACTTGCAAACGTGGTCATCGTGCGCGTTGCCCAATTTGGGCGGCTTTGTGCGAAGCCCTCAGGCCCTGGCCGAGGCGAAAAAAAAGCCGGTCTGAGACCGGCTTGTCGTTTGCACCGAGCTTGTGTTTATTGGGCAGGTGCAGCAGCTGGGGCTTGTGGCTCTGGGAAGTTGCCACCGGCCGAGTTAACCAAGTGCACCACGGCACGGCCAATTTCGGGGTCGCGGTAAGCGCCACCACCCTGAGCGCCCATGGCGCCTTTGCCCTTGAGGGCCGAGGTCAGCAGGCCCTCGTAGCCTTGGCCCAAACGGCCAGCCCAAGCGCCTTTGTCACCGAGCTTCGGTGCGCCAGCCAAGCCGGCGTCGTGGCACGCCGCGCATTGGGCTTTGTAAACCTCAGCGCCTGCCGCCAAGGGGCGGTTGGCGTCGCGCACTTCCACGGTGCCCACGCGCTCGATGCGTTGGGCCACCGCCAATTCGGAGGTGTCGGCACCGGCCGCGGGTTTGTTACCAGAGGTGACAAAGTGAACCAAGCCGATGATGATGAAAACGGGTGCGACAAAAAAGAAAAACGATGTCCAGAGCAACTGGGTGGGCGTTTTGATGGGGCCGGTGTGGTCTTCGTGTGCGTCGCTCATGATGTCCTCGCAGAGGCCAAAAGGCCGTGAATGGTGGGGTCGCTGGTCAAATGCCATACAGCCTCCAATTATAGCCAGCGCGCTGAACCGGGCCTTTCAAACAGGGGTCTTCTTGGGGGGTGACTGGTAGAATCGAGTCTGTGTGCGGCTGTAGCTCAGTGGATAGAGTATTGGCCTCCGAAGCCAAGGGTCGTGGGTTCGATCCCCGCCAGCCGCACCACCACGGTTCTTTGCACAGCATTACCGCCTGGGCATACAATGGCCATTCTGGGGCTGCACTGGTTTCGACATGGGCTCGGACGCGTCGCAGGGCATGTCGAGGTTCTGATCCTCGTAAAACAGCAGAAAAAAAACTAACTGCAAACGACGAACGTTTCGCACTCGCTGCTTAATCCAGCGAGCCTTGCAACAGTTGGCCGATAGGCTGGGCAAGGGCGGTTGCAAGACCGTCCAGGCTGCAAGGTAAAACATATGGGCTGGCATCACCTCGGGTACCTTGGGGTGGTGTGAGATCTAAGGGTGCTGGCGGGGTGTGTAGCGTGTCGCTGCGCGATACATCCGGTGAGATCCAAATCAGACGACTACACATGTAGAACTGTACGAAAAAGGCTTGTGGACGGGGGTTCAAATCCCCCCAGCTCCACCACACGCAACGGCAAAGGCCGCTAGGCATCACTGCTCAGCGGCCTTTTTCTTGTGTCAATCAACCAGAAGCAGGTAATGACAGTACAGGGGGCCGCAATGGACCGCCAAGCTGGCGCGGGGATCCAAACAGGGAGGTCTGGCGAAGAGGCGCGTATTTTGACGCCCTACCCACAACAACGAGACCTCACAAATGACTGGCCAGCAACTGCGCCACGTGCACCGCTTCGCGTTGAGCGCCGTCCCTGATCTGGTGGCGACAACTGGTGCCATCGGCGACGACAACGGCGTCAGGTCGAGCGCGCACGGCAGGCAGCAAGCTGATCTCGGCCATTTGCATCGACACCGCATGGTGCTTTGCCTCGTAGCCAAAGCTGCCGGCCATGCCGCAGCAACTGGAATCGATCAGTTCCGGCTGCGCTCCAGGGATGAGTTTGATAACGTCCAAGATGGGACTGACCGCGCCAAAGGCTTTTTGGTGGCAGTGGCCGTGCAGCAAGATGGGCTCAGTGCTTGGCTTGAGTTGCTGGCTCAGTTCTCCGAGCCGGCCGACCTTGGCCTCGCGGGCGAGAAATTCCTCGAACATCATAGCTTGCGCACCCACGGTGTGCGCGTCCTCGCCCAGGCCCATGACCAGCAGTTCGTCGCGCAGCGTGAGCAGGCAAGAGGGCTCCAGCCCGACGATGGCGATGCCTTGTTGGGCAAAGGGTAGCAGCGCCTCTATCAACTCGCGGCCTTTGGCGCGGGCCTCTTCCACCATGCCGGCGGCCAAATACGTGCGTCCGCAGCAAAGGTGGCGGCCGTCGGGTTTGGCCTTCGTGGCAATGTGGACCGTGTAACCGGCGGCCTGCAGCACCTTGAGCGCAGCCGACACATTGTCGGCTTCAAAGGTGCCGTTGAAGGTGTCGGCAAACAGCACCACAGGCCGAGCTGCGCCCAGTAACTGCTCGCGGCTGGACCCACTGTGGGCTGTGTTGAAGCTGGTACGGCTGCGCCACTGCGGTAGCTGGCGCTTGGCTGACAGACCCAGCCAGTTCTCGCTCAGCTTGGCCAAGCCGGGCACGCGATCGCGCAGGTTGAGCAGCGGCGCGAAGCGGCTGGCCAGGTGCGCGTAGTCAGGCAGGTTGGCAATGAGCTTGTCCTTGAGCGTGTACCCGTGCTTGGCCTTGTAGTGGTGTAGCGCCTCCACTTTCATCTTCGCCATGTCCACGCCCGTGGGGCAGTCGCGTTTGCAGCCCTTGCAACCCACACACAGCGCCAGCGCTTCATGCACGGCCTGGCTGCTCAGGCCGTCAGGCTCGTTGACGCCATCAAGCTGTCCTGACAACGCCAGCCGCAATGTGTTTGCGCGGCCGCGTGTGGTGTGCTGCTCATCGCGTGTGACGCGGTAGCTCGGGCACATGGTGCCCGCGTCGAACTTGCGGCAGTGACCATTGTTGTTGCACATGTCCACGGCCTTGGCCAAGCCCTGGGCCGGATCACCTCCGGTCCTTGGTGCACTGATCTGCTCGGTGATCGGGTCGTTTTGTACGTCCCAGGCGCTCCAGTCGAGGGCGGTGTTGATGGGAATCACGCGGTAGCTTTGGCCGAAGCGCATGAGCGAGGTGTCGTCCATTTTGGGCGGATTCACCATACGCTCAGGGCAAAGAAGGCCCAGCGGGTCCATGTGGGCCTTGATGCGACCGAAGGCCTGTGTGATGCGGGGACCAAACTGCCATTCAATCCATTCGCCCCGGCACAAGCCGTCACCATGCTCACCGCTGTAGGCGCCTTTGAACTTTCGCACCAGCGCCGAGGCTTCCTCGGCAATGGCGCGCATCTTGGACGGTCCGTCGCGGCGCATGTCCAAAATGGGTCGTACATGCAGCGTGCCCACCGATGCATGGGCGTACCAAGTACCTTTGCTACCGTGTTTTTTGAAGACTTCGGTCAACGCGTCGGTGTATTCGGCGAGGTGGACGAGGGGTACCGCGCAGTCTTCGATGAAGCTGACCGGCTTGCCGTCGCCTTTCAAGCTCATCATGATGTTCAGGCCTGCCTTGCGAACTTCCCAGAGGTTTTTTTGCGGTGCGTCCTCGACCATCTCGACCACTGAGCCAGGAAGGCCCAGGTCGCCCATGAGCTCGACCAGTGCGCGCATTTGAGGCAGCAAATCAGCCTTGGATGCACCCGAGAATTCGACAAGCAAAATGGCGTCGGGCTGGCCCAGCAGGGCCGCACGCACCGTGGGCGCAAAGGCTGGGTTTTGCAGCGACAACTCAATCATGGTGCGATCCACCAACTCGACTGCCGACAGCCCTCCGCCCAGCTTGACGATGTGTTGCGCCGAGTCCATGGCCGCATAAAAACTGGGAAAATTGACCACGCCCAATACCTTGGCGCGGGGCAGTTCGCTGAGCTGAAGGGTGAGGTTTTTGGTCAGGGCCAGCGTCCCCTCGCTACCCACCAGAAGATGCGCCAAATTGACCGAGCCATCGGCCGTGTAGGGGCGCTCGTTCTGGTTGTGGAAGATGTCCAGGTTGTACCCACCAACGCGGCGCATCACTTTGGGCCAGTGCACCTGGAGCTCGGGGCTCAGCTCATCGGCCAGGCCCTTCACAAACTCGCCCAGCGCTCGGGCTGGTCCGTTGCTGCTGGCATGGTCGCCCAGTTTGAGCAGGGTACCGTCCGAGGTCCAAGCCTGGGCGCCCAGCACGTTGTGAACCATATTGCCGTAGGCAATGCTGCGACTGCCGCAAGAGTTGTTGCCGGCCATGCCGCCCAGCGAAGCTTGAGCGCTGGTGGATACGTCCACGGGATACCAAAGTCCGTGCTTTTTAAGCTGCGCGTTCAGGTGATCCAGCACCAGGCCGGGCTCGACAAGGGCTGTACGTGCTGCTGTGTCCACACTCAGCACTTGCCGCACATACTTACTGTGGTCGATCACGAGACCAGCCCCCACGGTCTGGCCGCACTGACTGGTCCCACCGCCGCGCGGCACGATGGGCACCTTGAGGTCGCGACAGATGTCGAGTGCCAGCGTCACATCTGCACTGCTGCGCGGCACAAAAACGCCGACCGGCATGGCCTGGTAGATGGAGGCGTCGGTGGCGTAGCGGCCGCGGTCGGCCGC
>DAISXI010000036.1:0-15631 GCA_036825935.1 Hydrogenophaga sp.
CAGTGCGGGGTTTCCACGAAGGTGGGCAAGAAGTAGTCCATCAGCGTGTTGCCCATGAGGTTGCCCTGCGCGTCGAAGGGCATTTGCTGGCCCATGGCCACGGCAAAACCTTCGGTCAGGCCGCCGTGGATTTGGCCGTCGATGATCATCGGGTTGATGCGGGTGCCGCAGTCGTCCAGCGCGTAGAAGCGACGGACTTTGGTTTCACCCGTGGTGCGGTCGATGTCCACCACGCACAGGTAGATGCCGAACGGGAAGGTGAAGTTCGGTGGGTCGTAGTAGTGCACGGCCTCCAAGCCCGGCTCCATGCCATCGGGTGGCAGGTGGTAAGCCTGCCAAGCCACGTCGGCCATGGTTTTGAACTTGCTGTCGTCGCCCTTGACCTTGAAGCGGTCGACTTCCCAGTCGAGGTCGGCTTCGTTGACTTCGAGCATGTGGGCCGCGATTTTGCGGGCCTTGGCGTGGATCTTTCGCGCGGCCAAGGCGATGGCGGCACCGGCCACGGGGGTCGAACGCGAACCATAGGTGCCCAGGCCGTACGGCGCGGTGCTGGTGTCGCCCTCTTCGACTTGAATCACCTCGGACGGAATGCCCAACTCGGTGGCGATGATCTGCGCGTAGGTGGTCTGGTGACCTTGGCCTTGCGTGATCGTGCCCATGCGGGCGATGGCGCTGCCGGTGGGGTGGATGCGGATTTCGCAGGAGTCGAACATGCCCACGCCCAAGATGTCGCACATCTTGGAAGGACCGGCACCGACCACTTCGGTGAAGGTGACCAAGCCAATGCCCATCAACGTGGGGCTGTTGGGATCGGCGCGTTTGGCCGTTTGCTCGGCGCGCAGGCCTTTGTAGTCCACGGCCGCCAGCACCTTGTCCAGCGCGGTTTGGTAGTCACCCGAGTCGTACTCAAAACCGAAGGCGCTGGTGTAGGGGAACTGGTCTTTCTTGACGAAGTTCTTGGCGCGGATCTCGGCCTTGTCCATGCCCAGTTTTTGCGCCAGCACGTCGACCATGCGCTCGATCAAATACACCGCTTCGGTCACGCGGAATGAGCAACGGTACGCCACGCCACCGGGGGCCTTGTTGGTGTAGACGCCCTTAACGCTCGCGTGCGCAGCAGGAATGTCGTAGGAGCCCGAGACGATGTGGAACATGCCGGCGGGGAACTTGGTCGGGTCGGCACAAGCGTCGAACGCGCCGTGGTCGGCGATGACGTTGACGCGCAAACCGGTGATCTTGCCGTCGGCGGTAGCGGCCAATTCGCCGTCCATGTGGTAGTCACGGGCGAAGGCGGTCGACGAGATGTTTTCGATGCGGTCTTCCACCCATTTCACGGGGCGGCCCAGGACGATGGAGGCCACGATGGCGCACACATAGCCGGGGTAAATGCCGACCTTGTTGCCAAAGCCGCCACCGATGTCGGGACTGACGATGCGCACCTTGGACTCGGGAATGCCCGAGAGCATGGACACCACCGTGCGCACGACGTGGGGCGCTTGGCTGGTGATGAAGGTGGTCAGGTCGCCTTTGATCGGGTCGAAGGACGCCACACAGCCGCAGGTCTCCAGCGGGCAAGGGTGCACGCGGGGATAGTACATGTGCTGCGAGACGGTCACGGCAGCGTTGGCAAACGCGGCATCGGCTGCGGCCTTATCGCCCGCATCCCAAGTGAAGATGTGGTTGTGGTGGTCGCGCTTGCCGTGCGCGCCTTCGGTCTTGCCGGCCAAGTCATCACGGATGACGGGCGCACCGGGTTGCAAAGCGGCATAGGGGTCCATGACCACGGGCAGCTCTTCGTATTCGACTTCCACGGCCTCCACCGCATCGGCCGCGATGTAGCGGTCGTCGGCGATCACGATGGCGACTTCTTGCATTTGGAAGTGCACTTTTTCATCGGCCAACACCGCGGCCACGTCGCCGGCCAAGGTGGGCATCCAGTGCAGCTTCAGGGGTTTCAAGTCGTCGGCGGTGAGCACGGCGTGCACGCCAGGGATGGCCAGCGCGGCTTCTTTGTTGATGCGCTTGATGCGACCGTGGGCGATGGGGCTGCGCACGATGTCCATGTGCAGCATGCCGGCCATTTTGATGTCGTCAACGTAGTTGCCCTTGCCTTGGATAAAGCGAGCATCTTCTTTGCGCAGGCGCGATGCGCCCATGCCTGCCAGCGCGAGTTCGCGGGCTTCTGCGGATGGTACCGGTGCGTTCATGTGTGTCTCCGATCAAATGGGGGTGTGCTTCAAGCCGCGACGGGCTCTTGCAGTTTTTTGGCGGCGTACTGGACGGCTTTGATGATGTTTTGGTAGCCCGTGCAGCGGCACAGGTTGCCGCTCATGCCATGGCGAATTTCGTCTTCGGTCGGGTTGGGGTTCTCTTGCAAGAATCGGTAGGCGCGCATGAGCATGCCGGGGGTGCAGAAACCGCACTGCAGGCCGTGCTCTTTGTAGAAGCCTTCTTGCACCGCGTGCAACACGCCCTTGTTGGCCAAACCTTCAACGGTCAGCACTTCGGAGCCATCGCACTGAATGGCCAAGTGGGTGCAAGACTTGACGGAGCGACCGTCGATGTCCACGGTGCAAACGCCGCAGTGGCTGGTCTCGCAACCGATGTGGGCGCCAGTCAGGTTGAGCTCTTCGCGCAAAAAATGAATCAGCAGGGTACGTGGCTCAACGACTTTCTCTTCTTTCTTGCCGTTGACCGAGACGGTGATGAGTTTTTTCGTCATGGGGGTTTCTCCGGTTTTATGAGCACTTGGCCCAAGCTTTGTTGAGGGCGCGCTTGACCATGGCGCCAGCCATGGCGGTTTTGTATTCGATGTCACCGCGCAGGTCTTCGGCCGGGTCGCAAATGGCGATGGCCGCCTCGACCGCGGCTTGCACGTTGGCGGCGTTGAACGGTTTGCCCAGCAAGGCGGCTTCAGCAGCTTCGGCGCGCAAAGCGGTGGGCGCGACGTTGGTCAGGCCGATGCGCACGTGGCTGACTTGGTCGCCGCTTTTGCGGATCACCACCGCGCAACCGGCCGTGGCCCAGTCACCGGTTTTGCGCTTGAGCTTTTCGTACGCGCTGCCAGTGCCTTTGGCAAACGCGGGCACACGAATGGCCACCATCACCTCGTTTTCTTCGAGCAGCGTCATGTAGGTGCCCAAGAAGAAACCGTTGGCGGCCACGGTGCGGCGGCCCTTGGGGCCTTCGAGCACGAACTCGGCGTCGCACACCAAGGCCAGCGCGGGGTGGTCGTTGCCGGGGTCGCCGTGGGCGATGTCACCGCCGATGGTGCCGCGGTTTCGCACCTGGGGATCGGCGATCAGCTTGGCCGCTTCGGACAACAAGGGCACCTTGGCTTGCAAGATAGGGGAGTCGATCAGGTCGTTTTCGACCGTCATCGCGCCAATCACCACGGTGTTGCCGTCTTCGCAAATACCGCGCAACTCGGGGATGCGGTTGATGTCGATCAGGTGCTCGGGTTGGGCAAAGCGCAGCTTCATCATGGGCAGCAGGCTGTGTCCGCCGGCCAACAATTTGGCATCAGGGCCGTATTGGCCCAACAACGCCACGGCCTCGCCAATGGACTTGGGGGCGTGGTATTCAAAACTCGGTGGGATCATGGTTGTCTCCTTGTTTGTCATTGACAAATATCAATGTAAGGGGATTGATAACCCGACTGCAAAGAGGGGTTATTGGGTGCCACGACCCCCAGGTTCTTCCTCCAGCACGAACCGCTCAGAATCGTGCACGAACCGCGTTGTCCTGAACAGAATGTAAAAAATCATCCGGGAAAACCCCAATAAAAGAAGGGCCTATCGTTTACCCTAGGCCAAGCTGTTTTTTGAGCTGGCTGGCAATCACACGGGAGACTGGGACCAAAAATTGGGGGTGGTGGTGGAACTGCAGCGAGGTCTTGGAACCGTCGCGCTGCAGGCGATCAATCGCCCCCACATTGACCAAGTAGCGCCGGTGCACGCGCACAAAGACCTCGGGGTCGAGCCGGTCTTGCAGGTCACCGATGCTGAGGTTGCAAAAGTGCCAGCCGTCCACAGTCAAGACACGGCAATAGTGGCCGTCGGACTCGATGGCGCACACCGTGTTCACGTCCAAAAAACTCACCTGGTTGTCCACCGCCACGGGCAAGCGCGTTAGGCGCCGCGAACTGGCGGGATCGGGTTGGGACTCTTCGGCGCTGACGATCTCGGTCACGTCGTAGAACACCAGCACAAAGCCGCTGAGGTGCTGTGCCATGTCGGTGATGCGGGTGACTTTAATGAGCAAAATTTGCTCGGGGATGTTGATGATCATCGTCATCGGCACGTTCTGCGCCACCGGGCAGGTGCTGGCTTGATCGATCAGGAAGTTGACTTTGGGGCGAGAGCGCTCTGGGTGAAAGTCCAGCACGAAACGGTCGAAGGGCTTCATCGTCTCGATCGGCAAGATCCGACGCGCAAAGTCGTTCAAGCCCACGACGTGTCGTTGGGCGTTGAGGTGGATCACACCGGCTTCGAACTTTTCGAACAAATACAGTGGGGAACGGGGGGATGGGGCAGCGCTCATGGTTCGGTCTTTCCGGGGCAGAGGGTAGCCGATGAAGCACCCAACACCACAACAAGGGTGCAAACCCCTTCAAAAAGAAAGCCCCTTCGTCGTGGACAAAGGGGCCCAACACCGCGGGGGTGACAGGGCAACTGCGTGTGTCCTGATACCGCTATGATACTGTATATCCAAACAGTATCACGATGTACACCACCCCCCTGCCCCCCTACACCCCTGTGCCCGTGCCGGCCCGTCCGCTGTGGGTTAACGCTGCACAGGTCACCGTGGCGGCGGGCTTTCCAAGCCCCGCCGAAGACCACTGGGTCGAGCGCATCGACCTCATGAAGCAGCTCATTCGCCACCCACAAGCCACTTTTTTTGTGCGCGTGGCGGGCGACTCCATGCAAGGCGCGGGCATATTGAACGGCTCGGTTGTGTTGGTGGACAAAGCGATTCGGCCTGCGCACGGCCACATCGTGATCGCCGTGGTGGACGGCGACTTCACCTGCAAGCGCCTGCACACCCGCGGCGGCCTGCTGCGCCTCAAGCCCGAAAACCCCACCTACCCCGACCTGGTGCCGCGCGAAGGCCAGTCGGTGGAGATTTGGGGCGTGGTGGTGGCCTGCATCCACCAGTACCCAGTCTGATCGGATCGCATAGCCATGTTCGCTTTGATCGACGGCAACAACTTTTATGCATCGTGCGAGCGCGTGTTTCGGCCCAGCCTGAACGGACGGGCCTTGGTGGTGCTGAGCAACAACGACGGCTGCGCGATTGCACGCAGCGAAGAGGCCAAGGCCTTGGGCATCCGCATGGGTGCTCCGTTGTTTCAAATCGCGCACCTGCTCGACGAGTCCGGGCTGGTGGCGGTGTCGGCCAACTTTGAGTTGTATGGTGACATGAGCGAGCGCCTGATGAGCCTGGCCGCGGGTCTGGGCCACCGCCAAGAGGTCTACAGCATCGACGAGTGTTTTGTGGACCTCACGGGCGTGCGCGGCGACTTGACGCTGCGCGCGCAGCGCGTGCGCGCACGCATCGCGCAGTGGATCGGCATCCCCACCTGCATCGGCATGGGGCCGACCAAAACCTTGGCCAAGCTGGCCAACCACATCGCCAAAAATGCCGAACGCAAACCCGGCAGCTACCCCACTGAGCACGCGCAGGTTTGCCACTGGGGCGCACTCAGCGCGGACGCACGCGAGGCCTTGCTGGGCCAAACCGCGATCGCCGAGGTGTGGGGCGTGGGGCTGCGTTTGGCCGCCCAGCTCCAAGCCGAGGGCCTGCACACCGCGCTCGACTTGGCGCGCGCCAACCCAGTGGTGGTGCAGCGGCGCTGGTCGGTGGTCTTGGCGAAAACCGCGCTGGAGCTCAGCGGCACCGCGTGCCTAGACCTGGAAGACGTGACGCCCGACAAGCAGCAACTGGCTTGCACACGCTCGTTCGGCCAGCCGGTGCACGCCCTGCCCGAGTTGATCGAAGCGGTCAACGAGTTCGCCAGCCGCGCCGCCGAAAAACTGCGCCGCCAAGGCAGCGTGGCCGCGCAACTCATGGTGTTCATCCGCACCAGCCCGTTTCGTCGCCAAGACCGCCAACACAGCGCCCACCGCACCCTGGCTTTTCCCGTGCCGACCCACGACAGCACGGTCTTGTGCGAAGCGGCCAGCGCCTTGGTGCGCCACCTCTACCAGCCCGGCCACGCTTACGCCAAAGCGGGCGTGATGCTCATGGACCTGCGCCCCTTGGGTTTGGAGCAAAGCCTGCTGGCCTTGGAGCCCGCGCTCTTGCCACCGAGCAAGCCCGCGCTGATGCAGGCCATGGACGCCATCAACCAGCGCCACGGCCGCGGCAGCCTGCACGTGGCCAGCACGGGGGCCACACACCCGCGCGCATGGGGCATGAAACAGGCCAGAAAAACGCCCGCTTACACCACACGGTGGGCGGGCTTGTTGGTGGCCAGCGCCTGAGAGCCGATCCCAGCCGCTGGTGTGAAGGCCCTTACGCGGCCGCCGCTTCTTCGGGTTTGGACTTGCCTTCTTTCTTGGGCAAGGGCTGGATGTCGAGCGAGACCTCGGGGGTGGTCTTGCCGTCTTCGCTGGTGCGGTCTTGCACGTCCACCGTCAAACGACCACCATCGGTCAGGCGACCGAACAGCAACTCGTCGGCCAAGGCCTTGCGGATGGTGTCTTGGATGAGTCGCTGCATGGGGCGCGCGCCCATGAGCGGGTCGAAGCCTTTTTTGGCCAGGTGTTTGCGCAGCGCGTCGGTGAAGGTGACCTCGACTTTTTTCTCGGCCAGCTGGCCTTCGAGCTGAAGCAAGAACTTGTCGACCACGCGCATGATGACGTTTTCGTCGAGAGATTTGAAGCTGACGGTGGCGTCCAAGCGGTTGCGGAACTCGGGTGTGAACAGGCGTTTGATGTCGGCCATTTCGTCGCCCGCTTCGCGCGGGTTGGTGAAGCCGATGGTGGCCTTATTCATGGTCTCGGCACCCGCGTTGGTGGTCATGACCATGATCACGTTGCGGAAGTCGGCCTTGCGTCCGTTGTTGTCGGTCAAGGTGCCGTGGTCCATGACCTGCAGCAGCACGTTGTAAATGTCCGGATGGGCTTTTTCGATTTCGTCGAGCAAGAGCACGCAGTGCGGCTTCTTGGTGACGGTCTCGGTGAGCAAGCCCCCTTGGTCAAAGCCCACGTAGCCCGGAGGCGCACCGATCAAGCGGCTGACCGCGTGACGCTCCATGTACTCGGACATGTCAAAGCGCACCAAGTCGATGCCCATGATGTAGGCCAACTGCTTGGCCGCTTCGGTCTTGCCCACGCCGGTGGGGCCGCTGAACAGGAAGGCGCCGATGGGCTTGTCGGCTTTGCCCAAACCCGAGCGCGCCATCTTGACCGACGACGCCAGCACTTCGAGCGCCTTGTCTTGGCCGAAGACCACGCTCTTCAAATCGCGCTCCAGCGTTTGCAGTTTGCTGCGATCGTCGTTGGACACGTTGGCCGGGGGGATGCGGGCGATCTTGGCCACGATCTCTTCGACCTCGGTTTTGCTGATGGTTTTCTTGCGCTTGGATGCGGGCAAGATGCGTTGCGCCGCACCGGCCTCGTCGATCACGTCGATGGCCTTGTCGGGCAGGTGGCGGTCGTTGATGTACTTGGCCGAGAGTTCGGCTGCAGCCTGCAAAGCGCCCAAGGCGTATTTCACGCCGTGGTGTTCTTCGAAACGCGATTTCAGGCCTTTGAGGATGTCCACGGTTTCTTGCACCGAGGGCTCGAGCACATCGATTTTTTGGAAGCGGCGCGAGAGCGCGGCGTCTTTTTCGAAAATGCCGCGGTACTCGGTGAAGGTGGTCGCGCCGATGCACTTGAGTTGCCCGCTGGAGAGCGCGGGCTTGAGCAAGTTGGATGCGTCGAGCGTGCCGCCGGAAGCCGCACCCGCACCGATGAGGGTGTGGATTTCGTCGATGAACAAGACCGCATGGGGTCTTCCTTGCAAGGCCTTGATGACGCCTTTCAGGCGTTGCTCGAAGTCGCCACGGTACTTGGTGCCGGCCAGCAATGCGCCCATGTCGAGCGAATACACGATGGCTTCGCTCAAGATGTCGGGCACTTCGTTTTGGGTGATGCGCCAGGCCAAGCCCTCGGCGATGGCGGTTTTGCCCACACCGGCCTCGCCCACCAACAGCGGGTTGTTTTTGCGGCGGCGGCACAGGATTTGGATCGTGCGCTCCACCTCAAACTCGCGCCCGATGAGCGGATCGATCTTGCCGTCCTTGGCCATTTGGTTGAGGTTCTGCGTGTACTGCTCCAGCGGCGAGGCTTTTTCATTGCCTTTGGCATTGGCTTCGTTGCCCTCTTCGGCTTCCGGGTTGCCTTCCGCTGGCTTGCCGGCTTCGGGTGGGTCGCTCTTGCGGATGCCGTGAGCGATGAAGTTCACCACGTCCAGGCGCGTGACACCTTGTTGGTGAAGGTAATACACCGCGTGCGAGTCTTTTTCGCCAAAAATGGCCACCAACACGTTCGCGCCGGTGACTTCTTTTTTGCCGTTGCCCGTGGACTGCACGTGCATGATGGCGCGCTGAATGACGCGCTGAAAGCCCAGCGTGGGCTGGGTATCGACCTCATCGCTGCCCGCCACTTGCGGCGTGTTGTCCACGATGAAGTTGGTCAAGGACTTGCGCAAATCGTCGATGTTGGCCGAGCAGGCTTTGAGCACCTCCGAGGCGCTGGGGTTGTCCAACAGCGCCAACAGCAGGTGTTCGACGGTGATGAATTCGTGGCGTTGCTGGCGGGCCTCGACAAAGGCCATGTGCAAACTGACTTCAAGTTCTTGGGCGATCATGTAGAAGTCCTTTTGTGGGTAAATGGGTGAGTCAATGGTGGGACAGTTGGCGACGAAAACGGCTTATTCAATGGGTTCGCTGACGCATTGCAAGGGGTGTCCCGAGGCGCGTGCAGCTTGGGACACTTGATCGACCTTGGTGGACGCTACGTCGGGGGTGTAGACACCACACACGCCACGCCCATCGAGGTGGATTTTGAGCATGATTTGGGTGGCGCTTTCGCGATCTTTGGAAAAAAACTCTTGCAAGGCCCAGACCACGAACTCCATGGGGGTGAAGTCGTCGTTGAGCATGAGCACTTGGTGCATTTGGGGCGGTTGGGTGCGCAGGGTTTTGCGCTCCAACACCACGGAATCCCCACCACCGGCGGGTGGCGTGGTAGGGACAGGGGGTTGTTCGGGCTTGGACATGAATTTCATTCTAGCGCTCGCGCAGGGCACCCACCGCGCATGCGGGGTATTCCCCGAGTCGGTGTGGCGCGCAAGGCTAATATCGGGGGTATGAAACACCCCACCATTGACAACGTTCGCCGCACCATGGGCCCAGCCTTGGTCTGGATGGCTTGTGCTGCGCTGGCCCCCGCCCACGCCACGCCGACCATGGCCGATCAGCCGCAAACGCATCTGCCGCGCGTGCGCTTGCAAGCCGGCATGCACCTGATCGACGCGCAGGTCGCGCAAACGCCGCAAAGCCGACAAATTGGCCTGATGCACCGACGCAGCATGCCGCAGCCCGAGGGGATGTTGTTTGTGTTTGAAGAGGCTCAGGTGCAGTGCTTCTGGATGAAGAACACCTTGATCCCTTTGAGCGCCGCGTTCATGCGCGAGGACGGCACCATCGTGAACATCGCCGACATGCAACCCTTGTCGGAAGTCACGCATTGCTCGAAAGAGCCGGTGCGTTTTGTGCTGGAGATGAACCAAGGCTGGTTTGCGCAGCGGCGCATCCAGCCCGGTCAGCGCCTCAGCGGCAAGCCTTTAGGCCCGCGCTGAGGTCGCGCGGCATCAGCCGAAGTTCTTCTCGGCGAACGACCAGTTCACCAGCTTGTCGAGGAAAGTCTCGACGAACTTGGGGCGCATGTTGCGGTAGTCGATGTAGTAGGCGTGTTCCCACACGTCCACGGTCAACAAGGCGGTGTCGCCGGTGGTCAGCGGGGTGCCAGCGGCGCCCATGTTGACGATGTCGACCGAGCCGTCGGCTTTCTTGACCAACCAGGTCCAACCCGAACCGAAGTTGCCCACGGCGCTCTTGACGAAAGCTTCCTTGAAAGCGGCGTAGCTGCCGAACTTGGCGTTGATGGCCGCGGCCAATGCGCCCTTGGGCTCACCGCCGCCGTTGGGCTTCATGCAGTTCCAGAAAAAGGTGTGGTTCCAGATTTGGGCCGAGTTGTTGTAGATACCGCCGCTGGACTTCTTGACGATGGACTCCAAGTCCATGTTTTCGAACTCGGTGCCTTTTTGCAGGTTGTTCAGGTTCACGACGTAAGCGTTGTGGTGCTTGCCGTGGTGGTACTCAAAGGCTTCTTTGGAGTAGTGGGGGGCCAATGCGTCGATGGCGTAAGGCAGTGCGGGCAGGGTGTGTTCCATGTCGGTTCCTCTGATGTGTGAATGGGATGCTGCATTCTAGAGCCAGCGACCCAACCCACACACCGTGGGGTTTAAGCCGAGGGTGGGGTTTGCACCCGCAAACCGACCGAGCCGTCGGCCAAAGTGGCTGTGACGGCCTGCTCGGCTTGGAAGTCGGCCGCGGAGCTCAAGGCCCGGCCTTCGGCGTCGGTGAGCCAAGCGTAGCCACGCTCGAGCACCAAGCGCGGATCGAGCAGGTTCAGCGCGGCTTGGCTGCGCTGCCAACGCTCTTGCTGTATCTGCAGCGATCGGCACAGGACCCGCGGCAAGGCTTGCTCCAAAACACCCAAGCGGTGGCCTTGGGTTTGGGTTTTGCTGGCCAACGAGCGCTGCAATTGGTGGCCCAAGCTCACCAAACGCTGGTGACTGGCCTGCACCCGGCCCGACGGTCGGCCCAGGTGTTGTGTGAGCCGATCCAAACGCTGGGCGCGCAGGTCCAAGCCCTCATGCACCGACGCGGTCAAGCGCTCGTGCAGGTAGGCCAACTCTGACAAACGCTGGCGGCGCGGCGCGGCGCACAGCTCGGCCGCCGCGGTGGGCGTGGGCGCGCGCAGGTCGGCGGCGAAGTCGCACAAGCTGAAGTCGGTTTCGTGACCCACGCCGCAAATGATTGGCATGGGCGCTTGCCCCACGGTGCGCACCACCGCCTCGTCGTTGAACGCCCACAGGTCTTCGAGCGAGCCGCCGCCGCGCACCAGCAAGAGCACATCGCACTCGCCGTGGCTGTGGTGGCGCGCATAAGCGGTTTGCAAGGCCGCGCACAACTCGGCAGGGGCTTGCACGCCCTGCACCGAAGCTGGGTAAATGACGACCGAGACGTGGGGCACGCGCCGCTGCAGGGCGGTACACACGTCGCGCAGGGCCGCTGCGCCCAAAGAGGTCACCACGCCCACGCGCAGGGGGTGCGCGGGCAAAGGCCGCTTGCGTGCCGCGTCAAACAAGCCCTCGGCCTCGAGCTGGGCCTTCAAACGCAGGAAGCGCTCGTACCAAGTGCCCTGCCCGGCCACGTCCAGCCGCTCCACGATGAGCTGCAAGTCACCCCGCGGGCCGTACACATCGAGTTTGCCGCTGGCTTGCACCCGCTGGCCGTCTTTGGGCACGAAGGCGAGTTGATCGGCGCTGCGCCGGAACATGGCGCAGCGGATTTGGCCGCTGTCGTCCTTGAGTGAGAAATAGCAATGCCCGCTGGCCGCACGAGAAAACCCCGAAATCTCGCCCTCGACCTTGACAGGGTTGAAGCGAGCCGACAGCGTGTCAGCGATGGCGCGCATGAGCGGCCCCACGCCCCACACACGCTCAGTGTGGGCGGGCTTTTCAAAGGAAGAAGCGTCAAACAACGCGGCTCTCCGACGCAAGATATCCACACAAGCCTTGATGTATCAAGGCTGCGGCGTTCGTCCGACAGCATGGGCGCTGTGTGCCGATGGGCTTTGATTTCAAAGCTTTTTTTCTTGCCAAATTTTTCATCAAAGTGTCAAAACTGATATTTTGCGAGAGGGGCTGTTCCCAAATCTGGGGTTTTGCACAAAGTTATCCACAAAAACTGTGGACGACTGGGCCCCCGATCATTCCAGTTCGTGAAATGAACTCAGCGATAATCCACGTTCAAGCAATGGCGCGCACGTGGGGCGCCAAAAAGGGAGACGTTGAGTGCTGTCCATCATACAAGCCGCTGGCTGGCCGATTTGGCCATTGATCGCCTGTTCCATCCTCGGCGTGGCCTTGGTCATTGAGCGCTTTTTGAGTTTGCAAACCCGCAAAGTGGCACCTCCACAGCTGCTCGATGAAGCGATGTTGGTCTCCCAACGCGGCGTACCCAAACGCGAGGTGATTGAGCAGCTGCAACACAACTCGGTGCTCGGCGAGGTACTGGCCAGCGGCCTCACGGCTTTGGGCAACATGCCGCACATCAGCGAAGAGGACTTGCGCGCCAGCCTACAAAACGCGGGGCGCCAGGCGGCCGCTCAACTGCAGCGCTACCTGGGCGCCTTGGCCACCATCGCCTCGGCCGCCCCTCTCATTGGTCTGTTGGGCACGGTCATCGGCATGATTGAAATATTTGCCTCTCAAGGCAGTGCCGGCTTGAGCGTGGGCACCACCAACCCCGCTCAACTCGCTCACGGTATCGCGATTGCGCTCTACAACACCGCATTTGGCCTGATCGTGGCCATCCCTGCGCTCATGTTTTGGCGCTATTTTCGTGCCCGTGTCGACGCTTACTTGCTCGACATGGAAATCGCCGCCGACCGCTTTGCACGCCACTTGTTGACGCTGCGTCGCTGAAAACACCATGGACTTTCGCACCGCCAGTCGGGACGAGCCCGACATCAACCTGATCCCCTTCATCGACATCTTGTTGGTGGTCGTGATCTTTTTGGTCATGACCACCACCTACAGCCAGTTCACCGAACTGAGCATCAACTTGCCCCAAGCCCAGGCCAACGCGCCCAAGGACAAGCCGCAATCGGTGACGGTGGCGGTGGGCCGAGACGGTCGCTACATGGTCAACGACCAAGTCCTGCCCAGCACCCAAGTGGCGGCTTTGACCCAAGCCCTCAAGGTGGCGGCGGGCAGCCAAGCGAACACCATCGTGGTCATCAACGCCGACGCCGCGGCGAGTCACCAATCGGTGATCGCGGTGATGGACGCAGCGCGCCGTGCTGGCTTGGGCCAACTCGCTTTTGCCACCCAACAACCGAGCAATGCACGCTGAGCGTCGCGCCTCGCTGGCCACCGCTTGGCAAGCCATGGCCATGCGCCAAGGCCCCATGGCTTGGGCGCTTCGTCCCTTGTCTTGGCTCTACGGTGCCGCCGTGGCGTTCAAACGCGCTGCCCACCGCTGGGGCTGGTTACCCACCGATCAACTGGACGTACCGGTCATCGTGGTGGGCAACGTCGTCGTGGGTGGTGCCGGCAAAACCCCGGCCGTGATTGCCTTGGTGCAGGCCCTGCGGGAAGCCGGTTGGACGCCGGGGGTGATCAGCCGCGGTCACGGCCGGGCACCCAGCCCCGCGCCGCTGCCCGTTTTGGCCGACAGCCTCTCCCGCGACGTGGGCGACGAGCCTTTGCAAATTCAGCGCGCCACGGGCGCACCGGTCTTTGTCGCTCAGCGCCGCATCGAGGCGGGGCGAGCCTTGCGCCTGGCCCATCCCGAGGTCAACGTGGTGCTCACCGACGACGGCCTGCAGCACTGGGCCTTGCACCGCGACGTGAGTGTGGTGGTGATGGACGACCGCGGCGTGGGCAATGGCTGCTTGTTGCCCGCCGGCTTGCTGCGCGAGCCTTGGCCCCCTGCCCGCAGAGACTGGCCCAGCTTGGTGCTGCACCAGCGCCCACAACACCAGCCCTCTGCCGAATGCCCCATGCCTCCCGGCCTGCCGCGGTTTGAAGCCACACGCTCGCTCAGCCCGATGGCCATCAACGGCTTGGGTGAAACACGGGCTTGGGTCGATTGGGGCAACACACCCCTCACAGCCGTGGCGGGTGTGGCCCGGCCCGAGGTGTTTTTTGACATGCTGCGCCAAGGCGGCCTCACGGCGTTGAGCACCCACGCCCTGCCCGATCACGCCAGCCAAGACGACTACGCCGCTTGGGCGTCCCACGACACCCCCCTGCTGTGCACCGACAAAGACGCGGTCAAGCTCTTGGCTGTGCCGGGCATCGATTTGGCGCGCGTGTGGCGAGTGCCTTTGGTGCTCAAACATTCGCGCGATTGGACCGATGCCGTGATCGCCCGCCTGCCACCCCGACTATGATCAAGACCATGGACACCCAACTCACCGAACTGCTGGTTTGCCCCGTCACCAAAGGGCCTTTGACGCTCGACCGCGAACGCCAAGAATGGCTTTCGCGCAGCGCCCGATTGGCCTACCCCATCCGCGACGGTATCCCGATCTTGCTGGAACACGAAGCGCGCGTGATCACCGAAGCTGAGGCCGAACGACTGGCCAAGCCCTCGGCCACATGAGCACCGCCATCCCACATGCCTTCACCGTGCTGATCCCGGCGCGCATGGCGTCGAGTCGCTTGCCCAAAAAACCCCTGGCCGACATCGGTGGTGCACCGATGGTGGTGCGCGTGGCCCAGCAATCGCAGCTCAGCGGCGCTCAGCGCTGCGTGGTCGCAGCCGACGACGTACGCATCGTGCAAGCTTGTCAAACCCACGGCATCGAGGCCATCCTCACCCGCGTGGACCACGTCTCGGGCAGCGACCGCTTGGCCGAGGCTTGTGACCTGCTGGGCTTGAGCGATGAGGCCTTGGTGGTCAATGTGCAAGGCGACGAACCCCTCATCGACCCGACCTTGATCAACGCGGTGGCGCACGAGTTGCAGCGCCGCGGCGACTGCGTGATGAGCACCGCCGCGCACCCGATCGCCCGCATGGCTGATTTCATCAATCCCAATGTGGTCAAGGTGGTCACAGACAAGCACCACACGGCGCTGTACTTCAGCCGCTCGCCCATGCCGTGGCCGCGCGATCGCATGCCCGCCGACACCGCACAGGCCACAGACGCCCACATGCCCCAACCCGCACCGCTGCGCCACGTGGGCATTTACGGCTACCGCGCGGGCTTTCTGCGCCAATTCCCGCGCTTGAGCACGGCCCCCTTGGAATTGAGCGAATCGCTTGAGCAGCTGCGCGTCTTGTGGCATGGCGAGCGCATTGCCGTGCACATCACCGACCAAGCCCCCGCCGGCGGCGTGGACACGCCCGACGATTTGGCGCGCGTACGAGCCCATTGGGCATCGACTTTGTAAGCCTGCGTCAGGGGGCTCGTGCTATCCTCAGGTACAGTCGTCAGTACCCAACGCTCGGGGCTGGCACTCGCGCCCAAATCGCGACGGCTTTGGGCCTTCGAACACTGAAAAGGACGACGATGAGACTAATTCTGTTGGGCGCTCCCGGCGCTGGCAAAGGCACACAAGCCAACTTCATCTGCCAGAAATACGGCATCCCCCAAATCTCCACTGGCGACATGCTGCGCGCGGCCGTCAAAGCCGGCACCCCATTGGGCTTGCAAGCCAAGTCCGTCATGGATTCCGGTGGCTTGGTCAGCGACGACCTCATCATCAACTTGGTCAAAGAACGCATTGCCCAAAGCGATTGCGCCAAAGGCTTTTTGTTTGACGGCTTCCCCCGCACCAT
>DAISXI010000037.1:0-14180 GCA_036825935.1 Hydrogenophaga sp.
CGCCGGTGTCGTTCATCTGCTTGAGGCCTTTGGCTTCGATGATGGCGTCGACTTCACCCTCTCGGTTCCACAGACCTTCAAACACCTGACGTGCCGCGTTGTTGCTGATGGTGTTGTCGCTGATGCGGCCAATCAGGGCGGCCAGTTGGGCGGCGCTGACGGGGGCTTGCTCGATGTCCAACTCGCTCGCGTTCAGGCGGCGCGACACCTCACCCATGATCCAGTTGCTGGCCAGCTTGGGCTGGCCGCAGGCTTGGGCCGTGGCTTCGAAGTAGGCGGCGACCGCCTTGCTTTGCGTCAGCTGCGTGGCGTCGTACTCGGGCAGCGCATAGTCTTTGACGAAGCGCTCGGCCATGACGCGGGGCAGCTCGGCCATCTCGCTTTTGACGCGCTCGACCCAATCCCGCGCAATCACCAAAGGCGGCAAGTCCGGATCGGGGAAATAGCGGTAGTCGGCCGCGTCTTCTTTGGTGCGCATCGCACGCGTCTCGCCGGTGTCGGGGTTGAAGAGCACGGTGGCTTGCTGGATGGCGCGGCCGTCTTCGATTTCTTCGATCTGCCAACGCACCTCGTAATCGATGGCCTGTTGCATGAACTTGAAGCTGTTCAGGTTCTTGATCTCGCGCCGCGTACCCAAGGGTTGGCCGGGCTTGCGCACCGACACGTTGGCGTCGCAACGGAACGAGCCCTCTTGCATGTTGCCGTCGCAAATGCCGATCCAAGTGACGATTTTGTGCAGCTCTTTGGCGTAGGCCACAGCCTCGTCGCTGGAGCGGATGTCGGGATGGGTCACGATCTCCAAGAGCGGCGTGCCGGCGCGGTTGAGGTCAATACCGGACTGGCCGATGAAGTCTTCGTGCAGCGATTTGCCCGCGTCTTCTTCCAAGTGGGCGCGCTCCAGGCGCACGGTTTTGCGCACCGTTTCTTTGCCCTCTTCCAAAAAGAAGGACACCTCGCCGCCTTGCACCACCGGGATCTCGAACTGGCTGATCTGGTAGCCCTTGGGCAGGTCGGGGTAGAAGTAGTTTTTGCGCGCAAACACGCTGCGCTCGGCGATGTGGGCGTTGATGGCCAAACCGAATTCGATGGCGCGCTCCACCGCGCCCACGTTCATGACCGGCAAGGTGCCGGGCAAAGCCAAGTCCACCGCGCAGGCTTGGGTGTTGGGCTCGGCGCCAAACGCGACGGAGGCGCGGCTGAAAATTTTGCTCTGTGTGGAGAGTTGGGTGTGGGTTTCAAAGCCGATGACGACTTCATAACCTTGGACGAGTTTGGCGGTCATTTCAGATGCCCTCCGGTTGGCGAAGGTGGAAGTCGGTGGCCCCTTGGTATTGGTGCGCGACGTTGAGCAGCTGGGCTTCTTTGAGGTAGTTGCCGATGAGCTGCAAGCCCACGGGCATGCCGCCTTCGCCAAACCCCACCGGCACGCTCATGCCGGGCAAACCGGCCAGCGAGGCGGGCAAGGTGAAGATGTCGGCCAAGTAATCGGCCAAGGGGTCGACGCCTTGGCGGCCCAAGGCCCAGGCCACGGTGGGGGCCACGGGGCCGGCGATCACATCGCACTGTTGGAACGCGTTTTGGAAATCGTCGGCGATCATGCGGCGGATTTTTTGCGCTTGCAGGTAGTAGGCGTCGTAGTAACCGTGCGAGAGCACGTAAGCGCCGGTCATGATGCGGCGCTTGACCTCTGCACCAAAGCCCTCGGAGCGGGACTTTTTGTACATGTCGAGCAAGTCGGTGTATTTCTCGGCGCGGTGGCCGAACTTCACGCCGTCGAAGCGGCTGAGGTTGGAGCTGGCTTCGGCCGGCGCGATGATGTAGTAGACCGGAATGGCCAACTCGGTGCGCGGCAAGCTGATGGGCACGAGCTGCGCGCCTTGGTCTTGCAAGGCCTGCAGGGCGGCGTCGATGGCGCTGCGCACATCGGGGGCCAGGCCCTCTCCAAAAAACTCTTTGGGAATGCCGATGCGCAAGCCGCGGATGGGCTGCGCCAGCGAGGCCGAGAAGTTCTCCACCGGCACGTCGAGCGAGGTGGAGTCGCGGTCGAGGTCGGGGCCGCACATGGCGCTGAGCAAGAGCGCGCAGTCCTCGGCCGAGCGCGCCATCGGGCCGCCTTGGTCCAAGCTGGAAGCAAAGGCGATCATGCCGAAGCGGCTGGCGCGGCCATAGGTCGGCTTGATGCCGGTGATGCCACAAAAGCTCGCGGGCTGGCGGATCGAGCCGCCGGTGTCGGTGCCGGTGCTCGCGGGCACCAAGCGCGCGGCCACGGCGGCGGCGCTGCCGCCCGAAGAACCGCCCGGCACACGCGAGCGGTCCCAAGGGTTGCTGACCGGGCCGTAGGCCGAGTTTTCGTTGGCCGAGCCCATGGCGAATTCGTCGCAGTTGAGCTTGCCCAAAGTGACCATGCCCGCGCCGTCCAAGCCCAGGCGTTGCACGATGGTGGCGTCAAAGGGCGATTGGTAGCCCTTGAGCATCTGGGATCCGGCGGTGGTGGGGAAGTCGCGGGTGACAAAAATGTCTTTGTGCGCGATGGGCACACCGGTCAAACAGCCGCCGGTGCCGGCGGCCAGGTGCGCGTCGGCTGCGCGGGCTTGGGCCAGCGTGGCGTCTGGTTTGAGGCTCAGGAACGAACCCGAGGTGTCGGCTTGTGCGCGGGCCAGAAAATGCTGCGTCAGCTCGACGGCACTGAGTTCTTTGGCGCGCAAGGCGCCGCTGAGTTCGCTCAAGGATTGGAGGTGAAGGGCTTGTGTCATGGGGTTTCCTTCACTCGATGACCTTGGGCACCAAAAACAGGCCCTGCTCGACGGCGGGGGCGCTGCGCTGGTTGGCTTCGCGTTGGTTGGGCTCGCAGGCCACGTCGGGGCGCAGGCGCAGGGCCACTTCGCCCATGACCTCGGTGGGGTGGGCCAAGGGCGTGATGCCGTCGGTGTTGACGGCCTGCATTTGGTCGACGATGTCGAAAAAACCGTTGAGTTGGCCGAGCAAGCGCGTTTGTTGCTCGGCGTTGAATTCCAAGCGGGCCAAATGGGCGATGCGCTCGATGTCGGGCAGGGTCAAAGACATGCGTTGGGGTCCTGGTGAAAAACGGCGGCCAATTCACCCCCAAAAGGGCGGGTTCGCTGCCGCTGGATGCGTTGTGTTCCGCGCAAAACCGCCCATATGGAGACGGGGCAATACTGTATTATCTAAGGTTTGACCATCGTGTCTGGGTTGTACCCCTTAGGATTTCATCATGTTTGAAGCTTTTCGTCGGCACTTTTCCACCGACCTGGCCATCGATTTGGGCACGGCCAACACGGTCATTTACGTCCGTCACCGCGGCATCGTCCTGAACGAACCCTCGGTGGTCTCGATTCGCCACGAAGGCGGCCCGCAGGGCAAAAAAACCATCCAGGCCGTGGGCCACGAAGCCAAGGCCATGCTGGGCAAAGTCCCCGGCAACATCGAGGCCATTCGCCCGATGAAAGACGGCGTGATCGCCGACTTCACCGTCACCGAGCAAATGCTCAAGCAGTTCATCAAGATGGTGCACCCCCGCTCGATGTTCAAACCGAGCCCCCGCATCATCATTTGTGTACCCTGCGGCTCCACGCAGGTTGAGCGCCGCGCGATCCGCGAATCGGCGCTCGGCGCTGGCGCCTCTCAGGTCTACCTGATCGAAGAACCCATGGCCGCGGCCATCGGCGCCGGCCTGCCCGTCTCCGACGCGTCGGGCTCCATGGTGGTCGACATTGGCGGCGGCACGACCGAAGTCGGCGTCATCTCCTTGGGCGGCATGGTTTACAAAGGCAGCGTGCGCGTCGGTGGTGACCGCTTCGACGAAGCCATCATCGCTTACATCCGCCGCAACTACGGCATGCTCATCGGCGAGCCCACCGCCGAAGCCATCAAGAAAAACATCGGCTCGGCCTTCCCCGGCGCCGAGGTCAAGGAGATGGAAGTCAAAGGCCGCAACCTGTCCGAAGGTGTGCCGCGCAGCTTCACGATCTCGAGCAACGAGATCTTGGAAGCCTTGACCGACCCGCTCAACCAAATCGTGGCCGCGGTCAAAACCGCCTTGGAGCAAACCCCACCCGAACTCGGTGCCGACATCGCCGAGCGCGGCATGATGCTCACCGGTGGTGGCGCCCTGCTGCGCGATCTGGACCGCTTGCTCGCCGAAGAGACCGGCTTGCCCGTCTTGGTGGCCGAAGACCCGCTGACTTGCGTGGTGCGCGGTTGTGGCATGGCCTTGGAGCGCATGGACCACTTGGGCACGATCTTCACCAACGAATAAGGCTGGCCACCAGCGCCCAACCCCCTCATGTCACTGGGCACCCTGGACCGAACCCCCCCACCGTTTTTTCGGCAAGGGTTTTCTGCTGTATCCAAGTTGGCCGTCTTCAGTGCTTTGTCGCTGTTTTTGATGGTCGCCGATGTTCGGCTCAACATCACCGCACCGCTGCGATCGGCCTTGGCCACGGTCATTTACCCCCTGCAATGGCTGGTGGTGCAACCGGTGCAGCTGGTACAAGGCATCGGCCAGTATGCGACCACGGTGTACACCGCACAAAGCGCTTTGCAAGCGGCTCAAACCCAGCTGTTGGCCCAGTCGGCCAAAGCCAATCAAGTCCAACCCCTGCTCTTTGAAAACGCCCAGCTGCGCGCCTTGCTGGATTTGCGCTCACGCGCCGGCAGTCAAGCGCTGGCAGCCGATGTGCTCTACGACGCCGCCGACCCGTTTTCGCGCAAAGTCGTCATTGGCCGCGGCCAAGTGCATGGCGTGCAGGCCGGTATGGCGGTGATCGACGCTGGGGGTGTGTTGGGCCAAGTCACCCGCGTTTATCCGACGGTGTCGGAAGTGAATTTGGTCACCGACCGAGACCTCGCCATTCCCGTGCTCAACCTGCGCACAGGGGCTCGTTACTTAGCATACGGCCAATCGGGGACGGGCCAGTCGAGCATGGAACTGCGCTTCACCCCCAACAGCGCGGACCTCAAGGTCGGCGACCCACTCGCCACCAGCGGTGTGGACGGTGTGTACCCACCCGGCTTGGCCGTGGGTCAGGTGCGCATGGTGGACCAACGCTCCAATTCGGCGTTTGCCAACATCGTGGTGGACCCCGTCGCCAACACCCATGGTGCCACGCAGGTCTTGGTGCTCACCCGCTTGGGCGAACCCGTGCCGCCATCGCCCTTGGCCACACCGGCCGTGTCTGCCGTGCCGGCGCCTGCTGGTGCCACCGGGAGCCAACCATGATCATGCGCCCCGGTCAGCAGGTCTTGCTGCCCGCCAACCCCTTGTTCATCGCCTTCAGCCTGGTCGGGGCCTTGGCCTTGAACATGTTTTTGAATGTGTCGGTTTGGGGCAATGCCGCGTGGCGTCCCGACGTGTTGGCCGTGGTCTTGGTCTTTTGGGGCGTGAGCCAACCCGGTCGTGTGGGCGTGGGTGTGGCGTTTTTTTTGGGTCTGCTCATGGACATCCACCAAGGCGCCTTGCTCGGGCAGCACGCTTTGGCCTATACATTGCTGGGGTTTTTTGCGGCCGTCATCCACCGCCGCTTGATGTGGTTTGATTTGGCCTCACAGGCCGCGCATGTGTTCGGTTTGTTGATGGCCTCGCAGTTGGTGATTTTGTTGGTGCGCATGGGCTCAGGGGGCCAATTCCCAGGCTGGTCCTACTTCGTCGCGCCGCTGTTGGGTGCCGCTTTGTGGCCCGTGGCGCATGCCGTTTTGCTGGCACCTCAACGCCGCGCGCCCAACCCCGACAAAAACCGCCCCATCTGAACGGCACCATGACCGAGCTGCGCAACGTCGATGCCGAACTGGGTGAATTCCGCACCCGCATCACCGTGGCCGGCCTGTTTGTGCTCTTTGCGTTTGCCATCCTGGCCAGCCGAATGGTGTATTTGCAGGTGCTGCGGCACGAAGAGTTGTTGGAACAAGCCGAAACCAACCGCACCACCATCTTGCCTGTGGTGCCTCAGCGCGGCCAAATCCTGGACCGCAACGGCAAAGTCTTGGCCACCAATTACTCGGCTTACACGCTGGAGCTCACCCCCTCCAAGGTCAAGGACATCAACGCCACCATCGAGGCTTTGTCGACGCTGGTGAACATCGAAGCCCGCGACAAAAGGCGCTTTCGTCAACTGATGCAAGAGTCGCGCTTGTTCGACTCGGTGCCAATCCGCACGCGCCTGAGCGACGAGGAGGTGGCGCGCTTTGCCGCCCAGCGCTACCGATTCCCCGGCGTTGAAATCAAGGCCCGTTTGTTCCGCCAATACCCCAACGGGGAAGTCGGCAGTCACGCCATCGGCTACATCGGGCGCATCAACCAGCGCGAAAAGGCCGACATTCAAACTTGGGCAGAAGAGGACCAAGCCAACTACCGAGGCACCGAGCACATCGGCAAGCTCGGCGCTGAGGAAAGTCACGAGCGTTTACTCCACGGCATCACAGGCTTTGAGCGGGTGGAGACTTCAGCGGGCGGACGCGCCGTGCGCTCCTTGGCCAACCAACCCTCGATCTCGGGATCCACCGTGGTGCTGACCATCGATGTGCGTTTGCAAAAGTTGGTGGAAGACATGTTCGGTGACCGCCGCGGCGCGCTGGTGGCGATCGATCCGCGCAACGGTGACGTGTTGGCCTTTGTCAGCAAACCCACCTTTGACCCCAACCTGTTTGTGGACGGCATCGACGTGGACAACTGGCGCGCGCTCAACGAGTCGCCCGACAAACCCCTGCTCAACCGCGCCTTGCGCGGCACCTACCCGCCGGGCTCTACCTACAAACCGTTCATGGCCTTGGGTGCTTTGGAAACCGGCACTCGCAACGTCAACACCACCATCAACGACCCTGGCTACTGGATGTTCGGTAGCCACCGCTTTCGCAGCCACGGCGAGTCTGGACTGGGTCCGGTGGACTTGCAACGCAGCATCGTCAAATCGAGCAACACCTACTACTACTCGCTGGCCAACGAAATGGGCGTGGACACCATCCACGACTTCATGAAACCGCTGGGTTTCGGTCAACTCACAGGGATCGACGTGGGCGGCGAAGTGCGCGGCGTCTTGCCCAGCCAGGCATGGAAGCGCAACAGCTTCAAGAGCCCCGAACAAAAACGTTGGATTCCTGGCGAGACGATTTCCTTGGGCATCGGACAGGGTTACAACACCTTCACCATGCTGCAGCTGGCCCACGCCATGGCCACCTTGGCCAACCAAGGCAAAAAGCACACGCCCCACATCACCGCTTCGCTCCAAGACCCCAACACCGGGGCACAAGTTGGCCGAACGGTGAGCACGCCCATCGACTTGGGCTACAAACCCGAGCACGTGCAGGCGGTGCTCCAAGCCATGCACGGCGTGACGGTCGAAGGCACTTCAGCGCGCGTGTTTGCCGGAGCAGCGTACCAAAGCGGCGGCAAGACCGGTACCTCGCAAGCGGTGACCATTGGTCAAAGCGAACGCTACGATGCCGCCAAGCTCTTGGAGAGCCAACGCGACCACTCGCTGTACGTGGCCTTTGCACCTTTGGAGGCGCCGCAGGTGGCTTTGGCGGTGGTGGTGGAAAACGCGGGCTTTGGTGCCGCACACGCCGCACCCATTGCGCGGCGCGTGTTCGACTACCTCTTGGCCGACCAGTACCCCAACGCGCAAGACTTAGCGGCGGTGCGTTTGGGCCAAGCCGCCAGCCCGATCGGCAAACCGCTCAAGGCGAGCGAGATGCCTTGGCCCCCCAAAGACTTGCCCCCGGTCATCACGCCTTAAGTCGCCGGTCGCACCCAGGCGTCCCACCCGGTTTTGAGGATCAGGGCGCCCACCACCACCATGAACACCACCCGCACAAAACCGCTGCCGTGTTTGAGCGCCAAGCGCGTGCCCAGCAAACTGCCGATCACATTGGCCACGGCCATGGCCATGGCCAAGTGCCACCAAACGTGGCCTTTCCATGAAAACAAAATCAGGGCCGCTAAATTCGACGCGGTGTTGATGAGTTTGGCGCTGGCGCTGGCGTGCAGAAAATCGAAGCCCAGCCAACGCACAAAGAAAAACACCAAAAAACTGCCGGTGCCGGGGCCAAAAAAGCCATCGTAAAAACCGATCACACCCCCCAAGAGCGACGCCGCCCATTGCTGTTGACGCCCCGCAAAACGCGGTTGGTGTTCGCGTCCCAGCGACTTCTTGGCCAAGGTGTACACCAAGAGCATCACCAACATCACCGGCAAGATGCGGCGCAGCCATTCGGGCGAGACCTGGGTCACACACCAAGCACCGAACATCGAACAGGCAAAGGCGGTGGCGGCCGCAGGCAAGAGCGCGTTCCAAGGCATTTGCACGCGGTGCGCGTACTGCCACGTGGCGGCGGCGGTGCCCCAGATCGACGCGCTTTTGTTCACGCCGAACAGCGTGGCGGGCGTGGTAGTGGGGTAAACCGCGAACAGGGCGGGCAACAAGATGAGGCCGCCGCCGCCCACGATCGAATCGATGAAACCGGCGAACAACGACGCCACAGAAATCAGTAACAGGTCCATGGGTTGATTGTCGCTGTTGGGCATGGGGCCATTGGCCCCAAGGAAAAAGCCGGCACTGGGCCGGCTTCCTTGTGTCATCACCGCGCTCTGGGGCGCATTTGAAACAGTCTTCAGACAGGTTGTCTCCTCTGTCTCTCATGGTCTGAACGCCATGGTGGCGCTACATGAGTGAAGACAATGTAACTGCTCAGTCCCCGCCAAACCATCGGGGCTTTCCCTTGCGGGTTTTCACTGACCGCGCCGCATCCAGCCCGCCACCTTCTCAGCCAGCATCAAGGTCGGGCTGTTGGTGTTGCCGCTGGTGATGGTGGGCATGGCGCCCGCGTCGACCACGCGCAGGCCGTTCACACCGCGGACACGGCAGTGGCTGTCGAGCACGGCCAGGGGGTCGTTGTCGCGGCCCATTTTGGTGGTGCCCACTGGATGGAAGATGGTGCTGGCGATGTCGCCGGCCAAGCGGGTCAGCTCTTCGTCACTTTGGTACTGCACACCCGGCTTGAACTCCACCGGCTGGTAGGGCGCGAGCGCCGGTTGCGAGACGATGCGCCGCGTCACGCGCAGGCTGTCGGCCGCCACTTGGCGGTCTTGCTCGGTGCTGAGGTAACACGGCGCGATGGCGGGCGCGTCTTCGGCGCGTGGGGTTTTGATGCGCACATGACCGCGGCTGGTCGGGTTGAGGTTACACACGCTGGCGGTGAAGGCTGGGAAGGGGTGCAGCGGCTCACCAAAGGCATCCAAGCTGAGCGGCTGCACGTGGTATTCCAAATTCGCGTGCGGCTGCGACGGGTCGCTTTTGGTGAAGGCCCCCAACTGGCTGGGCGACATGCTCATGGGCCCGCTGCGCGTGAGCAGGTACTCCAGCCCGATGCGCGCCTTGCCCCACCAGCTGCTGGCCAACACGTTCAGCGTGGGTGCACCCTGAATTTTGTATACGGAGCGGATTTGCAAATGGTCTTGCAGGTTCTCGCCCACGCCGGCCAAGTCGTGCTGCACCGCCACGCCAGCGGCTTGCAGCACGGCGGCCGGGCCGATACCCGAGAGCTGCAGGATATGCACCGAGCCGATGCTGCCGGCGCTCAGCACCACCTCGCGCTCAGCCTTGACGCTCAACACCTCGCCGCCCCGCCGCACCTCGGCCCCGGTGCAACGCAGTGCGCCGTCGGCGGTGCGTTCGAGCGTCAAGCGCTGCACCTGCGACTCGGTCCACACCGTCAGGTTGGGCCGGTGCTGCACCGGGCGCAAAAACGCTTTGCTCGCGTTCCAACGCCAGCCGGCTTTTTGGTTCACCTCGAAGTAGCCCACGCCCTCGTTGTCGCCGCGGTTGAAGTCGTCGGTGGCGGGCACGCCCGCTTGCTGCGCGGCTTGGGCGAACGCCTCCAAGATGTCCCAGCGCAAGCGCTGCTTTTCCACGCGCCACTCGCCGGTGCTGCCGGTGCGGGCGTTGCCGTGACAAGCCGCAAAGGCCTCGCTCGGCGCTTCGGCGTCCAAGCGGTGGTGGTGTTCGTGGGCCTTGAAGTCGGGCAGGCAGTGGTCCCAGCGCCAGGCGTCGTCGCCGGTGAGCGCGGCCCATTGCTCGTAGTCGCGGGCTTGGCCGCGCATGTAAATCATGCCGTTGATGCTGGAGCAGCCGCCCAGGGTTTTGCCGCGCGGGTAACGCAAGCGCCGGCCGTTGAGCCCCGGGTCGGGTTCGGTTTGGTACATCCAGTCGGTGCGCGGGTTGCCGATGCAATACAAATAACCCACGGGGATGTGTATCCAGTGGTAGTCGTCTTTGCGCCCGGCCTCGATGAGCAAGACCCTGTGCTTCGGGTCGGCGCTCAGGCGGTTGGCTAAGAGGCAGCCGGCGGTGCCGGCGCCGATGATGATGGTGTCAAACGTGATCGGGCTGCTCATGGCGGGATGATACGGGGGCGTTTGACTAGGGTTTGTCCCGAGCCAGAAAAGCACGATCGTGCGTCAGTTTGAGTTGGCTTGCGACACAATTCAGCCATGACCACTGCAACACCCTCCCACCGCCCTTGGCACGCGGCCTCCGTGGCTGCCGGCATCCCCTCCGAACTGCCACACCCCCAACACAGCTCACTGGCCGCCATGGTGCACGAGCGTTGCGCGCACTTTGCGCAGCGCCGCCCCAAACACAAGGCGTTCACCTGCGTCATGCCCAATGGCATGAACGGCAGCTTGACCTATGGCCAGGTTGACGCTCTCTCGGATGCCTTCGCTGGCTATCTGCGCAGCGTCTTGGGCTTGCAAGCGGGCGACCGCGTGGCCGTTCAAATGCCCAACAGCTTGGGCTACCCAGTGGCCGCGTTTGGTGTGCTCAAGGCTGGCTGCGTGTTGGTCAACACCAACCCGCTCTACACAGCCAGTGAGATGGTGCACCAGTTCAACGACGCAGGCGTCAAGGCCTTGGTCATCATCGACATGTTCGCCGATAAATTGCCCGAGGTCTTGGCCAAGACCCAGGTGCAACACGTGGTGCTGACCAGCATCGCTGAGTTTTTCCCTGTGGTACCGCGCGGCATCATCCGCGCCGTTCAAAAGGTCTGGAGCCGCGTGCTGCCGTCTGTGAACGTGCCGCACACGCGATTGAAAACCGCCTTGGCCTTGGGCCGCGACACGCTGACCCTAACCCCGGCGGCCACGCTGTGGCAGCGCATCGGCCCCGACGCGTTGGCGGTGCTGCAGTACACCGGCGGCACCACCGGCGTGAGCAAAGGCGCCATGCTCACCAACAGCAATTTGCTGCACAACGTGCAACAAATGTTGTCCATGGGCGGCTCCTTCATGAAAGAAGACGAAGAGTGCGTGCTCACGGCCCTGCCGCTGTACCACATCTTCGCGTTCACGGCCAACCTCTTGGGCTTCCTGACGCTCGGCGGGCGCAACATCTTGGTGCCCAGCCCACGGCCCGTGCAAAACCTGCAGCGCGCGGTGGAGAACTACCCCATCACTTGGATCACCGGCGTGAACACGCTCTACAACGGTTTGCTCAACGAAGAGTGGTTCGTGGCCTACCCGCCCAAGCACCTCAAGGCGTCCATCGCCGGTGGCACGGCCTTGCACGACGCGGTGGCCGAGCGCTGGCGCGAAGTCACGCAAACCCCGATTGCCGAAGGTTATGGCTTGACCGAAACCTCGCCGGTGGTGAGCTTCAACCCCTTGAGCGGCGATGTGCGCTTGGGCAGCATCGGCGTGCCTTCGCCCGGCACCGACGTGCGCTTGGTGCAAGACGACGGCCAAGATGCGCCCGTGGGCCAGCCCGGTGAGATTTGGGTGCGCGGCCCACAGGTCATGCCCGGTTACTGGAACAACCCCGCCGAAACCGCGCTCGTCATGAAAGACGGCTGGTTCGCCACGGGCGATATCGGCGTGATGTCGACCGACGGTTTCTTCACCATCGTGGACCGCAAAAAAGACATGGTCTTGGTCTCGGGCTTCAACGTCTACCCCAACGAGGTCGAAGAGGTGATTGCACAAATGGACGCGGTACTGGAAGTCGCGGTGATCGGTGTGCCCGATGCCACCAGCGGTGAAGCGGTGCGCGCATACGTGGTGCCCAACCCCGAACACGCCGATGCGGTTGACGTGGCGCAGATCATTGCGCACTGCAAAGCACAACTCACCAGCTACAAGGTGCCCAAGCAAATCGAGGTTCGCGATGAGTTGCCCAAGAGTCCCGTGGGCAAAGTGCTGCGCAAAGACCTCAAGGCGCAAGCCGCCGCCCAAACCACACGGAGTTGAACATGGTCACCGAATTTGAAACCAAACTCTTGGGCGCGATGATGATGATCATCATGCTGGGCATGGGCGCCTCGCTCACGTGGCGTGATTTTCTGATTGCTTTTCGCAAACCCAAAGGCGTGCTGGTTGGCTTGCTGAGCCAGTACATGATCATGCCCTTCTTGGGCTTCGCCTTGGCCATGGCGCTGGGTTTGTCGCCCGGCTGGACCTTGGGCCTGATCCTGATGGCCTGCATGCCCGGGGGCACCACCTCGAACATCTTCACCTACTTCAGCAAAGCCGTGCTGGCCTTGTCGATCATGATGACCAGCGTGTCCACCTTGGTGGCCTTGGTGATGGTGCCGGCCTTGTTGGAGTTTTATTCCAGCGCCGCCGGCTTGGGCAGCGAATTCAAGATTCCCGCGACCAACGTGGCGCAGGTCTTGGTGGTTTTGCTGGTCCCCACGATCATCGGCATGGTCACCCGAAAACTCAACCCCAACGTGGGTGCCACGCTGGAGCTGCTCGGTGGCCTCATGGGCATCGCGGTGATTTTGTTCTTGGTGGTGACTTGGATTCCGCGCAACCACATGCTCTTGGCCGCCACCCCATGGCAGGTGTATTTCAGCGCCATTGGCTTGGGCTTGATTGGCATGGCTTTGGGTTACCTGCTGGCCCGTGGCTTCAAACAAGACCCCAACCGCAGCCGAACCATCGCGCTGGAAACCGGCATTCAAAACGGCCCCATGGCGGTGTTGATCGTGACCTTGAGCATCACCGGCGCCATGCAACAAGACGTGCTGCTGATTCCTGTGCTGTATTCGCTGTTCATCGTGATCAGCAGCAGCGTGGTCACGGTGTTCTTCCGCCGCATGTCCATCCGCGAATCCTTGGCGCGTGACCAGCGCAAGGTCGGCAGCGTGATGGCGTCTCGCTAATAGCCGCTGTGGCTTTAGCCGATGGCGCGGGCGAAAAACACCGCGCTCATCATCAAGCCCGTGGCGATGACGCCGCGGCGCACCCACAGCACCGGCACGCGTTTGGACCACCGGGCGCCCCAAAAGCCCCCGGCGGTTGCGGCCACCATCATGGCCAAGCCTTGCGGCCAAGCGATGGCACCGGCCACCACAAACGCCACCACCGACAAGACCGACAGCACCAATGAGTTGAGGTTCTTCAGGGCGTTGACGGTGTGGATACGCCCTTCGCCGGTGAGGGTGTAGAGCGCCATCAGCAAAATGCCCAAGCCCCCGTTGAAGTAGCCGCCGTAAATGGCCACGGCCAAGAGACCCGGTTCGCGCCAAGGGCTGTCGCCGGGCATTTGACCGGCCGCGAAACGCGCGGCCAAGCGTGGGCCGATGGCGAACAACAGCGTGGCAAACAACAACAGGGCCGGCACCAAACCCACGAACACCGAAGCGGGCGTGACCAAGAGCAGCAAAGCCCCCGACACACCGCCCAAGGCGCTGATGGCCATCTCGCGCTGCAAACGCCGCCGAGGCAAGGCCTGCAACTCGGTTTTGAAACCCAAGGTGCTGCCCGCGTAACCGGGGCTCACCGCCAAAGCGCTGGTGGCGTTGGCCACGATGGGCGGCACACCGGTGAACACCAGGGCGGGGAAGGTCAGGAAACTGCCGCCACCGGCCACCGCGTTGAGCACCCCCGAGGCGAACGCCGCGACCACCAACAGCAGCCAAGCCGAGGCATCGATGCCAACGATGTCCATGGCCTTAGGGGGTGGGATGGATTTCGGGGGCGAGCAGGCTGCCGTTGCTCAAGCCGCGCACGGTAGAAAAGCTCAACCACAACAGCAGCACCGAAGTGACAGCGAGGAGGGCCACCGCCAAGACCTGCATCAGCGCGCCGCCGGCTTGGCCCGCCATGGCGTCCGCCAAACGCAAGGTCAGCGACGTGAACGCCGCGATGGGGAAAGACAAGGCCCAGA
>DAISXI010000037.1:14280-15571 GCA_036825935.1 Hydrogenophaga sp.
GCCAAACGCAAGGTCAGCGACGTGAACGCCGCGATGGGGAAAGACAAGGCCCAGAAGGGCACGGCAAAGGGCTGGGCCACGATGCGCTTGAACAAGGGCAAGAGCCACATCAACACAAACGCACCCACACCCCAAACCGCCTGAACCCACAGCAAGGGCGCCCCGTATTGCATGAGCGACAAGCCGACGACCGAAGGCGGTGCCAAGCTGATGAACCACGAGGGCAAGATGCGGTCGGGCAAAGGGCTGTGGCCCACGCGACGCGCCACCAAGAGCGCCATCACCACCGGCCAGAAAAACACACCAATGGCCAACTGCATGACCGACCACACCTCATGGCCCAAGCTCACGCCGGCCAGCGGGGCCACCACATTGCCCACCACGGGGATGAACAACACGGGGGTGATGGAAGGCCACATGAGCGCGGGCGGTGTGCCGGGTGCGGCTGCGGCCACCGGCGCCAACCAGCGACCCAAAACCCACCACGTCGCCACCAATTGCCCCACCGAGCCGACCCACCACAGGGTTTCCCACAGCGGGGTCACGCCCATCAACACCACGCCCACCGTGGCCACCAACATGGTGCCCACGGGTGCGGCGGCCACAAAAGCGTGGCGCACGGGGTGCTTGAGGTCTTCGATCAAGGATTCGGGGTAACGCCAAGCGCGCAACACGGAAGCGAACAACAAGACCACCAACAGCAGGGCAGCCAACACACCCAACACCGCCGACACCGTGTCCGCCGCCTCACCCAGCAAGGGGGCGGCGCGGTGCCAAGCCAGCGACCAGCCGCTGTAGCCCATCACCAAGGCGAACCAGCCAGGCATCAAAAACTTCAACGGGGTCGGGTGTGTCATTCGTTGTCTTTCAGCAGCACTTGCTGTCGGTGCTGCAAGCGATGTTGCTTTCGGGCACACCGAGCTTGCGCAGGATGGTGCCCATGGGGCAAAAATTGGTCAAACCGAATTGGAACAGATTCAAGCCGACGAAAGCGGTGAAGGCCAAGAACCAGCTGTTGACGAACAAGGGGCTGGCTTGCACGCCCAGCGCCAACGAGATCAAGATGAACAAGCCAGCGAAGACGCGGATGTAACGTTCTACGGTCATTTCAAACTCCTAAAAACAAACAATCAAACAGTTGTGCTGGGGTGACGGTGACGGTACACCGCGTAATACAACACCGGAATCACCACCAAGGTGAGCAAGGTAGACACCGCGATGCCAAAGATCAGCGAAATCGCCAGACCGTTGAAAATCGGGTCGTCCAAAATGAAAAAGGCGCCCATCATCG
>DAISXI010000038.1:0-15385 GCA_036825935.1 Hydrogenophaga sp.
TGGCGGAGAGGGAGGGATTCGAACCCTCGGTACGGAAACCGTACGCCTGATTTCGAGTCAGGTACATTCGACCACTCTGCCACCTCTCCTGTATCGGTGTCGTTTGTCGAAGCCGTGATTCTAACAGCGCCGCAGCGCCGTTTTGATCACAATTCGATCAAGCGTGCGGTGCGGGCCAAGTGGCTGGCTTGTGAGCGGCTCTTCACGTTGAGGCGGCGGAACAAGCGCCACAAATGAACCTTGACGGTGTGCTCGCTGATCTCGAGTTCGGTGGCGATGTCGCGGTTGCTCAGGCCACGGTCCAACAAGAGCAACAATTGCTTTTGGCGTTTGGACAGTTTGGTGGGCACGATGGGCGCTGACCCGTCGTCGACTTCGTCGGTGAGGTATTCGCGCAGCACGCGGCCTATTTCTTGGGCGCCGGCGGACTTTTCAACATAGGCGTCTGCACCCACTTCACGCGTGAGTTCGGCGTAATCGCTGGCCGAGGAGGCCGAGACCACCACGATCACCGTGTCGGGCATGAGCTGGCGAATTTCACGCACAGCGGAAACGCCATTGGTATCGGGCATTTTCAAGTCCAAGCAAACCAACTCTGCGTCGCCGTGCTCAGCCAAGATTTTGGCCATGTTGCTTATGCGCTCGATTTCGACCACTTTGGCCGATGGGCGCAAGCGGCGGATCAAACCGCCGATGGCTTCGCGCATGAGAGGATGATCGTCGATGACAAAGATGCTCATTTTTTTGCACTTAAATGTTAATTTAGTGCAAAGTGTATCACTTTGTCAGATTTATCACCTGCTAAGCTAACCCTTGTGCCACTGTTTTAGCCAAATAAGCAACAGTTTAGCACGGTCGTTCGTTCAAAAGATGTGGTTTTTGATCTGTTTAAAGGCTGGGATCAGGGCTGCGAGAAGGACCCCAAGGCGCTCAGCACCAGGGCGGTTTCGGCCTTCAAAACCAAGCGATCTTTCCAGGTTTCAAGGGCTTTTGCCCCTTGCTGCTGGAGGGATTGGATGGCTTGGGCTGCTTCTTTGGGGTGCTCAAAGGCGGTGCTTTCCAACAACAAGCCGCCTTTTGGGTCTAGGAGTTTGAAATAGAACTGGCCATCGTCGCCTCGGTACTGCTTAAAGCTACAGTTGGCAGTTTTGTCGGTTTTGCTTTTTCCGCCAGCGCTGGTGTTCAGGGGGCGCAGCCCGACGGCGTGGCGCAGCTGGGCCATGAAGGGGGTGGCGATGGCCCGGGCTTTGTCGGCGCCGCGCTTCAAGGTGGCTTCGATGGCCGAGGGGTCTTTCATCAGTTGTTCATAGACCTCCCGCATGGGCGCGATCTCTTGGTCCAAACGCTCGAACACCTGTTGTTTGGCCTCGCCCCAAGCGATACCTTGGGCATAGGCTTGGGCAAACGCGGCGGTTTCTTCGGCGCTGGCGAAGGCTTGGTATAGCTGGAAGAGGGCTGAACCCTCGGTGGACTTGGGCTCTCCGGGCGCTTTGGAGTCGGTGACGATGCCCATGATCAGTTTGCGCAATTGGGATGGCGGCGTGAAGAGCGGGATGGTGTTGTCGTAGCTCTTGCTCATCTTGCGGCCATCCAAGCCAGGCAGGGTGGCCACGTGCTCTTCAATCACGGCTTGGGGCGGTGTGAAGTGCTCGCCATACAGGTGATTGAAGCTCGCGGCCATGTCGCGCGCCATTTCGATGTGCTGGATTTGGTCGCGGCCCACCGGCACTTGGTGGGCGTTGAACATCAAAATGTCTGCGCCCATGAGCACGGGGTACATGAACAGGCCAGCGGTCACGCCCGCGTCGGGCTCTTCGCCTGCGGCGGTGTTTTTGTCGACCGAGGCTTTGTAGGCGTGGGCGCGGTTGAGCACGCCCTTGCCGGTCACGCAGGTCAAGAACCAGGTCAGCTCGGGGATTTCCGGCACATCGCTTTGGCGGTAAAACGTGACGTGCTCGGGGTTCAAGCCACAGGCCAGCCAGGTCGCTGCGATCTCCAGCGTGGAGCGCTGCACGCGCGCCGGGTCGCCCACTTTGATGAGGGCGTGGTAGTCGGCCAAAAAGTAAAAGCTTTCAACACCGCTCAAGCGGCTGGCGCGCACCGTGGGCCGGATGGCACCCACGTAGTTGCCCAAATGGGGCGTGCCGGAGGTGGTGATGCCAGTGAGAACGCGGGTGGTGGTCATGAACAAATCATCCCAAAAATAATTCAATTAGGGTCAGAGTAAGGCGCGCAAGGGCCAGAGCAAGGTGTCGATGCTCCAGTGTGCCCATGCCATCAATGGGCGCAGCCACAGGCCACCGACCACGCCGGTCAGCACCAAGGCCATGACGATGAAAAAGCCGTAGGGTTCCACGCGCGAGAGGGCGATGGCCATGCGCATGGGTAACAAGCCCACCAAGATGCGTCCGCCATCGAGCGGCGGCAGGGGGAACAGGTTGAAGGCGAACATCACCAGGTTGACCAACACGCCGGCTTGGGCCATCTGCACAAAAAACGCCTCGGGTTCGGCTTGGGCGTTGAGCAGCAACCAAAGCGCGGCCCAAAACAAGGCTTGAACCCAATTGCTGGCTGGGCCGGCCAGGGCCACCCACACCATGTCGCGTTTGGGGTTGCGCAAGCGCGAGAAATTCACTGGGACAGGTTTGGCGTACCCAAACAAAAACGCACCGGAAGTGGCGAAGTACAACAACAAGGGCATGGCGATCGTGCCCAGCGGGTCGATGTGGCGCAGCGGGTTGAGTGAGATGCGTCCCAAACGCTGCGCGGTGTTGTCGCCCCAATGCAAAGCGGCGTAGCCGTGTGCGGCCTCGTGCAAGGTGATGGCCAAGAGCACCGGCAGGGCGTAGACCGTGACGGTGGTGATGATGTGTGCGATGTCCATGCCGCTCACAGCCCCAAGGCCGCCAAAGGACCGCGACCGGTGCGCAGCACCTCGGGGTCGTCGCCATCGCCCATGGGCGTGAGGTCAATCACCGTGGTGGGTTCGGCATGACAAGCGCCGGCATCGATGACGGCGGCCAAGTCGTGCTCGAAGCGCTCGCGAATGGCTTCGGCGTCGTTCATGGGCTCGGTCTCATCGGGCGCGATCAGGGTGGTGGCCAAAAGAGGCGCGCCGTGCAGTTCCAGCAAGGCTTGCAAAGTGGTGTGTTCGGGGACGCGCAAGCCAATGGTTTTGCGCGCCGGGTGGCTCAGGCGGCGGGGCACCTCTTTGCTGGCCTCCAAGATGAAGGTGTAAGCACCGGGGGTGGCCAGCTTGAGCAGGCGGAACTGGCGGTTGTCCACTCGGGCGTAGTTGGCCAGTTCGCTGAGGTCGCGGCACAAGAGCGTGAGGTGGTGTTTGTCGTCCACACCCCGGATGCGGCGCAGGCGTTCGGCCGCGGCCTTGTCGTCCAAGTGGCAAACCAGGGCGTAACTCGAGTCGGTGGGCACGGCCAAAATGCCGCCCTGTTGCAAGGCCGTCACGGCTTGCTTGAGCAAGCGCGCTTGGGGGTTGTCGGGGTGAACTTGGAAAAACTGCGCCATGCGCCTATTGTCGCCGCAAGGCCGCGGCGCACCGATCTTCAGTGGTGGATGCGGTCTTGCAAGGCTTCCCAGACCGGCGTGACTTGGCCGGGCAAGTCGGGCAGGCGACCCAAATCGGTGTGGCTTTCTTCGGGGCTGTGGAAGTCGCTGCCGCGCGAGGCCAGCAAAGCAAATTCGCGGCAAAAGTCGGTGTACTTGACCACGTCGGCGGGGCCGTGTGCGCCCGTCACCACCTCCACCCCGCGGCCCCCGTGGGCCTTGAATTCGGTGAACAGGGCGAACTCTTCGTTGGCGGTGAATTTGTAGCGCCCAGGGTGGGCGATGATGGCCATGCCGCCCGAGCGGGTGATCCAGCCCAATGCGTCGGACAAGGTGGCCCAGCGGTGGGGCACAAAACCGGGTTTGCCGTCGTTGATGTACTTGCGAAACACCTCGTTGGTGTCTTTGCACACGCCGGTCTCGACGAGGAAGCGGGCGAAGTGCGTGCGCGAAATCAACTCGGGGTTGCCGGCGTATTGCAGCGCACCCTCAAATGCGCCTTTGATGCCCACTTGCGCCAGGCCGTTGGCCATGTCGCGGGCGCGCTGTTCGCGGCCGCTGCGCGTGGCGTGCAGGCCCGCAAACAATTCGGGGCTTTCGTGGTCCATGCCCAAGCCCACGATGTGCACCGTCACATTCAAAAACGTGACCGAGATTTCGGTGCCAGTGAGGTAGGGCAGACCGACCGCACGGGCCGCGGCGATGGCACGGGCTTGGCCGCCGATTTCATCGTGGTCCGTCATGGCCCACAACTCCACGCCATTGGCTTTGGCACGCTCGGCCAAGGCCTCGGGCGTGAGCGTGCCATCGGACACGACGGAGTGGCAGTGCAAGTCGGCGTTGGTCAGCGAATTCATGGGGCCATTTTGGCACCAATCACCCGGTGTTGCGCAGGCCCGCGGCGATGCCGTTGATCGACAGGTGGATACCGCGGCGCACCTTTTCGTCGCGGTCGGCGGCGGTTTTGCCGGCCCGGAAACGGCGGATGAGTTCGACCTGCAAATGGTGCAGCGGGTCGATGTAGGGGAAGCGGTGGCGCATGGAGCGCTGCAAGGCCGCGTTGTCCACCAAGCGTTGCTTCTCGCCGGTGATGATCGACAAGGCCTTGGCCGTGAGGTGCCACTCGGCTTCGATGGCGCCAAAAATGCGCTGGCGCAGGCGTTTGTCGGACACCAACTCGCTGTAGCGCGAGGCCAAAGCGAGATCGCTCTTGGCCATGACCATGTCCATGTTGGAGAGCAAGGTGCTGAAAAACGGCCACTGCTTGAACATGTTTTGCAGCAAGGCTTTTTGTCCGGCCACACCACCGGCGCCGTTGGCGTGCAAAAACGCTTGCACCGCCGAACCAAAGCCATACCAGCCCGGCAGGGTCAGGCGGCATTGGCCCCAGCTGAAGCCCCAGGGAATGGCGCGCAGGTCTTCAATGCGTTGGGTGGCCTTGCGCGATGCGGGACGCGAGCCGATGTTGAGTTCGGCGATTTCGCGGATGGGCGTGGCGGCAAAGAAATAGTCGGTGAAGCCCGGGGTCTCATAAACCAAGGCGCGGTAGGCGTCCATGCTCAAACGCGAGAGCTTGGCCGCGGCGTTCAAAAACGCGGGCGTGGCTTTGCCTGTGGGCTGAAGCAAAGTGGCTTCCAAGGTCGCGGCCACCAAGGTCTCGAGGTTGCGACGGCCGATGTCGGGGTTGGCGTATTTGGAGCCGATCACCTCGCCCTGTTCGGTCAGGCGGATCTGGCCACGCACCGTGCCGGGTGGCTGCGCCAAGATGGCTTGGTAGCTTGGGCCGCCGCCGCGCCCGACCGTGCCGCCGCGGCCATGGAACATGCGCAGGGCAATCGGGCTGTGTTTGGGGGCTTGTGCGTTCATCTCGTCAAACAGCTGCACCAAGGCGGTTTCGGCTTGGTAGAGCGACCAGTTGCTGGTGAAGATGCCGCCGTCTTTGTTGCTGTCGGAGTAGCCCAGCATGACGTCTTGTTCGCCGTAACCATCGTTGCGGCCTCGGCGCACCATGGCCTGAATGCCGGGCAAGGCGTAGTACTCGCGCATGATGGTGGCCGATTGCGCCAAGTCCTCGATGGTCTCGAACAGCGGCACCACGATCAGGTCGGTGCGGGCATCTTCGCCGAGCAAACCGTGCATGAGGCCGGCTTCTTTTTGCAGCAAGAGCACCTCCAGCAGATCGCTCACGCTCTCGGTGTGGCTGATGATGCAGTGGCGAATGGCGTGGGGGCCGAGTTGCTCGCGGCCCGTGCGCGCCGCGTCAAAAATCGCCCATTCACCCAAGGTATGGGCGCTGTAGGGTGCGTGCGGCACGCGCAGCGGGCGTGTGTCGTTGAGTTGGCGCAGCAAGACCTCGCGTTTGTCGCCTTCGCTCAAGTCGCTGTAGTTCGCTTGCACTCGGGCCACGGCCAGCAACTCGGCGACCACGGCTTCGTGTTGGTCGGAGCTTTGGCGCAGGTCCACGGTGGCCAGGTGAAAGCCGAACACCTCCACCGAGCGGATGAGCGAGCGCAAGCGCGTGGCGGCCAAGGCCTCGCCGTGGTGCGCGCACAAAGACGCTTCGATGGTGCGCAAATCGGCCAAGCACTCGTCGGCGCTGGTGTAGGGGTTTTGCGGCGCCACCGCGTGGCGAGCCGCTTCGCCACCGGTGAGCGCGGTGAGGGTGGCGGCCAAGCGGGCGTACATGCCGGTCAATGCGCGGCGGTAGGGTTCGTCTTGGCGGTGCGCGTTGGTGTCGGGGGAACGCTCGGCCAAGGCTTGCATCTCGGGCGTGACGTTGCTGAGCATGGCCGAGACGGACAACTCGCTGCCCAAGCGGTGCAGCTCGGTCAGGTGGTGACGAATGGCCATGTCGGCTTGGCTCTTGAGGGCCAGTTGCAAGGTCTGGGCGGTGACGTTGGGGTTGCCATCGCGGTCGCCGCCAATCCACTGACCCATGCGCAAAAACGGCGCCACGCGTTGCTGGCCCGATAGGCCCAAGTCCGCTTCCAAATCGCCATACAGGCGGGGAATTTCAGGCAAGAACGTGCTTTGGTAGTGGCTCAGGGAATTGTCGATTTCATCGGCCACGGTGAGTTTGGAAAAGCGCAGCAAACGGGTTTGCCACAGTTGCGTGACGCGCGCTTCGATCAAGGCTTCGTTGCGCTTGAGTTCGCGCGGCAGCAGCACGTCGCGCTCGGCCAGCAAACGGGCGATGGCGCGCTCGGCGTCCAAAATGCTTTTGCGCTGCACCTCGGTGGGGTGGGCGGTGAGCACCGGGCTGATGTGGCTCTTGGCCAAGGTCTTGACGACGTGCGCCTTGTCGATGCTGGCCTCGCGCAAGCGTGAGAGCGTCATCTCCAAACTGCCGATTTGCAAATCGCCGGCGCGTTCGTGCACGGCGCGGCGGCGGATGTGGTGGCGGTCCTCGGCCAAATTGGCCAAGTGGCTGAAATAGGTGAAGGCGCGGATCACGCTGACCGCTTGGTCGCTGGGCAGGGCTTTGAGCAGTTTTTTGAGTTCTTGGTCGGCGCTTTCGTCGGCGTCGCGGCGAAACGCCACCGAGAGTTTTCGAATTTTTTCGATGCGCTCGTAAGTGGCCTTGCCTTCTTGTTGCCGGATCACATCGCCCAAGATGCGGCCCATCAGGCGGATGTCGTCGATCAGGGGTTGGTCTTTGTCGTTGCTGCGGGTGGGCATGGGAGCGTGGGGTGGCCAAAGTGGCGCCAAGGGTGTCGTCAAAGGGGGAAGGCCGCATGCTAGCATCACAAAACCCCCCATCCGTTACCGCTGGGTTACCAAACTCGGCCGCACAACATGAGTCCATCCACTGCCTTGCACCTGAGCATTGCCACCCGCGAGAGCCGCCTCGCCTTGTGGCAGGCCGAACACGTCAAAGCCTTGCTCGAGGGCTTGGGTCACACCGTCACCCTTTTGGGCATGACCACCCAAGGCGACCAAATTTTGGACCGCAGCTTGTCCAAGGTCGGGGGCAAAGGTTTGTTCGTCAAAGAGTTGGAGCTGGCGCTCGAAGAGGGGCGTGCGGACTTGGCGGTGCATTCGCTCAAAGATGTGCCCATGGACCTGCCGCCCGGTTTTGACTTGGCCTGTGTGATGGAGCGCGAAGACCCGCGCGACGCTTGGGTGTCGCCCCACGCCGCGGGCTTGGCCGATTTGCCACCCCAAGCCGTGGTCGGCACGTCCAGCTTGCGCCGCTTGGTGTTGCTGCGCGAGGCATTGAATGCCATGGGTCGCCAAGACGTGCGCATCGAGCCCTTGCGCGGCAACCTCGACACGCGTTTGCGCAAACTCGACGAAGGCCAATACCACGCCATCGTTTTGGCCGCTGCGGGTCTCAAACGCTTGGGTTTGTCTTCTCGCATCCGCCACATTTTCAGCGCCGAGGCCTCGCTGCCCGCCGCGGGCCAAGGGGCTTTGGGCATCGAAATTCGCACCGGCCGCGACGACGTGGCCCAAGCCTTGGCGCCTTTGGTGCACATGCCTTCTTGGTTGCGCGTGGCGGCCGAGCGCACCGTCTCTCGGGCCATGGGCGGCAGCTGCTCCATGCCCTTGGCGGCCTACGCCAACTGGCAAGCCGATGGGGCTTTGCGTTTGGACGCCGCCTGGGGCGATCCGGATGAAGCCAGCGCCATGGTGCGCGTGCACCAAAGCGCCCCCGTTCAAACCTTGGCACAAGCCGAGGCCTTGGGGCTGACCGTGGCCAGCGCCTTGCGCGCGGGCGGCGCACGGGGGGTTTGAAGGGGTGGACCCGCGGCCCCTTTTGGTGGTGACGCGACCCGCTGAACAAGCCCAGGCGTGGGTGAGGGATTTGGCAGCGCACGGCGTGCACGCCACGGCCCTGCCCCTCATCGACACGGCCCCTCCCGAGGATGACCGCGATCTGCGACTTTGGCGTGCCCATTGGCCGAAAGCCGATGCCTTGATGTTCGTCAGCGGCGCGGCGGTGCGCGCGTTTTTTGACGCTCCACCCATGGCAGCGGCCGCCACGCACACCCGATTTTGGGCGCCCGGCCCCGGCACGGCGAAAGCCTTGGCCGAGGCTTTGCCCGCTTGGGGCGTGTCCCCCGCACAGATCGACGCGCCGCCCATCGAGGCCGAGCAGTTCGACTCCGAAGCCTTGTGGGACGTGGTGCAAGCGCAGGTGTACCCGGGGCACACCGTGGTGGTGATCGGCGGCGGCTCGGGACGCGACTGGTTGACGCAACGTTGCGAAGCGGCGGGTGCCACGGTGGCGCGCTGTGAGGCCTATGCTCGACAAGCCCCGAACCCCACCCCAGCCTGGCGAGAAGCGCTGGCGCGGGTTCAGCAAGCCAACAGCGTGTGGTTGTTCAGCAGCTCCCAAGCCATTGATCACCTGCGAGCCTTGGTGCCGGATGCCGATTGGTCGGGCAGCAGCGCCGTGGTCACGCACCCGCGCATCGGGCAAGCCGCGCATGCGGCGGGCTTTGCACGCGTCTGCATGAGCCGGCCCACGCTGGCCGATGTGATCCAGACCCTAAAATCGATGGACCATGACCGATAACACCGCCCCCGTGACCAGCCCCTCGACGCACGAACCTTTGATGCGCCCCGTGCAGGAGAGCCACACCACTTGGCGGGTCTTGAGCGGGGTGGCCGTCTTGTTGGCCACGGTGGGTTTGGTCGTGGCCTTCTTGTTGTGGCAGCGCCTGAATTTGACGCAGCAAGAGTTGTCACGGCGCAGCCAAGACGCGGGTGTGCAAGCCGGTCAAGCGCGCAGCATGGCCGAACAAAGTCAGCAATTGACCCAAACCTTGCAAGCCCGCTTGACTTTGGCCGAGGCCCGTTTGTCCGAAGTCGGTTTGCAGCGTTCGCAACTCGACGAACTGATGGCCAGTCTGTCGCGCTCACGTGACGACACCTTGGTCCACGACCTGAGCTCCAACCTGCGCCTGGCCCACCAGCAAGCCCAACTCACGGGCAGCTTGGCGCCTTTGGTCGCGGCGCTGCAGTCTGCCGATGAGCGCATCGCCCGCGCGGCTCAGCCCAGACTCAACCCCGTCCAGCGCGCCATTGCCCGCGACTTGGAGCGCTTGCAGCTGGCACCCTTGAACGACGTCACCGCCGCGGTCATGCGCATCGACGAGCTCAGCCGCCAAGTGGACGACTGGCCTTTGATCAACGCCCAACCCCTAGAGGTGGCGGCGCTGAAGCCCCTGCAATTGGCCAGTGCCCCTGAGGCACAGCCCGAGGCTTGGTTGGGCGTGCTGGGGCAATGGTGGAGCAACAGCTGGCAGTGGCTCTGGCTGCAAGCCGAATCGCAGTTCAACAGCTTGGTTCGCATCAGCCGCATCGACGCACCCGAGGCGGCTTTGATGGCGCCAGACCAAGCCTATTTCCTGCGAGAAAACATCAAGTTGCGCTTGCTCAATGCCCGTTTGGCTTTGATGGCGCGCCACGGCGATGTGGCCAAAGCCGATTTGCAAATGGTGCAAGTCTTGTTGCAACGTTACTTCCGCAGCGATGCCCCTGCCGTGATGGACGCCATTGAAGTGGTCGCTCGGGTGGCCGAGCAGGCCGCTGATACCGAGGTCCCTCGGCCCGATGAGACTTGGACGGCTTTGGCCAAAGCGGCTGGGGGCCAATGATGCTGAAAAAAGCCACGGCCCGTTCCATTTTTTGGTTGTTTGCATTGGCGGCAGCGGCCGTGGCCCTGGCCTTGTTGGTGGGGCGCAACCACGCCATGGTGACGGTTTTTTGGGCACCTTACCGGTTGGATCTCTCGTTCAATTTGCTCTTGTTTCTGACCATCGCGGTGTTCGCCTTGTTGCACTTGGCCTTGCGTGGCTTGGCGACCTTGCGCGCCTTACCTGAAAAAGCCTCGCGTTGGCGAGCCGTGCAAATCGAACGTTCGATTGCCAACGACCTCCTTGATGCCTTGGCCCAGCTCACCGCGGGACGTTTTGTGCGAGCCCAAGCCTCAGCACAGCGTGCCGCAGGCGCTTTGCAGGCCAACCCTGGCTTGGTTTTGCCGCAGCGTGGGCAGCAAACGGTCTTGGCCTATGGCTTGTGGGCCGAGGCGGCGCACGCCCTCCAAGACCGGAGTCAACGCGATTTCTACCTCAAGTTGGCCTTGGATGAGCGCTGGTCCTCATCCGCGCCCGAGGCCCAGGACGGCGTTGTCCTGCAAGCCATTCGATGGGCCATTGAAGACGCGGATGCGGTGGCGGCCCGTGCTTGGTGGCGCCAGTTGCCGAGCCGCGCGAATCGCCGCATTCAAGCCCTGCGTTTGAAATTGCGTTTGTCGCGCATGGACGGCAACCGCGAAGAGGCTTTGGAAACCGCCCGTTTGTTGTCCAAGCACCGGGCGTTTTCTGCCACCGCCACCGCCAGTTTGGTCAAAGCCTTGGTGCTCGACAGCGTTCGACAAACCAACGACATCGATGGACTGAAACGGTTGTGGGCAGGTTTGTCCGATGTGGACCGCACCCATCCCGATGTGGCCTTGGCCGTGGCAACGCAAGCGGTCACATGGTTGTCGCCCAGACCGGATGCTGAACATCAACTCCTTGCCCATCAAGTTGCGGCTTGGTTGCTGCCGGTTTGGGGGCGATGGGCTCAGTTGGATGATGTTCAGCGCCAGCGCTTGGTATTGGTGTTGGAGCAAGCCATGCCGCACCTGGGTGCTGAGTGGTTGGCGCGGGTGGAACAAACCCAGCAGCAGTGGCCTCAGCACGCCACCTTGCATTACTTGGCTGGGCAAGCGTGCATGCAACGGCGGCTGTGGGGTAAGGCCTATCAGTTGCTGTCACACGCCAGCCAGAGCCTCAAAGACCCGGTCATGTTGCGTCGCGTTTGGTGTGCCCTGGCCCAACTGGCGCAAGAACGCGGTGATGAGGCGGCCGAGCAAGCGGCATGGAAAACAGCGGCTCAAATCGCATGAACTTGATCGCCCAGTGCCGCATTTTTTGGGCGCTGGGACTGGCCTGTCTGCTGGCATGGGGCAACCCGGTTGGGGCCCAAACGCACCACGACCACGTGTTGGAGCGAGCCATTTGGGAAGATGCCACCGCTGCTGTCCCTGTTGAGCAAGCGGTGCAAGCGTCCTTTTCTCCCTTGCCCAACACCAGTTTGATCCGCCGGGGGTACAGCGACGCGGCATTTTGGATTCGCTTGCGCCTGCCGTGGCCCAGCGAAAATCCCTTGATTTTGAGGATCCAACCGCCCTATTTGGACGAGGTGCGCTTGTTTGAATCCACCGCCAGCGGTTGGCGCGAACGCGTCGCGGGCGACCACCACCCGAATGCATCCCGAGAAAGTGCGGATGTTGCCTTCAACTTTGCCGTGCAGGCCAATGCCCAGAACCAAGGTGTTTTTTACCTGCGGCTGCAGACCACGAGCTCCAGCATCATCGACATCCAAGCCTTGACGCCGCGCGACAGCGCCGAGCAAGCGGCGGATTTTGAGCGCTTCATGGGCATCAACATGGGCTTGGTCGCTGGTGTGCTGATATGGGCTGTGTTGCAGTATTTTTTGTTGAACAGAGACCAATTGGTGCTGAGGTTCATCGCCTACGAACTCATCACGCTGCTGATCGCCTTGGCGATGGCCGGGCATTTGTCGGATACCGTGTTTGCCGATCAACCGCGTTGGGCGGACACGGCCTTCAATGCCTTGGTGGCCGCGGGCACGACCGTGTTGGCGTGGTTTCACCGGCACTACCTGTTGCCCTATGGTTTGTCCAAGCCCGCCCAGTGGTTTTTGCATGGCGTGGTGATGCTCTACCCCTTCCAGCTGGTCTCCATTGTGCTCGGACATCCCCAGTGGGCCATGCAAGCCAATGCCCTGCTGGCCACCCTGTGCTTGTTGGTGTTTGCCGTGGAAACTTGGCGCATGCAGCACCCAGACCGTTTGTATTGGGCCATGGTGCGTGTGGTCTATGGACTCTTGGGACTGATGTTGTTTCCCTTGGTGGGCGCTCTCTTTGGCTTGGAAATCCCGGTGCAACCCGCCTTGTATGGGGTGACTTTGCACGGTGCTTATGGTGCTGTTTTGATGCTGTTGCTGCTCAACATGCGTTTGCGCCAACAGCGCCAGCAAGCCGAAAAATTCCGCCAAGACGCGGCGCTGGCGGTGTTGCATGCCCAGCAAGAGCGGCACCACCGACAAGAGCAAGACCAGTTACTGGCCATGTTGGCCCACGAAATCAAAAACCCGCTGGCGGTGATCTCCATGGTGGTGGGCGCGCAAGACAAAACCCCGCGCATGTTGCAGCAAGCCGGTCAAGCGGTTCAAGAGGTCAAGTCCATCGTGGACCAATCCTTGAGCTTGGCGCACATCACGCTCGAGCGCGAGCCGGAGCGCCAAGCGGTCGACATGGCCGATTTTTTGGCCGATGTGTCCGACGCCTTGCCCGATCTGCCCGACCGTTTGCACACCGAGGGTTTGGATGGCGTGACCCTCCACGCCGACGCCTTGTGGCTCAAAATCGTGGGTCAGAACCTGTTGGCCAATGCCCTGCGCTACAGTCCCCATCATTCGACCATCACATGGGTGGTGAGCAGACAGGGCGGCCATTGGCGCGTCGAGGTGGCCAATGCCGTGGCGCCGGATGCTTGGCCCAATGCCCAGCGCGTGTTTGATCAGTTTTACCGGGGAGCCTCCGCCTTGAAGGTTTCGGGGACCGGTTTGGGCCTGTATGTGTCGCGCCACTTGGCTCGGCGCATGGGGGGTGATTTGTTGTACGAACCCACATCCGATCGGGTGCGATTCACATGGCTGATACCAGTTTGATTGTGGCGGTGGTCGAAGACCACGACGATTTGCGCGAGTTGACGGTCAATGCCTTGACCGAGCAGGGGCACCGCGTGGTGGGCTTGAGCTGCGCCGAAGAGGTGGCTGAGCGCTTGCAAGGCCAGCCCATCGACGTTTTCGTCTTGGACTTGAATTTGCCCGGCGAGGATGGTTTGAGTTTGGCGCAGCGTTTGCGTCAAGTCCAACCCCATGTGGGCGTGGTGATGCTGACGGCCCGAACCAGTTTGGACGACCGCTTGCAGGGCTACCACGGCGGTGCGGATGTGTATTTGTGCAAGCCCATTGAGGTGGTTGAGTTGTGCGCGGCGGTGGCGGCGGTCGGACGCAAGCACCTGACCTCCTCAACGGGGGCTGCAGAGGTGGCTATGGGGTGGTGCCTGGATTTGAAACAAATGACGCTCTGTGGCCCCAACAATGCTCAGGTGCACATGACCCACGGCGATGCCACACTCCTGCAAGCCCTGATCACGGCGCCGGGCCGGCGCATGCAGTTCTGGCAAATGGGAGAAGCCTTGGAGGGGCGCTCAGACGCCTTGAGCAAATCCAATATTGAGGTTCGCGTGGCCCGTTTGCGCAAAAAAATCGCACAAGTCGACGGCCCCAGCAACGCCATTCAAGCCTTGCGCGGTGAAGGCTACCAGCTCACGGTACCGGTTCAATTGGCCTGACTCTGCAAGCTTTTGACGGTTTGCGCCCCGCGCTTCGTTTAACTTCTACAAACCACCGAACACCCCATGACCGCCGCTTTCTTTTACCAGCAGCCCGAAGTTCTGGACCGTGACAAACACCAGAACCTCAAGCTGCGCGCCATCACCAACGCCCGTTTCGCCGCTGAAGTCCAAAACGTTCCCGTCGTGGCGGCCGAATTTGCCGAAGCGGCTTTGGAGTACCCCCTGGTTTCTGTCAAGGCCGATGACGAGCAGTGGGTGGCCATGGCTTTGACGGGTTTGAATTCCGGCAAAAATTTGTTCGTCAAAGAGACTGGCCAGTGGGATGCGCGCTACGACCCCGCCAGCGTGCGACGCTACCCCTTCATATTGGCGTCGGATGGTGGTGGACAGTTCCGCGTGGCCGTTGACATGGTGGCCACCACCTTGGGCAGCGATGGACAGCCCATCTTCAACGACGCAGGCGAACCCACCGAGGCGACCCAGTCGGTGATGACTTTGTTGGAGTCCTTCCAAGCGCAGGCAAGCTTCGCCCATGCTTTTGCTCAGCGCATGTCCGATGCCGGTTTGTTGATGGAAGCGCACGCCGACCTCAATGAGCCGGACGGCAGCACACAGCGCTTGCACGCACTCAAAACCAAAACCCTCAAATCCAGTCGCTCGGGTTGATGCGTCGTCCTTTTTAGACCTTCACCCATGATCAACTTCCCTTCGATTGACAAATTCGACCTCATCATTGGCACCGGTGTGACGTTCCATGGTGACATTCGGGTCGATGGACGGGTCTCGGTCAGTGGTCAGGTCAAAGGATCGATCGATGCACGTGATTTGCGCGTGGAGGTGGGGGGTCGTGTCGAGGGACAGGTCCGTGTCAACAACCTCGAAGTCAAGGGCGTCATTGGGCAAGACATCACCAGCAGCGCTTCGGTCATGGTCCACAGCACGGGTTTGATCCATGGGCGTTTGCGCTGTGATGAGTTGGAAATTGAGCGTGGTGGACGCGTGACTGGACAAATTGTTCGCATCCCTTCTTGATCGTGCGCTGATCGACAAAAAAGCCGCTCGATGAGCGGCTTTTTTGTTGGACACGGGTCAAGCCCGTGTTGGGTGCGATTTAAAACGGCAGTTTTGCGTCGCGAAGGTCTTGGCGCGTTTCGACCAAAACCAGTGGGCCGTTGTCCACCACAGCCGCAGGCTTGGGTTCACGGGGCACGTGAACGGGCCTAGGCGTGTTGGCAATGGCTGCTTGGGCTTGGCTCACCTTCTGGGCATCGGACATCACCCACTGCAAGCCTGCGGCTTGGGCCACACCCATCATGTCGTCGACCGACAAGGCATAGGCGGCCACCGGTGGCATGCCCTTGGGTGCGGCGGGCGCCGCG
>DAISXI010000039.1:0-15202 GCA_036825935.1 Hydrogenophaga sp.
ACATCGGTTTGATGAAGGCCGTGGACAAGTTCGAATACCGCCGCGGCTACAAGTTCTCGACCTACGCCACTTGGTGGATTCGCCAAGCCATCACCCGCTCAATCGCCGATCAAGCGCGCACCATCCGCATCCCTGTGCACATGATCGAGACCATCAACAAGATGAACCGCCTGAGCCGCCAGCACTTGCAAGAGCACGGCTTTGAGCCCGACGCGTCGATCTTGGCCGAGAAGATGGAAATGCCCGAAGACAAGATCCGCAAGATCATGAAGATCGCCAAAGAGCCGATCTCCATGGAAACGCCGATCGGTGACGACGACGATTCGCACTTGGGCGACTTCATCGAAGACCAAGCGAACACCGCCCCCATGGAAGCGGCCATGCAAGCCGGCCTGCGCGACGTGGTCAAGGAAATCTTGGACAGCCTCACGCCACGCGAGGCCAAGGTGCTGCGCATGCGTTTTGGTATCGAGATGTCCACCGACCACACCTTGGAAGAAGTGGGCAAACAGTTCGACGTCACGCGCGAGCGCATCCGTCAGATCGAGAGCAAAGCGGTGCGCAAGTTGAAGCACCCCAGCCGCTCAGACAAGCTGCGCAGCTTCATCGACTCGATCTGAGTACCCTATGGGCTATGCAGGTCGGCCGCGGCGCATGTGACGCCGCGTGTTGATCAACCCACACGCCGCGATGAGCGCCATGCCCGTCGCGGCGATGGCATCGGGAAACTGCCCAAAGACCGACCAACCCAGCAGCGTGGCCCAGAGCAAGCTGGCATAGTTGAAGGGCGCCAGGGTCGAGGCCGGTGCGTGACGAAAAGCATGGGCCAGAAACCAATGGCCAAGGGCCCCGAACAGGCCCATGAAAGCCAGCCAAGCCCAAGTCGCGGGATGTTCAATCGGCGACCAGCTCCAAGGCAGTGTCAGCGTGATAAGCGCCGCAGCGCTCCACATCGTGATCAAGTGGGTGGATGTGGGGTTATCGCTTTGCCCCAAGACGCCCGACAAGAGCTGGTAAGCCACCGCGTTTGAGACGCAAATCAGGGCAAACAGCGCGCCCCAACCCGATGCAGAACCACCAGGTCGCAGGATCAACAAGGTGCCCGCGAAGCTCAAAACCAGTAGCAGCCAACCGGCGCCGTCGAGCTTTTCTTTCATCACGACCACCGCAATCACCGACACCATGAGTGGCGTGAGCATGATGATGGCCGAGAACTCGGCCAAGGGCATGTATTTGAGGCTGGAGAGTGCTGCCGCCGAGCTGCCCAACAACAGCACGCTGCGCAGCAACTGCAAGCCCAGTCGGTTGGTACGCAGCGGCGCGTGTTGCTTGGCGGTCATCAAAAGGCTACTGGAAAAAATCGCCTGCAGCACGAAGCGCACCGCCAGCGCCATCAACACGGGGACGGTGACCATCACGTGTTTGGCCGTGGCGTCCAGCAAAGCGAAGCAAGCGCCCGACCCCAGGAACAGGGCGATACCCAACAACGGTCGGCTGTGGTGGGTCATCTCAGCACAGGCTCAGCAGGGGCCGTCTGCATCAGTGCCTGGGTCTGCACCAGTGTCGGCATGCCCCCAATGGCACCGGCCCCGGTCACAGACAGTGCCGCCGCCGCATTGGCGAAGATCATGGCACTGGGCAAGGGTTCGCCACGGGCCAAGGCCGCGGCCAAGGCGCCGGTGAACGTGTCGCCAGCACCGATGCTGTCCACCACCACCATGGGCCGGCCGGGCAAATGCACAGGCACTTGTTGCGGTCGGTACAGGGTGCACCCAGAGGCGCCCAGCGTGACCACCACCGCCGCTGCACCGCGCGCCAGCAGGCGTTGCGCGGCATCGGCCACAGGGGCATCGACCGGCAACTGCGCCAAGAGACGGACCTCTGTTTCGTTGGGGGTCAACACATCCGTGAGCCGAATCAGCGCATCGGGCAGTGGCTGCGCGGGCGCGGGGTTCAAGACCGTGGTGGCACCCGCTTGGCGGGCGATGGCAAAAGCACGCTCGGTCACGGCCAGTGGTACCTCACACGAAGCCATGACGACCCTGCAGTGCTCCAGCCGCTCGCGCGCCGCATCGGCATGGCTGGGCTGAAGCCCCGAGCCTGCCCCGGGGCATACAGCCACCGAGTTGTCGCCGTCGGCGTAGACCCATATTTGCGCCACACCGCTGGACTCGCCGGGCGCACGCTCAACGTGAGCAAAGTCGATCCCTTCGCTTTGCCACAGCCGCAAACCCATGCGCCCAAAATCGTCATCACCGATGCGCGCAATCAACGCCACCTGGGCACCTTGGCGCGCCGCCGCCACCGAGGCGTTGCTGCCTTTGCCACCAGGACCGATGGAAAAGTGGGACGCCATCAAGGTCTCGCCTTTGCGCAGCGGTCGCTCGACCTGGGAGACCAGGTCGGCGTTCCAACTGGCCACACAAACCACGTCCCAAGGACCGCCGGTGTGTGCATCAGCCATGGTGCAGCACCACGCCTTTGCGCAAGATGATGTTGCCGTACACGCGCGTCTCCCCGGTCGCGATCACCGCAAACGCTTGCGCCGCTCGTTCATAAAACGCGAAGCGCTCCAATGAGCTGGCCGGCTGAGCCCCGTGGCGCGCCAACACACGGTTGAAATCGGCGACGGCGGGTGGCGTCGATTGCGCATCGCCCACCACCTGCATGGTCAAGGCGGGGGCATCGACGAAGGTGTCCAAAGGCATCACGGACAACACCGCGTCCAATACCTCAGCCGCGCCCACGCCGGGCATGCGGATCAAACGCTTGGCATGGGTGGCCGATGGGAAATTGGCGTCGGCCAACGCGATGTCGTCGCCATGCCCCATCGACGCCAAGGCGTGGAGCAAGTCGGCGCTGAGCAGGGGAGATAGGCCTTTGAGCATGGGGGAGCGTCCATGGTGAGGGAAGACAACGTCGGATTGGCCCAGCAGAAGACATTTGGGCTGCAGACAGCTAACATGATAGAACCAAAAAAATAAGCACCCTTGCCGCCCCTCCATGCCATCGCCCGTGAACGCCTGCGCCGAACCCCGCTTTTTGCCAACTTCAGGGGGGCTGCCCATCGGATTGGGTTGTGCGCCCTTGGGCAACCTCTTCCACGCCGTCAGCGACGCTCAAGCACAAGCGCTCATCGAACTCGCTCTGGCCGACGGCTGCCGCACCTTTGACACCGCGCCCCACTACGGCAACGGCCGCAGCGAGCACCGCTTGGGCCGTGGCCTCGAACCGTTGAATCCCGATCACCGGGTGGTGTCCAGCAAGGTCGGGCGCTTGCTGGAGCCCGACAGCCGTGCACCCAGAGACCAGAACGCCTACGTCAACGTGCTGCCGTTTCGCCAACGATGGGACTATTCCGCCGCGGGCGTTCGGCGCAGCGTGGAGGACAGCTTGCAGCGCATGGGACTGGACCGCTTGAATGTGGTTTACGTTCACGACTGTGCCGCCGACTGCCACGGCCAGCGCTACCCGCAAGTGCTGGAACAGGTCGTCTCGCAAGCCCTGCCCGAGCTGCGCCGCCTGCAGGCCGAGGGCCTGATCGATCACATCGGGCTGGGTGTGAACGACGTGCAAGTCTGCTTGGACGTTCTGGCCCAGGCCGATCTGGACGTGTTGATGCTCGCTGGCCGCTACAGCCTGCTCGACCACAGCGCTCTGGACGCCCTGTTGCCTTTGTGCACCGAGCGCGGCGTGCGGGTGGCGCTGGGCGGCGTGTTCAATTCCGGTTTGTTGGCCACGGGCGCCCGAACGGCCACACCCATGTTCAACTACGCGCCAGCATCTGCGCATTGGATCGAGCGCACCCAGCGCATCGAAGCGGTGTGTGAGGCCCACGGTGTGAGCTTGCGCGCAGCGGCGCTCCAGTTCCCATTGGCCCACCCAGCTGTCGAGATTGTGATGCTGGGTGCCAGCGACACCGCCCATTGGTCCGACGCCATCTACAACCTACAAGCCCCCATCCCCGCGGAATTCTGGAGCGCTTTGCGCGCCCAAGGGCTCATCCCCGATGCAGCCCCCACACCCGGGTCTGCGTGAACACACCCGTGACCATGATCGACGCGCACTTTCACAGTTGGCAACTCTCCCGAGGCGACTACGGCTGGCTCACCGCCGACCTGACACCCATCTACCGCGATGTCACGCCCTCGGATTGGCGTGCCGCCGCTGCGCCGCACGGCATCACGGGCGGCGTGCTGGTGCAGGCCGCACCCACGGCTGCGGAGACGCACTTTTTGTTGGAGCAAGCCAGCGCACACCCCGAGGTGCTGGGCGTTGTGGGTTGGGTCGACCTCTTGGCGAACGACGCTCCCCAGCGGATCGCCGATGTGGCTCGCCACCCCAAGCTCAAGGGCTTGCGCCCGATGCTGCAAGACATCGCCGACCCGCGCTGGGTGCTGCAAGACGCGCTGACACCGAGTTGGGAGGCCATGACCGAACTCGGCTTGGTGTTGGACTGGCTGGTCAAACCCCAGCACCTGCCCCACGTGTTGACCTTGGCCGCTCGCCACCCTCGCCTGCCCATGGTCATTGACCACGCCGCCAAACCCCACATCGCCGACCAACAATGGGAACCCTGGGCCAGCCTGATGACGCGCATCGCCCTAGAGACCCACGCCGTGTGCAAGCTCTCCGGTCTGCTGACCGAGGCGGGGCCCAGCCCCACGATTGACGCCGTGCACCCTTGGGGCGCGCACGTGCTCAACACCTTTGGAGCCCAGCGCGTGATGTGGGGCAGCGATTGGCCGGTCTTGGAGCTCGCCGGTCGGTATGCTGACTGGTTTGAAGCCTCACAACACATGGCCTCCACACTCAGCCCCAGCGAGCGAGACGATCTCTTTGGGGGCACCGCCCGCCGTACTTACCAACTTTAAAAAGGACCCACCCATGCCCAGCCCCATCCCTTTGCAGCCGCACCTGAACAACAGCCTGCCCCAGGACGCGGCTCGTGCCACCCTGATCGGCCGCCTCTGGCAGCCCGGCGTGGGGCCCACCCTGGTCGTGCACAGCGAGGGGCATCTCTTGGACGCCTCCCGTGTGGCCGCCACGAGCAGCGAACTCATCAACCGCCCCCACCCCGCTCAAGCCTTGAAAGAAGCCCAGCGAGCCGGGCACTTGCCGGTGCTGTGCACGCTGAGCGATGCACTGGCCAACAGCGATGAAAGCGTGCGCGACGAGCGCCAACCATGGCTGCTGGCCCCTTGCGATTTGCAAGCCGTCAAAGCCAGCGGTGTGACCTTCGTGGCCAGCTTGCTCGAACGCGTCATTGAAGAACAGGCCCGAGGCGATGCGGGACGCGCCGACACCATCCGGCAAGAACTCGGCGCCATCTTGGGCGACAACCTGCGGGGCATCGTGCCGGGCTCGGATCAGGCGCACCGCGTCAAGGAGGCCTTGATCGCCCGTGGCGCTTGGTCGCAGTACTTGGAGGTTGGCATCGGACCCGACGCTGAAATTTTCACCAAAGCCCCGGTGCTGGCCGCGGTGGGCAGCGGTGCCGACGTGGGCATTCACCCCAATTCCGTTTGGAACAACCCAGAACCCGAGGTGGTCTTGGCCATCAATGCTCGCGGTGAGGTGTGCGGTGCGGCCTTGGGCAACGACGTCAATCTGCGGGACATCGAAGGCCGCAGCGCCTTGTTGCTGGGCAAAGCCAAGGACAACAACGCTTCGTGCGCCATCGGCCCTTTCATCCGTTTGTTTGATGAGCACTTCGGCATCGACGATGTGCGCCGCTGCGAATTGACCTTGACGGTGACGGGCGAAGACGGGTTTGATTTGGAAGGCAGCAGCTCCATGTCGCTCATCAGCCGCGACCCGCTCGACATTGCCCAGCAACTGCTCAACCGCTGTCACCAATACCCCGATGGCGCCATGCTGTTCTTGGGCACCATGTTCTCACCATCCAAAGACCGGCACGGCGCGGGGCAAGGGTTCACGCATGTGGTGGGGGATGTGGTCACGGTCTCCAGCCCCACGCTGGGCTGCTTGGTCAACCGGGTTCGCTTGAGCGATCAGGCCGCGCCTTGGACCTTCGGCATCGGCGCACTCATGCACAACTTGGCGAGTCGGGGTTTGTTGAAATCCACCCGAGCCTAGGCGCCACCTCTGGCCGCACAGCGCGGGTTTGGCGCTGATGTGCTCGACGCCACACGCTCAGCCCAAATCACCCCCAGGCTGAAAGCCCAACCACTGCTGACGCAAGCGCTCAAATTCGGCGGGACTTAAAGCGCGCAGCGGCGCACGGACGTTCAACCACGCGGGGTCCTTGTCTATCATCGCCATCAGGCCCTTGAAGGCCGGGACCATGGTGTAGCCACCGATCAAGGCCAAAAAGTCGTTCACCCGTTTCAAGTCTGCCTGAACAAGGGCAGTATCGCGCCCCGTGACCAAACGCCCCACCAAGCCAGGCAAGATATTGGCCACACCACTGACCGCGCCACGCGTGCCCAAGGTGACCATCTCAGGCACATCGGCCTCGTTGCCCACCCACACCTGCATGGGCGGCATGAAGGCGGTGGCATACGCCACCGATTCGATGCGTTGGCAACCGCTGTCCTTCAGGCCCACGATCACGTCTGGGTAGCGCTGCAAGAGTTCGGCGATCACCCGGTGGCTCAGGCCCACACCGGTGACTTGCGGTATGTGGTAGAGCACCACCCGCAAGGGCAAGCCCACGCAAGCGCCGATCACCGCGTGGTAGCAATCCAAAATGCCGTCGTCGCTGACCCCCTTGAAAAAGAAGGGCGGCAACACCAAGCAGCCGTGCACGGCGAGTTGGGCCGCGTGACGGGTCAAGGCCACGGTATCGGGCACGGCCGTGCAGCTCGTGTGGACCAACAGCTGGGTGGGCGAAACGCCCCCCTGCAGCAAGGCCTCCAAAGCCGCCATGCGCTCAGCCACGCTGAACGAGGGGCCCTCTCCGGTGGTACCAAACAGCGTCACGCCCGAACAACCCGCCGCCAACAAGCGCTTGGCATGGGACACCAAACGCGCATGATCCAACGCGCCATTGGCTTGGAGGGGTGTGAGCATGGCGGGCCAGACACCTTGGTGCGGCAAAGAAACTAGGGCATTCATATTGGGCTCATTCCTGATAAAGGTTCACGGTCACCACATCAATCCAGCGGGGACGTAGCCAAACTGCTGTGGCAACCACAAAATGATTTGCGGAAACGCCACCATCAGGGCCAAAGCCACCAGCAGGGCCAACAAGAAGGGCCAAATTTCTTTGATCATTTCGGACAACTTGATGCCGGTGGTGCCGTTGATCACAAAGAGCAGCACGCCATAGGGCGGTGTGATCAGGCCGATCATGCAATTGACCACCACGATCACGCCGAAGTACACCAAATCGATGCCCAGCGCCCGGCACGTGGCCAAGAACAGGGGAACGATCACCAAGATGATGGTGCTGGCATCCAGCACACAACCCAAGGCCAACAACAGCAAGTTGCAAGCGACCATGAAGCCCAGCGGACTGACATCCATGCTCTTGAGAAATTCCGCCAACTGACCGGGAATGCCTTCGGAGGCCACGATGTAGTTCAGTATCAGTGCACCACCGATCACCAAGCCCACCGACGCAGAAGATCGAACACTCTCGAACATCACGGCGCGCAAGTCGCCCCATTTGATGGCGCGGTAGAGCACGGCCGAGATCAACAAAGCGTAAGCGGCGGCCACGGCGGCAGCCTCGGTGGGGGTGGTGACCCCGCCGTAAATACCGTAGAGCAAGATCACCGGCAACAACAACGCAGGGAACGCACGCAGGGTGGCCCTGGGCAATTGCGACAAGGGTGGCGCGGTGTCGGCAGCGAAACCCCTGCGCTGACAAATGGTGGCGTTCATCACCATCAAGGTCGCGGCCATCAAGAGCCCTGGCAGGACACCGCCCAAAAACAAAAACCCGATCGAGGAGTCCGACACCAAGGCGTACAGCACCATGGGGATGGACGGGGGAATGATCGGCCCGATGGTGGCCGACGCCGCCGTGAGTGCCGCCGCATAGCCACGGGTGTAGTGACCGCTCTTGACCATCATGTTGATGACCACTTTGCCAATGCCCGCCGCGTCGGCGATGGCCGAACCCGACATGCCCGAGAAAATCAGGCTCGAGACCACGTTGACATGACCCAGACCGCCTTTGAAGCGGCCAACCACCACCACACAAAATTCCAGCAATCGCTCACTGATGGTGCCGGCATTCATGATGTTGGCCGCCACAATGAACAGGGGGACCGCCAACAGCACGAAGCTGTCGTACAAACCGTAAATGATTTGTTCGCCCGCGATGCCCACGTCTTGTCCGGCCATCAACAGGTAAACCACCGCACCCGAAATGATGGAAAAGGCAATCGGTGTTCCGAACGCCGCCAACAAAAACAGGGTGGCGATGCACAGAATAAAGGCTTCACTCATGCTGGCGACTCCCCAGCCTCAAGCGCGTCTTCGGATCGGATGATGGACCACAACCGCCAGCCATACGCGGCCATGGTGGCCACCATAAAAACCATGTAAATGCTGAACACGTAAAACAGCGGAATGCGCAAGGAGGGACTTTTCTTGATCTGCAAGAAGCTCACAAAATCCCAAGTACCCGGCAGCGCCACGGCCATGGTGGCCAGCACGGCCAAGGCGCTGAGCCCGGCCAATACCCGGCGCACCCGCTTGCCCATCAGCACGTAGAGCATGTCAAAGCGGATGTGGTCTTCGTTGCGCAAACAAAAAGCCGAGCCCCAAAACACCGTCCACAACCACAAGGTCAGGCACGCCTCCAGCGTCCACTCCAGCGGAGCGTTGAAGACGTAGCGGGAGGTGATTTGCAGGACGAAGACCAAAAACATGGCGGTCAGCAACCCAACCGCCACGTCATCGGCCCTCGCCTGCCACCAGTTTTTTCTGGTTGGCATGGCTCGGGCTTTCACTCAACCCATCACAGGGCGTTGATTCTTTCCAACGCGCCCTTTTCCCAGTTCTTGGCCAGGTCGGACTTCAGGTAGGCCTCTTGAACCTGCTTGCGGAACGCCTCCAAGTTGGGGGTGTACACCTTCAGGCCTTTTTCTTTGAAGAACGCTTCCAGCTCGCCTTCCAAAGCGAGTTGCCTTTGGCGGGCCGACTCAGCTGCGTCGTTGGCGGCCTTTTGCACCGCGGCCTGTTGGGCGGGGGTCATGCGGTCCCACACGCGCTTGCTCAGGGTCAGGTAGTTCAAGTCCACCAAATGGCTGGTCAACACCACTTGCTTGGTGACTTCAAAGAACTTGGCGTCGCGCACGGTGGGCAGCGGGTTGTCCTGTGCGTCGATGGCGCCCGTTTGCAAGCCGGTGTACACCTCGGTGAAAGCCATGGGCACGGGGTTGGCGCCCAAGGCGCGCCCCAAGAACAGCCAAGCCTCAGAGCCGGGCATGCGCAACTTCAAGCCAGCCAAATCGGCGGGGGTGTTGATCTGCTTGTCGGTGCGCAAATTGAGTTGGCGACGACCCAGGTACATCACGCTCAACAACTTCACGCCCAGCTTGTCTTCCACCTTCTTTTTGTAGGGCTGGAAAAAGTCGGAATTGAAGACCTTGACTTGGTGGGCCGCGTCGCGGTGCACATAGCCGGCTGCGAACACGCTGAACTCGGGGAAGAACTCCGTCAACTCTTGGGCCGACGCGATGGACATCTCCAAGTTGCCGCGGGAGATGGCCTCCAACTCGGTGCCTTGTTTGAACAAGGATGCGTTCCAGTGCGGGTCCAAGTCAGCGAATGAGGCCACTGCGGGTGCGAACACCGAGGTCAGGGCCACCGCGCGCTGGTCTGTGGCCGAGGCGGGCGAAGACAAGCGCAGCTTGATTTTGTTCTGGGCGAAGGCAGCACCGCCAACGGAGGCCACAGAGGCTGCGACCGCAGTGGTCAAGAGTGTGCGACGGACGGGGGAAAAACGCATGCTGAGTCTCCTAATGAATTGAGGTGTGTGTTCCATCGCGCAGACGTGATGGCCGAAGGATATTAGCACGTTGAATTTTCTTTATGTACTGACCAGTACATAAATTGGTTTGAGGCTATACTGGCACCAAGCCTTGCAAAAATTAGGGAAAACCCGAATCCTGCCAAGCAAATTTCATTGATATGAACCAAATGGTACACAAAAAAACGGCTGAGCGTACCCGTGACCCCGAGTCGGTCAAGGCCAACATCTTGTTGGCGGCCATCGCTGAGTTTGGGGAAAAGGGCTTGGCGGGTGCTCGGGTGGACGCCATTGCGGCGGCCACCAGCACCAGCAAGCGCATGATTTACTACTACTTCGAGAGCAAGGAAGGCTTGTACGTGGCCGCGCTTGAAGCCTCTTACCAAAGGATTCGCAACACGGAGTTGGGCATTCAACTCAACAACATGCCGCCCATTGAGGCCATGCGCTGTTTGACATCGGTGACCTTTGATCACCACCTGAAAAACGAAAACCACATTCGCATGGTGATGGCCGAGAACTTCAACCGTGGCCGTTATTTGGCCCAAGGCGAACAGATCCAAGAACTCAACCGACCGGCCATCGCTTTGGTGCGGGGCATTTACGAACGGGGGGTCCGCGAAGGGGTGTTTTTGCCGGGTTTGGACCCCACCGACATCCACGAATCGATATCGGCGCTGACTTTTTTCAACGTCTCCAACCGCCACACCTTTGGCCTGATCTTCCAGTTAGACAAACAGTCGCCGGCCTACGTGGCTGCTCGGCGCGAAAACATCGTTCAAATGGTGCTGCGTTATGTCCGAAAAAATCCTTGAATCCCCCTTGCGTGTGGCCGTGGTGGGGGCGGGCTACATGGGCCGTGCCCACATCCAAGCGGTACTGGACTGTGCCAACGCCCGTTTGAGCGCGGTCGTCGACCCATCCCCCGCCGCGGCCGAACTGGCCGCTGGCTTGCAGGTGGCGCACCACGCCAGCTTGGCATCGCTGCTGGCATCGGCCAGCACCGACGCGGTCGTGCTGGCCACCCCGAACGCTTTGCACGTGGAGCAAACCTTGCAGTGCGGGGAAGCGGGCTTGGCCGTCTTGTTGGAGAAACCCGTGGCCACCAGCGTGGCCGAAGGTGAGCGGCTCTTGAAACACATCAACGCCGAGGGCGCTGCTCGCACGCACATTTTGGTGGGACACCACCGCGCCCACAGCGCCATCATGCAGCAAGCCTGCGCGGTGATGGCCAGCGGACAGCTGGGCCGCATCGTGGCCATACAGGGCTCAGCGCTGTTCTACAAACCCGAACGGTATTTCGAATCGGGCCCTTGGCGGCGCGAGATCGGTGGTGGGCCCGTTTTGCTGAACCTGATCCACGAGGTGCACAACCTGCGCATGATGGCGGGATCGGTGCTGCAGGTGCAGGCCCTGTCGTCCCATGCCGTGCGCGGTCATGCGGTGGAGGACACGGTCAGCATCGGCCTGCGTTTTGACAGCGGTGTCTTGGCCAGCTTTTTGCTCAGCGACACCGCCGCCAGCTCGCGCAGCTGGGAACAAACCAGCCAAGAAAACCCCGCCTACGACAGCCACCCCGAGGAAGACTGCTACCTCATCACCGGCACCCACGGCAGTTTGGCGGTGCCCAGCATGCAGCTGCAGCGCTACCCCGAAGGCCAAGAGCGCTCGTGGTGGTTGCCGCTGGAAACGCAAAGTCTGCCCCTGCAGCGCTGGGACCCGATCGCACGACAAATGGCCCACTTTGTGGACGTGGCGCGTGGCCAAACTCCGCCCTTGGTGAGCTTGCGCGACGGCCTGGACAACTTGCGTGTGACCGAGGCGGTGATGGAAGCGGCGCACAGCGGCCGCACCGTGTCACTCAACTGATCCCCATTTTTTTAGGAGAACCCATGAAAGTCTTGACCCTGCACGGCATCAACCTCAACATGTTCGGCAAACGCGACCCCGCTCAGTACGGCACCGCCACGCTGGACGACATCAACCAAGGCCTGCAAAAGCTGGGGCAAGAACTGGGCGCCGAGGTCGAATGTTTCCAGACCAATTTCGAAGGCGCGATGGTCGAAAAAATTCACCAAGCGTATCTGGACAACGTGGCGGCCGTGGTCATCAACGCGGGGGCTTGGACGCATTACAGCTACGGCATTCGCGACGCACTGGCCATCCTCAAGTGCCCCATCGTTGAAGTGCACATGTCCAACATCCACGCGCGCGAGGCCTTCCGTCACCAATCGGTGCTGGCCGAGATCGCTCAAGGCCAAGTCGCTGGTTTTGGCGTGGACAGTTATTTGTTGGGCCTGCGCACCGCCATCGCGCACGCCAAAGCCCGCGCAAAAGCCTGACCCTCTGTCCAGCCAAGCCCTGTTTGCCACGCCACCCCACACCACCGCAACATGACCATCAACGGCCACACCGAATTGATCGCGCACATCGGCTACCCAACGCACAGCTTCAAGTCGCCCATGATTTACAACCCGTATTTCGAGCGGGCCGGTATCAACGCGGTGGTCGTCCCCATGGGCTGCCAATCCGAACATTTCCCAGCTTTCTTACGAGCCGTGTTTCAGCTCAACAACATCCGCGGTGCGCTGATCACCATGCCGCACAAGATCGTCACGGTGGGCCTGCTCGACGAGGTCACGCCGACGGTCAGGATCGCGGGCGCCTGCAACGCCGTGAGGCGAACGGCCGACGGGCGCTTGCAAGGCGATATGTTTGACGGCGCAGGATTTGTGCGCGGCGTGCAGCGCAAAGGTTTGAATTTAAAAGGCCAGCGCGCCTTGGTGGTGGGCAGCGGCGGCGTGGGCAGCGCCATCGCCGCCTCGCTGGCCGGCGCGGGCGTGGCCGCCATCGCTGTGTTTGACCTGCGCGCGCCAGTGGCCGACGCCTTGGCCCAGCGCTTGAAGCAGGAATACCCCAATCTGGCCGTGCACACCGGCAGCAAGGACCCCGCGGGGTTTGATTTGGTGGTCAACGCCACGCCCATGGGCATGAACGGGGGCGACCCGCTGCCCATGGACGTGTCGCGGCTCAGCCCCGACACCTTCGTGGGCGAAGTGGTGATGGCCACCGAGATGACCGCATTTTTATCGGCCGCTCAAGCCAAGGGCTGCCGGGTGCAAATCGGGGCCGACATGCTCTTCGAACAAATCCCCGCCTACTTGGAGTTTTTTGGTTTGCCCAGCACCACCGCCGAGGACCTGCGCTCGGTGGCGCAACTGGCCTACTGAGCAACCAGCGCCCCATGCTCGACATCCTGCTGGTCACCGCACCCATTTACCTCATCATTGCCTTGGGGTTTGGCGCGGTGCGCTATGGGTTGTTCGATAAAGCCGATATGCGCCTCATCGGCCGTTTGTTGGTCTTGATCATCTTGCCCATCATGGTGTTTCGCACCATCAACCAATACGACATCGACGACATCTTGCAATGGGACTACCTGACGGTTTACTTGTTGGCCTCCGTGTTGGCTTGGGTGTTGGCGCACCAATGGGCTCGCCGTTGGCGCGGGCACGAAGGGGCGATGTCGTCCTTCATGGCCATGGGCATGTCGGGTTCCAACAGCGTGTTCGTGGGTTACCCCATCCTCTCGCAACTCATCGGCCCTGCGGCCGATGTGGCCTTGGCGCTGTGTTTGCTGGTGGAAAACTTGATCGTTTATCCACTGACGGTGGTGATGGCCGATCGGCGCGCCGGCCAATCTTGGTCTCAGGCGCTGCGACAGGCGGGTGCGAGCGTGTGGCGCAACCCCATCTTGATGGCCATCGTCTTGGGGGTGTTGTGTGCCAGCGCGGGTTGGCACTTGCCTGCCTTGCTCGATCGCACGGCGGCGCTGGTGGCGTCCGCCGCAGCGCCCTTGGCCTTGTTCATGATCGGCGGTATTTTGGTGGGGCAACAGGTCCGGGGCATGCGGCTGGACCTCACGGCCGTCACGTTCGGCAAATTGGTGTTACACCCCGCGCTGACCTTGGCCGTGCTGTGGGCGCTGCCAATCGCCTCGGCACCCATGGCGCTGGCGGTCGTGGCCTTTGCCGCCATGCCATTAGCTGCGATTTACCCGGCGCTGGGACAGCGCCACGGCATCGAGGGCTTTTGTTCCGCCGCCTTGGTCACGGTCACCGTGGTGTCTTTTTTCAGCATCAACGCTTGGTTGTGGTTGTTGCCGAATGTGCTCAGGCCCTGAGACGCCAGCGGGTTGACAACTTGGACTCACTGCACCAAAATTAGGTAAGTAGTAATTTAATAAGGCACGAAATGACAGTTCTTGCTCCACATGCCTCAGTCAAGGTCGTTGGCGCCAATGGCCAAATTTCACTTGGCAAACAGTTTGCTGGTCGCCAAGTGCTGGTTGAAGAGCGTGAGCCCGGCGTCTGGATGGTTCGCACCGCCACCGTCATCCCCGACAACGAGCGCTGGCTGCACGAGCCTCAAGCCGCGGCCGATCTTCGGTCTGCACTCAATTGGGCAGTTGACAACCCTGCGTCCGACAGCAACACCAACACGCTCATCAAGCGACTGGCTGATGGCATCGAGTGATCCAACTGATAAGGTCTTGCTTGACCTGAACAACCCGACATTCCAAGTCAACCTTTTCGGGCTGCAAAAGCCAGACAGGCATGCCGCCCTGGATACGTTGAACAAAATTCGCCAGTTAAATTGGGCACAGGTTTACCGCGATAACGGTCTTAAATGGGAAAAGATTGTGAGTGTGAACCCACCCCAAGGCATTGACGCCATTTATTCGCTGCGCATCACGCAGTCGCGCAGAGCCACCGCATTCCGCGATGGTCAACACATGCGCTTGCTAACCATCGCTTCAGACCACGACACCACCTACGGGCGCAAGTAAGGGCAGCACAGCCCCTTCACCCTTCACCCTTCGCCAATACCGATCACAGTTGCCCGTTAGTTGCTGATGATTGACGCCAGCACATCCCCGTTTGCTGGGTCACGCCCGGTATGCGCCGGTAAAAGCTGCCGTTGACTTGGCTGTTCACCACCAGCGCATGGATGAACCTGCGCACCGTGCTGGGGTCGACTTTGAAATGGGCGCTTTCGTGCCAAAACCAGTGCTTGCGGCACGCACCAAGACGCTAAGGTTAAAGGCTGCAGCAAATAACGCCACAACACCCCCACGCCATCCATAGGGTCCCACAGCTTGGGGTGGCGAATGGTTTTTCATAAACATCAGCCGAGCCCACCGCCACAAACCTCAAGAACGGCCCAAGGCCAACAGGGGGTGCACATCGCCCG
>DAISXI010000040.1:0-15065 GCA_036825935.1 Hydrogenophaga sp.
TTGGAGGAAGAAGTGCTGGCTTGGCAAAAAACCCCCTGGTCCTTTCGCGTCGACTGGCGCTGAATGGGTCAGTTGATAAACCAACCATACGGTTTATACTGTTCACATCTTTAACCAGGAGTGAGCATGAGCAACAAACCCAACCCCAAAAAAGTCAAACTCGTCCGCGACAGTTTCAGCCTGCCCAAAGCCGAATACGCCAGCATCGACACACTGAAAAAACGCGCCATGACCATGGGCGTGTCGGTCAAGAAAAGTGAGTTGCTGCGCGCTGGCCTGATGTGGCTGAGCGGCGCCAGCGACAGCGCACTCAAAGCCGCGCTGACGGCTGTGCCCACCCTGAAAACGGGTCGCCCCGCCGCAGAGGCTACCAAGAAGCCCGCCGCCAAAGCACCCGTGAAATCGACCGTCAAAGCCGCCGCACCCCGCAAAGCCCCGACAACGAAAAAAGCCACCGCCAAACCGGCCGCCAAAAAATCGGTTGTTCCGGCCAAGGCCTCGGCCAAAGCGCCCGCCAAAGCCCCTGTGAGCCGCGCACGTCGCCCCGCCGCAGCCCCCCAAGCCAAGCCTGCGGCTTAAATCGTTTGGGGGGTTTGGACGGTGTAGATGGTCGCTTGGCCATCGGGTCCGTCGGTGTCGCGGTAACGCAGCCACCAAACCGCGCCCTTGCGCACCGCATGCTCCGTGGGGCCGTGGGTGAGCACATCGCCCACCACCATGCCCAGCGTGGGCTGGTGGCCCACCAACATGACCGGCGTTTTGGCGTGCGGCCAATGGGCGCAGGCCAGCAAGGCCTCGGGCATGGCACCAGGTGCAAGCGCCGCGACGGTCTTAAAAGGCCTTCCCAGCGCTTTGGCGGTGTCTTGGGCACGGCGCGCTGGGCTGACCAAGATCAAGGTATTAACGGGCAGGTGGCGGTCCAACCAATCGGCCATGCGCTTGGCTTGCCGCTCACCCTTGTCGGTCAAGCGGCGCTTCAAATCCAGGGCGTCGCCTTGCAAGCCGGCGTCCCCCTCGGGGTGAATTTCGGCGTGTGCGTGACGCCACAAAATCAGGTCCATCGCTGCGCCCGAATCACTGACCGTAACGGAGCATCAAACTGCCTTGGGCGGACAGTGCTGGCATCTTTTTGGCTTCGTTTTGACTGCTCACCGTGAGGTAACGGCCATCGGCTTGCAGTTCCCACGCGTTCTGGTTGTCGTGTAAATAAGCGGTGAGGCACTCGTCGATGATGCGCTGACGCAAAGCCGGATCGGTCACAGGCCAGGCCAACTCCACGCGGCGCAACATGTTGCGGTTCATCCAATCGGCGCTGGAGAGCCAGAGCTCCTCTTGGTTGCCATGACGGAAATAAAACACGCGCGAATGCTCCAACAATCGACCGATGACGGAGCGGATGCGGATGTTGTCCGTCAAGCCCGGCACACCCGGCGCCAAGATACAAGCACCACGAACGATCAGGTCGATCTTCACGCCTTGCTGAGAGGCATGGATCAAGGCCTTGGCCAAAGGCTCATCGGTCAAGGCGTTCATCTTCAGGATGATGCGCCCCTCTTGACCCGCCTTCGCCGCGTCGGCCACGGCTTGCATGCGGTCGACCATGGCCTTGTGCAGGTAAAAAGGCGCCATCAAGACCTTGTTGAGCTTGGGCAAACGGCTTTGGCTGGCCAAATGCAGGAACACCTGCTCGAGGTCGGCGGTCAGGGCCTGATCGGCCGTCATGTAGCTGATGTCGGTGTACAGGCGTGCGGTGCCGGGGTTGTAGTTGCCTGTGGACAGGTGCGCGTAACGGCGCAACTTGCCTTTTTCACGGCGCGTGACCAAGAGCATCTTGGCGTGCGTTTTCAAACCCACGACGCCGTAAACCACCTGTGCGCCCACGGATTCGAGGCGCTCGGCGTAGGTGATGTTGGCCTCTTCGTCAAAACGGGCCTTGAGTTCCACCACGGCCGTGACTTCTTTGCCGCGCTGCACGGCTTCGCGCAACAACTCCATCAGCTCGGACTTGGCGCCCGTGCGGTAAATGGTTTGTTTGATGGCCAGCACGTCCGGGTCCATGACGGCTTCGCGCAAAAAGGCCAGCACCGCATCAAAGCTCTCGTAAGGCTGGTGGATCACCACATCGCCCTGGTTGAGACGCTCAAAGAACGATTGGCCTCGGTGCAGTTGCAAGGGCCAGCCCGCTGAGTAGGGTGGGAAACGCAAAGCCGGTGCGTCGACTTTGTCGATGAGTTGTGTCAAACGCACCAAATTGACGGGGCCTGGGACGCGGTACAGCGCCATCTCGGGCAAAGCAAACTGCTGCAGCAAGAAGCGCGACAAAAATTCGGAACAACCCGCCGAAACCTCCAAACGCAAGGCCTGACCGTAATGGCGTTCCTGCAAGCCTTTGCGCAAGGCCGTGCGCAGGTTCTTCACCTCTTCCTCGTCGACCGCCAAATCGGAGTGCCGCGTCACGCGGAACTGCGAAAACTCGGTCACTTGACGACCCGGGAACAGGTCGCCCAGGTGCGAGCGGATCAGGCTGGAGATGGACACAAAGTGGCTCTGCTTGGAGCCTTTGGCCGCGGGCATTTGAAAGAATCGCGGTAAGCTGCGCGGCACCTTCACGATGGCCACCTCGTTCTCACGACCAAACGCATCTTTACCCGTCAAACGAACGATAAAGTTCAAGGACTTGTTGGCTACCTGGGGAAAGGGATGCGCGGGGTCCAAGCCCACGGGCATCAGCATGGGCTGAACTTCGTTGGTGAAGTAGTCCTTGACCCAGCGGCGCTGGGTGGCGTTGCGCTCCCCGTGCGAAACCAGCTTGATGCCTTTTTTCTCGAGCAAGGGCAGCAACTCGTCGTTGTAAATGGCGTATTGCTGGGCCACCAACTCATGTGTTTTGGCGGCCAAGCCCTCATAAGAGGCCACGGTGTACAAGCCGTTGTGGTCGTTGGTAAGGGCCGCTCCCAAGTGCGCCCCCATGCGCACCTCAAAAAACTCATCCAAGTTCGACGACACGATGCACAGGTAACGCAAGCGCTCCAGCAAAGGCACTTGGGGTCGCCTCGCCCAATCCATCACCCGCTCGTTGAACGCGAGGATGGAGTGGTCGCGGTCAAGAAAGGAGTGCTTGGGTGCTGTCATGGGGCATGGGCGGCGAGCGCGGTTACAAGAAAACAACAACCATTATTGAGCAACCGCATGACCATTGTGTGACAGTTTGACCGTCTTTACTTGACGGTTTTTGACGATGGGTACCCATCGAACGATTTCCAAGCGACCATCAAAATGCTCGACGAGCGCGGTTAGGCTCTCCACCCAGTCACCATCGTTGCAGTAGAGGATACCGTCGATCTCACGCATCTCGGCTCGGTGGATGTGGCCACACACCACGCCTTGGTAACCGTTTTTCTTGGCCTCGGCCGCCACCGCCACTTCAAAGTCGGTGATGAAGTTGACCGCTGTTTTGACACGATCTTTGAGGTATTGCGACAAAGACCAATAGGGCATTCCCAAGCGCGAGCGCCACGAGTTGAAATGGCGGTTGATGCGCAAACTCAGTTCATACAGGTTGTCGCCCAAATAAGCGAGCCACTTGGCGCACTGAATCACGCTGTCAAAGTAATCGCCGTGAATCACCCACAAGCGACGCCCATCGGCGGTGGTGTGCACGGCCTCGTTGCGCACCTCGACCCCACCAAAATGCTGGCCGTCGAACTGTCGGGCGAACTCATCGTGGTTGCCTGGTACAAACACCACGCGACAACCCTTGCGGGCTTTTTTCAATATTTTTTGAACCACATCGTTGTGGGACTGCGGCCAATGCCACTTTCGACGCAACTGCCAACCGTCGATGATGTCGCCTACCAAATACAGGTACTGACTGGGGTGGCTTTTGAGGAAAGCCAACAGTTCTTTGGCTTGGCAACCGGGTGTACCCAAGTGCAGGTCCGAAATGAACACCGCACGGTACTTGGCTCGCTCTGGACCAGACCCCGAAGCGTCTGAGTTCAAACTGCCCATGAACGCTTGGAAATCGTTGTACATCACGCCCCCAATAAAAATTTTCGGTAACGTGCTGGCAAATCGGCCGCACGCATGAGCATGGGCAGATCGGCGGCGTTGAAGTCCGGATCCCAAGCCGGTGGTCCCAAGACCTTGGCACCCAAGCGCAAATAGCCTTTGATGAGGGCTGGCGGCTCGACATTCAATGAGTCATCGAGCTGATCAATGGGCAATGGGAGTCTTGGGCGCACATGCAAATCGATGCTGGCCAAATGTTTTTCTTTCACCTGTCGCCAGATGCTGGCCGCCGCATGCCCACCGCCCACCATACCGTGAGGACCTTGGTGTTGCATGGGAATCGTGGCGCAACCGATCATGGTGTCCAAATCGTTGCGATCCATGAAGTCAAACAAGGCGCCCCACAAAGCCATGATCACGCCGCCATGGCGGTGATTGGGGTGCACGCAGCTGCGGCCCAACTCCACCATGCGATCGCGGATGTGACGCAAGCGGGTCAGGTCAAATTCGGTATCGGTATAGGTTCCACCCACGCGGCGGGCTTGAGCGGGTGTGAGAACCCGGTAAGTGCCGACCACTTGCTGCGTGTTGGCGTCTCGCACCAACAGGTGTTCGCAAAAATCATCGAACAAGTCGATGTCGTGACCGGGAACTTTGCTCGAGAGGTTGGCGCCCATTTCGCCCGCGAACACCGAGTAGCGCAAGCGCTGGGCCTCGCGAACCTCGTCTTGGTGTTGCGCCCAAGTCACCACGATGGACTTGGGGTTGAGTGGCTCAGGCGTATGGGTGGTGGTGGAGATTGCTGGGCTTGAAACCGCGGGTTTTGGTTGTGACAGCACAGAAGGCTTGATCGCCAGTTCTTCCATTCGAGGCTCCTTTGGGGTCATCCCGGTGATCCGGGCATACGAACTTTTCTTGATGAGCGAAATCGATTGTGCGAACAGCGAATGTCTGACCGATGTCAGTCGCGTGAATATTTGATGACGAGTGGCCAGCTTCATCGCACCAACTCCCGGGTCTCGGCCTTGTGTTCCAGCAGCTCAAACCAATGCCGCTCCACGCGTTGGGCAATCCATGACCAAGACCATTCAGCGGCTTGGTTGTAAGCCGCGGTGCGCAGTCCCGATTGCGAATGGGCCAAGGCCACCGCGCGCCCCAAGGTGTGCACAAAAGCGTTCTCATCGCCCAACGGCACCAAGTACCCACTGGCTTCGTGATCGATGGCCAAGGCAGCGGCCGCGTAATCAAACGCCACCACCGCCAATCCGCTGGCCATGGCTTCCAGGGTGACGTTGCCAAAGGTTTCGGTCAGGCTGGGAAAAGCAAACACATCAGCACTGGCATAAACACGGGCCAAAGGCTCACCACTCAAGGGCCCGGTGAAAATTGCGCCAGGCATCTGGGCCATGACATGCGCTTTTTCTGGGCCATCACCCACCACCACCCATTTGGCGTTCGGGTGTGTTTTGGCCAAGGCCTCTCGGGCTCGCATCAGCAAGCGCAAATTTTTCTCGCTGGCCAATCGCCCCACCGAGAGGATGACGCAGTCGCCGTCGACCACCCCCCAATCGGCACGGGTCATTCGACAACGTTTGCTGGCCGAGAAGTGTTGGATGTCCACACCCCGTCCCACCACCTGCAGTCGCTCAAACCCCCAGCCCGCCAGCTCTGCGCGCATGCCTTCGGTGGGAACCATGGTGAAGTCGCATCGGTTGTGGAATTGACGCAAATAAGCCAGGATCGGTTTGCGCAACCAAGACAATTTGTAATGCTCGGTGTAAGCATGGAATTGGGTTCTGAAATCCGCACTCACCGGTAATTTCAATTTCTTGGCGGCCTTCAGCGCAGACCAACCCAGTGGGCCTTCGGTGGCGATGTGAACCACATCGGGGCGCTGCAACGTCCACAAACGAATCAATTCGCCCTGCGCTGGCAAACCCATGCGCAGGTGTGGGTACTTGGGCACCGGCCAGCCCCGCATGAGGACTTGCTTTAGGCCATCCGCTCCATCACCTTCAGTGGCTTCCAAAGGTTGCCGAGGTCGTATCAACTGCACGCGGTGGCCGCGTTGCATCAAACTGTTGACCAACCGTTGCAAGGTCATGGCCACGCCGTTGATTTCAGGGGGGTAGGTCTCGGTCACCAAGGCGATTCGCAAGGGTGTTGGACCGTCTTGAAGCGTGTCCACGCTGATGTGCTGGTGTGGTGCAGTCATGCCCGCAATATGCCCACGTCACATCTCAATTGTGTGACAAACCGATTGAACAACATCACGCCAGCGATGACACATGGATGTCATCAATCCGACAAAAAATAGTGAAGATATTGCTTTGTAATTTTTCTTTTGGATTGAAGCACGCCCATGAAAATTGCCATTGCCGGTACAGGCTACGTTGGCCTGTCCAATGCCGTTTTATTGGCCCAACACCACGACGTGGTGGCCCTGGACATCCTCCCCGCCAGAGTCGACATGATCAACCGCCGAGCGTCGCCCATCGATGATCCGGACATTGCTCACTACCTCAAGCACGTGCCACTTCGACTCAAGGCCACCACCGACCCCATGGAAGCCTTTGCCGAAGCAGACTACGTCATCGTTGCCACCCCCACCGACTACGACCCCGAGACCAACTACTTCAACACCCGCAGCATCGAGTCGGTGGTCAATGGGGTCATGACGATCAACCCGCAGGCGGTGATGGTCATCAAATCCACCGTACCCGTGGGCTACACCGCCAAACTGAAGCAGTCATTGCGAGCGCAGCGAAGCAATCCAGACGATATCAACATCATCTTCAGCCCCGAGTTCCTGCGCGAAGGCCGGGCCCTGCACGACAACCTGCACCCCAGCCGGATCGTCGTCGGTGAACGCTCCGAAGCGGCGCAAGTGTTTGCGGATTTGTTGCAACAGGGTGCCATCAAGCAAGACATTCCTGTTTTGCTGACCGACAGCACCGAAGCCGAGGCCATCAAGCTCTTCGCCAACACCTACTTGGCCTTGCGCGTGGCCTATTTCAACGAGCTCGACACCTACGCCGCCACCCACAGGCTGGATACGCGTCAGATCATCGACGGCGTGTGTCTGGATCCCCGCATTGGCGCGCATTACAACAACCCCAGCTTTGGCTACGGTGGTTACTGCTTGCCCAAAGACACCAAACAACTGCTGGCCAACTACCGCGACGTACCGCAAAACCTCATCCACGCCATCGTCGAGTCCAACACCACACGCAAAGATTTCATCGCCCGAGAAATCGTCACCCAAGCCGTCATGGCGAGTGGATCGAAGGCATCCTCACCCGTCGTCGGCATCTACCGCCTGATCATGAAAGCCGGTTCTGACAATTTCCGCGCTTCTAGTATTCAGGGCGTCATGAAGCGCATCAAGGCCAAGGGCTTGACGGTGGTGATTTATGAACCCAATTTGCCAGACGCCGAGTTTTTCCATTCGCGCGTCGTGCGCGACGTGGAGGAATTCAAGCGCATCAGCGATGTCATCGTGGCCAACCGCCCATCCAAGGTCTTGGCCGATGTGCTCGACAAGGTTTATACGCGGGATTTGTTTGGCTCGGACTGATGGCCAGCTCTGTCACGGCATCGTCATGGAATCTGACAAAAATTTGTCAATGCAATATTGCTGATCATTTGTTCAGGAGCTCACCATGAATGCCGTCAAACAGGTTCGAAGAATCATTCAAGACCAAGCCTGTCACAAAAAAGCCTCGTTGATTTCACGCGAATGACACGCACGTGCGTGACCATGGCATGGTTTTTCTCAACCTACGAAAGGGCTAACCTGTGAGCACGTTTTGGCAACAATTGAATGAGCAGCGTTGGGACGACCACCGCTATTACCACCACAGCACCATCAACCAGAGCCTGCACCTCATCAGCGCGATCAGCTTTGTCGTTGCGTACATTTTGGTCTGGACCGATCCGGCCATCGCCGCCTTGCTGGCTTGGTTGGTTTCGATGGTGAGCCGCCAATCGGGCCACTTCTTCTTTGAGCCCAAGGGCTACGACGAAGTCAATCAAGCCACGCACGAACACAAGGAAGAAATCAAGGTCGGCTACAACCTGCACCGCAAAGTGGTGCTGATGGCGATCTGGGCTTTGATTCCCGCTTGGCTGTGGATCAACCCCTCGGTGATGGGCTTGATCGAACCCCACAACGACCTCATGGGTTTTGCCCGTGACGTGGGCTGGGCTTGGTTTGCTCTGGGCGTGGGTGGTTTGGTATTCCGTGTCTTGCAACTCGCGGTTCAACAGGACCTCAAAACCGGCTTGGTCTGGGCCACCAAAATCTTGACCGACCCCTTCCACGACATCGCTTTGTATTACCGCTCACCCTTGTTGGTGTTGCGGGGCCAGTGGTTGGCACCCGCACAACGCCACTGAGGGTTTAAGGCCGCCACCAGCCCAAGAGCTTGGGCCACTTGGCGGCCAACATCTCCCGCACCACCCGACGACGCAAGGTTTTCAGGGTGGTGCCACTGGGCAAATCCCACCAGCCATCGGCCTGCATGGCCTGCGCCGCGGCCACCATGCGATCACGCACCTGACTCACATCGCTGTCGCTGGCATCCAAGCTGAACATCATGCGGCCAGACCCGACCCAACTCATGTACAGCCCTTGCTGACGGCAATAAAACTGGTACATCCAGTGGTAACGACCCGGCTGTGTGTAGGTCACGGTCCAGATGCTGGATAAGTTTTGGATGCGCACCGGCACACCAGCGTTCTCAAAAGCTTGGTTGAACGCTGCACGCTCGCGGTTCCAACGCTCGTCCACGCCCTCGTACAGCGCATGGGCCTCAGGCGTGTCCAAATAGTGCAAGAAGGCGTTCATGGCACCCATCACATAGGGGTGGGCATTGAAGGTGCCGCGGGCAAAACACAGGTTGCCCGGTTGCTCGGGCTTGAAGCGGCGCATCCAAGCCGAGCGACCGCACACCACGCCCACGGGATAACCGCCAGCCAAGGTTTTGCCGTAACACACCAGATCGGCTTGCACGCCGAAATAGGCTTGGGCGCCTTCGCGGTGGATGCGAAAGCCCACAAAAATTTCGTCCATGATGAGCGCAATGCCGCGCTCGGTGCAAACCGCTCTCAGTTGATTTAACCATTGGCCATAAGCCTCACGGTCAAAACCCGCGCTGCGGCTGCCGTCGACCAAGGTCGAGTCACCGGGCGCGCCTTTGTTGGGATGCAAACCCTGCAGGGGGTTGACGATGACACACGCGATGTCGTGGCGGCTGCGAAGCACATTCAAGGTGGCCTGGTGCATGTCGCGCAAGGTGTAGGTTTCGTGCACCGAGGCGGGGTTGCCGGGACCTGGCTGCACGTCGTCCCACCAACCGTTGTAGGCACCGGTAAAACGCACCACGTGTTGCTTGCCCGTGTGGTAGCGGGCCAAGCGAACCGCCTGCATCACCGCCTCGGTGCCCGACATGTGAAACGACACCTCGTCCATGCCCGAGATCCGCTTGAGGCGCTCCACGTTGTCGAGCACACAGGGGTGGTAGGAGCCCAACAAAGGCCCCAAGGCTTCGCCGAGCGCCAAGCCCTGACGCATCCAAGTTTTGTAGGCCTCCAGGCCCATCACGTTGACGCCATACGAGCCAGTGATGTCCAAGTAAGGATGACCATCCATGTCGCGCAAATGCATGCCTTGTGACGAGGCCATGAACGCGCCCACCGGCAGGTGTTCACGAACCCATTCGCTGAAAGGGTAAGGCACCCGATAGCGGCTGGTGAGTTGAAGATCCGACAGGCTCTCGCGCAAACGCCGCGTGTGCTCCAAGGTGATCGGGCTGCTGCTGCGAAAGTAAGCGCCCAAACGATCAAAACCCGCTCGGCGTTGGGTGACCAATTCGGGCGACGCCCCATCGGCATTAAAAAATGCATCTCCCACCAAACTGTGGTGCGGGACCCAGCGTGCGGCGCGGCGCGACATGCGCACGTGGCCGCCCAGCGAGGGATGTTTGGCACGTGACAAGAGCCAACGGCGGTACACCGCTGGCAACAACAAAGCATCGGTCCATGCAGGCAAAAGAAGTGTGTTCATGTGTCATCAATCGTTCATGGGGCAATGACAAACTTGTAACCGTTCTATTTGACAAAACCATGAAAAAACCTTCATTGCTACAGCGTTCAGGCTTGGCCGAAGACCTGAACTTTTTGTTCACCAACCGCATCCCCCGCATCACGCTGACCCACGCCATGGGGTGGTTCAGCCAAATCAAAAGTCCCCTGCTGACCCGCATGAGCATCGCGGTGTGGCGCTGGTTCACGCCCTTGGATTTCTCAGAAGCCAAAGAGCAACGGTTTGAATCGCTGCACGCCTGCTTCACCCGCGAGCTCAAACCCGGCGCACGCCCCTACAGCACCGAACCGAACCTGATTGCCTCTCCGAGCGATGGCATTGTGGGCGCCATGGGCCGAGTACAAGACGGCGAGGTGTTCCAAGCCAAAGGCTTCCCCTACACCTTGAGCGATTTGCTGGGCTCGGCGGCGCTGGCCGAGCAATACCGCCACGGACACTACCTGACCTTGCGCCTGACCTCGGCCATGTACCACCGCTTCCACGCCCCCGCGCGCGTGAGGCTGGAGCGGGTCAACTACATTTCGGGCGACACCTGGAACGTCAACCCCATCGCCCTGCAACGCGTCGAGCGCCTGTTTTGTAAAAACGAACGTGCCGTTTTGGACTTGGCCCTGCTCGACCACGGCGATCAGCGCATGCTCTTGGTGCCCGTGGCTGCGGTCTTGGTCGCCAGCATCCGCTTGCACGCCTTGGACACCAAACTGCACCTGCGCTACTGCGGGCCCAACGACATCCCTTGCCACCACGAGGCGGCTGCGGGGGATGAACTGGGCTGGTTCGAACACGGATCGACCATCATTGTGCTGTTGCCAGAGAACATCACGTGGGCCGAGAACATTCAAACGGGTGTGCAAATCAAAGCGGGGACGCCCTTGGCACGGTGGACAACCTGATTTCACACAAAATTCATCTGAGCGTCACAACGACATCACATTCAAATTCCAAGATGGCATGGTCATCAACACCAACCCATGGAGATACATATGGACACCCGACCCAACGCCCATTTCAACGACGAAGATTCCAACACCAGCGCCAACCCGACGTTTGAACAGATTGCCCAAGCCCGCATCAGCCGCCGCGGCTGGCTGCAAGGTGCGGCCAGCGTGGGCTTGGCTTCTGGCGCGGCCTTGGCCGTGCCCAGCGCTCAAGCCGCCGCTCCTGCCGCGCCAGTCAAACAACTCGGTTTCAAAGCCGTGGGCAAAAGTTTGGCCGACACCGTGGTGGTGCCCGAGGGCTACCAAGCGCAAGTGCTGTACGCCTTGGGCGACCCCTTGAACGCCAACGTGCCCGCGTTCAAAAACGACGGCAGCGACACCCACTTTGACCAGCGCGCCGGTGACCACCACGACGGCATGGAATGGTTTGGCTTGGACGCGCAAAACCGTCCCTCCAACACCTTCACCGCCCGCGGCTTGTTGGCCATGAACCACGAAGCCACCACCGACGAGAAGTTGTCGTCGTTCTTCATCCACACCAACGGCGGCACCTCCACCCTGCCCCGCCCCGGCGCTGAAATCGACAAAGAGCTGATGATTCACGGCCTGTCGGTGGTAGAAGTGCGCGACACCGGCAAGCGTTGGTCCTACGAGAAAACATCGCCCTACAACCGCCGCGTCACCACCATGACCCCCGCCGAGCTGCGCGGCCCTGCGCGCGGCAGCGATCATTTGGTGACCAAGTACAGCGCCGATGCCACCCTGTGCCGCGGCACGCTGAACAACTGCGGCACCGGAAAAACCCCTTGGGGCACCCTGGTGTCGGGCGAAGAAAACTGGTTCGGCTACTTTCACCGCGATGCCCAGGACGACACCCGCCGCAACAAAGACAAGTCCATTCAAGCCCTCAACCGTTACGGTCGCAGGGCCGGCGCGGCCAGCCGCCACGGCTGGGAAAGCGGCGGCGCGGATGACCGCTTTGCCCGTTGGAACAACGGTGCCGTGGGCGCATCGGCCAAAGACGACTACCGCAACGAAATGAACACCTTCGGTTATGTGGTCGAGCTCGATCCCTACCAGCCCAACTCGGTGTTGCGCAAGCGCACCGCCTTGGGTCGCATGGGTCACGAATCCGTGGCCTTTGGCATCCCCGTCAAAGGCCAGCCCATCGTGGCTTACATGGGGGACGATGCCCGCGGCGAATACATCTACAAGTTTGTCTCCAAGGCCGTCTGGGACCCCAAGGACGCTCAAGGCGCTGACCGCTTGTCGGCCGGCGACAAATACCTGGACGAAGGCACGCTGTTTGTGGCCCGTTTCAAAGACGATGGCCAAGGCGAATGGGTGGAGTTGTCGATGAACAACCCCGTCTTGGCCAACAGTTCGTACTTTGAGTTCAAGTCCGATGCCGACATCGCCATCTTCACGCGCCTGGCCGCCGATGCGGTGGTCGCCACCAAAATGGACCGTCCCGAGTGGAGCGGCGTGAACCCCAAGAACGGCGAGGTCTACATCACCCTGACCAACAACAGCAACCGCAACGCCGGCAATGCCGACGCCGCCAACCCCCGTGTCTACAGCGACATGAAGGGCAGCAAGGAAAACAAGGGCAACGTGCACGGTCACATCGTTCGCATGGCCGAGGTCAAACCCACCGACACCAACTTCAAGTGGGACATCTACCTGTTTGCCTCGGAAGCAGACGCCAACAAAGACACGATCAACCTGTCGGCCTTGACCGACAGCAACGACCTGTCTTCGCCCGACGGCTTGGTGTTCAGCCCTGCCACGGGTGTGTGCTGGATCCAGACCGACGACGGCGCCTACACCGACAAGACCAACTGCATGATGCTGGCCGCTTTGCCCGGTCAAGTGGGCGACGGTACGACCCGCACGCTCAAACACGGCGACAAAACCGTCACGACGCACGTGGGTAAGAACCCCAGCGCGGGCACGCTCAAGCGCTTCTTGGTGGGCCCCAAAGGTGCCGAAATCACCGGCATCTGCGAAACGCCCGATGGCCGTGCGATCTTTGTTAACATCCAACATCCAGGCGAAAACACCGCCATGGCCAAGGTCAACGATGCATCGCAGTACGAGAGCCAATGGCCCGCCAACGCCGGTTACGGCGCTGGCCAGCGCCCGCGTTCGGCCACCATCGTCATCACCAAGAAAAACGGTGGTTTGATCGGCACCTGATGGTTTATCGAGGGTGACTCACAGCGGCCTTCGGGCCGCTTTTTTCATTCACAAAGAAGCGAGACTCCACATGAAAAACTGCTGCACAGCCCTGCTGGGTCTGGCTTTTTGCCTGTCGTTGCACGCCGCCGACACACCGTCAAACATGGGCGGATCCCCTTTGGATGGGGCGCGCGAGGCCATTGCCCAAAAAAATTGGGCGGGGGCTTTGAACAGCTTGCGTGCCATCGCCCCGGATCAAGCGTCGTCCGCCGATTTTCACAACCTCATGGGCTATGTCCTGCGCCACCAAACTCAGCCCGATATGGTGGCTGTTTTGGACCACTACGATCGGGCCTTGGCCATCGACCCCGGCCACCGACAAGCCAGGGAATATTTGGGTGAGGCTTGGCTGATGTTGCATTGTCCGGTCCAAGCGGCCGAACAACTCGCCACCATTCGCCGCTTGTGCGGTTACAGCGATTGTGAAGAGTGGAAAGATTTGCAGCAAGCCATCCTTGCTTACCGAAACCCTTCACATCACTCCTGTTCCATCTCCAAATAGGTGCGATTGACCAATTGGGGCAACCACACCTCCACGTGCTTGAGGTGTTGGAACGGTGCCGCATCAAAAGACCGTACAGCCACGCCGATGTCGGTTCCCTGCTCAACCGCTTCACCCATTTTGTCGCGAAGGGTTTTGATCAGCACACCGGTGTCGCGCTGGGCTTGGGCCAAGGTCGTCACGCGGCCATGTCCTGGCACCAGCACGCGGGGCTTGAGGGCTTCAAGGGCTTCAAAACTTTGCAACCAGTTCTTGGTTTTGCTCACGGCGTGCAAACCCAAGATGCGGTCAACGTACACCACATCGCCGGTGAACACCACACCACTCTGGGGCAGCCACACCAGGCTGTCGCCTGGCGTGTGGCCACCACCCCGGTGCACCACGTGCACGGCGGTGCCGCCCAAGTCCAACACCGTATCCGCCCCTTGCAGCCAACGCTGAGGCAACATCACCTCAGTACCGTTCATTTTTTCCTTCAGCACCGGGGCGTTGGCGCGCAGGTGTTGGGGACCGCGCGCCACCATATCGGCCTGTGCGTTGGCGTGCGCCAGGGTTTGAGCGCCTTGGGCTTGAAAATAACCGTTGCCCAACCAGCGGTGGTCTTGCCCACCGGTGTTGATGACCCATTTGATGGGTTGCGAGGTGACTTTTTTGGCGGCTGCCGCGATGTGCTGCGCGCCTTGAAAACTCGCCCCGCTGTCGATCAGCAGCGCACCTTGGGGCGTGACCACCAAACCAAAGTTGGCGTTGAGCGCTTCGTTCTCGTAGGTCCGGCCTTCGGTGTCGCCCACGTAGGCGTAGACATTGGGTGCAACAGGGGTGAAGACCACCTCCACGGCGTGGGCCGCACCCATGCCACAGAAGGCGGAACAACAGGCCCACAGCGACCACCACCGGGAAAATTTCAAAGGCATGTTCACGGCTTTCATCACAACACCCTCAATGGGCGGACGAGGGAAGGTCTTCACACTCACAGGCGACCGTTGACAACTCGCAGGGCTGCCCTTGGCAGCAGTGCGCCGTCAGGTAAGCCAACAAATCGTTCATGCTGGCGAACTCGGCGCGGTAGACGAAGTGTCGCCCAGCGCGCTCGCTGCTGACCAAGCCGGCCTGGCTGAGTTCTTTGAGGTGAAAAGACAAGGCGGTGGGTGAACACGCCAAGACCTCGCACAGCTGGCCTGGGTGCAGGCCCGCCGGGCCCGCGCCGACCAATTCGCGAAACGCCCGCAAGCGGGTGGCTTGGGCCAAGGCGGCCAAGGCTTGCAGG
>DAISXI010000041.1:0-15022 GCA_036825935.1 Hydrogenophaga sp.
GCCCCATCAAAACCGTCCTGCTCGGCGGTGATGTCGTGGTGGGCGTGGGCAATATCTACGCGTCTGAGTCGCTGTTCATGGCCGGCATTCGCCCCACCACAGCGGCCAACCGGTTGAGCAAGCCGCGGGCTGCGCGTTTGCACGCAGCGGTGGTGTCGGTCTTGCGCCAAGCCTTGGCCGCGGGCGGCAGCAGCTTGCGCGATTTCAAACACACCGATGGGCAAAACGGTTATTTTCAGCTTGATGCCGCGGTGTATGGCCGCGCCGGTGAGCCCTGCCGCGTGTGCGCCACGCCCATCAAGACCTTGCGCCAAGGCCAGCGCTCCACCTTTTACTGCCCCCAATGCCAAAAGCCCTGAGTTTTGCCAAGCGCCTGATCGATTGGCAGCGGCGCGAGGGTCGCCACGGCTTGCCCTGGCAAGGCACGCGCGACCCTTACCGTGTGTGGTTGTCCGAGGTGATGCTGCAGCAAACCCAAGTCAGCACCGTGCTCGATTACTTCCCGAGGTTTTTGGCGCGCTTCCCCGATGTGCAGACCTTGGCCCAGTCCGAGCAGGGCGAGGTCTTGGCTTTGTGGAGCGGCTTGGGTTATTACAGCCGGGCGCGCAACCTGCACCGCTGCGCCCAAGCGGTGGTGGCGGAGCACGGCGGCGCTTTTCCGCAGACCTGGGCCTTGCTGCAGACCTTGCCCGGCGTCGGGGCCTCCACCGCGGCGGCCATCGCGTCGTTTTGTTTTGGTGAGCGCGTCTCCATCGTCGACGGCAATGTGCGCCGGGTCTTGTCGCGCCTCTTGGCCTTTGAAGGGGACCTGGCCAAAACCCCCGCCCAGCGCGCCTTGTGGGACTTGGCGCAAACCCTCGTGCCCGAGCCCGGCGCCTCTCAGGCCGAAGACATGCAGGCCTACACCCAAGGCCTGATGGACTTGGGTGCCACGCTGTGCACGCGCAGCCGCCCGGCCTGCGCGCGCTGCCCGGTTCAGGCCCTGTGCCAAGCGCACGCCAGCGACCAAGTGACGCGCTTCCCCATCAAAACCAAAACCCTCAAGCGGCGCAGCGAAAGTTGGTGGCTCTTGTGCCACTTCGACCCCAGCGAGGGCGGTTGGGTCTGGCTCGAGCAGCGACCCCAAACCGGGATTTGGGCGGGCTTGTATTGCCCGCCGGTGTGGGCCGACGAAGCTCCGCTGCGCGAGCGTTTGAAAGGCGTGGCCTTGGCGGCGATCGATCACCGACCCGCGGTGTCGCACGCTTTGACGCACCGCGAATTGAGCCTGAACCTCACGGTGGTTCGAGGTTCACGGCAAGGGATCAAGGGTTTGGGCGAGCAGGGCCAGTGGGTGGCCTTGGGGCAACTCGATGGCGTGGGTTTGCCCAAACCCATCCGCACCTGCTTGGATGCTTTGCAGCCCGACTGATCAGCCGTTGTGGGGTGCCCAGTGGTCGCTCTCGCGGTGGCGCACCCGGGTGTTCCACTGCTCGCCAAAGGCTTGGGCCAAAGCTTCTGCCAAGAAAACCGATCGGTGCTGCCCACCCGTGCAACCAATCCCCACGGTGACGTAACTGCGGTGGTCTTGAAGCAAGCGTGGCAGCCAATGCTTCAAAAAATCCGCGATGTGGGCTTGCATTTGGTGAACGTCGGTTTGCGCCGTCAAAAAATCCGCGACGGCTTGGTCCAGCCCCGTCAAGGGTTTGAGTTCGGGCTCGTAGTGCGGGTTGGGCAGCATGCGCACATCGAACACAAAGTCGGCGTCCATCGGGATGCCGCGCTTGAAGGCAAAGGACTCGAAGACCAAGGTCATGGGCGCGTGGTGCGTGCCCACCATGTCCCTGACTTGGCTGCGCAAGCGCGCGGGTCGGATCAGGCTGGTGTCGATGACCAAGGCGCGTTCGCGCAACTCGGCCAACAACTCGCGTTCGTGCTCGATGGCGTCGACCAAGGCACGTTTGGGGTCCACCGATTGCACCGACAAGGGGTGTGAGCGGCGCGTTTCGGAAAAGCGTCGCACCAAGGCGTCGGTGGTGGCGTCCAAAAACAGCGTGGTCAGGTGCACCGGTCGGTTCAGGTTGCCTTGCAAAGCCTTGAGTTGGCGGGGCACACCGGGCAAAGCGTCGGCACTGCGCACGTCCATGGCGATGGCCACGCGGCTGGCGTGGTGGCTGTGTTCCAGCGCAATGAAGGCGTCAAAGAGCTCGGGCGGTAAGTTGTCGACGCAGTAAAAGCCCGCGTCTTCCAAGGCGTTGAGCGCCACCGATTTGCCAGAGCCGGACATGCCGGTGATCAGCACCAGCTCCATGGGGGGTGTGCGTGTGGTCATGCGCCGAGGAGCTCGCGGGCGTGGGCCAGCGAAGCTTGAGATTGGTCCGAGCCGCCGAGCATTCGCGCGATTTCTTGCACGCGTGCGGTGCCTTCGATGGGGGCCACTTGGCTCAAAGTGGCGCCACCTTGGGCTTGTTTGCTGACCAAACAATGTTGGTCGGCGCTGGCTGCAACCTGCGCCAAGTGCGTCACCGCCAAGACCTGGCGGTCTTGGCCCAACTGGCGCAGCAACTGGCCGACGGTGTGGGCCACGGCGCCGCCAATGCCCGAGTCGACCTCGTCAAAAATCAGCGTGGGGGCTTGGCCGAGTTGGCTGGTGATCACCGACAAGGCCAGCGCGATGCGCGAGAGCTCACCGCCCGAGGCCACTTTGCCCACGGGGCGCGGCGTCACACCGGCGTGGCCAGCCACCAAAAATTCCACCTGTTCCCAGCCGGGGGCTTGGGGTATCTCCAAACGCGTGAGCGCCACTTCAAAGCGCCCACCGGCCATGCCCAGGGTTTGCATGGTCTCGGTGACGGCTTTGGACAGCCGGGGTGCGGCTTGTTGGCGTTGGGCGCTGAGTTGGTCGATGGCTTGGGTGAAGGTCTTCCAGGCGGCGCGTTCGGCGGCTTGCAGACCATCGAGGTCGGCAAAGGATTCGAGTTTGGCCAGCTGGGCCCGGCTCTCGGCGTGGAAGGCGGCCAAGTCTTCGGGCGTGCGGCGGTAGCGTTTGGCCAGCGACATCCACAAAGACAGGCGATCGTCCAAGGCCTTGAGCGTGGCCGGGTCGGTGTCCATGTGGCGGCTGAGTTGGTGCAGGGTGTGTCGCGCGTCTTGCACCTGCGCCAAGGCGCTGTGCAAGGCTTCGATCGGCGCAGCAAAACGCGGCTCGATGTGGGCTTGGCCTTCCAGTTGGTGCAAAGCGCGTTGGATCAGGTCGGCCGCGCTGGGCGACTCGTCGTCCAAGGCCGCGGCGGCTTGTTCAGCAGCCTCGATCAAACCTTGGGCGTTGGCCAAGCGGCCGTGTTGGGTGTTGAGCTCGGCCCATTCGTCGGCTTGGGGTGAGAGCTTGTCGAGCTCGCCGATTTGCCAGCTCAAACGCTCCATCTCTTGTTGCGATTGGGTTTGGCTGGCGGTGGCCTCGTCCAAGGCTTGGCGGTGTTGGCGCCAAGTGGCATACAAACGCTTGGCTTCTTGGGTGTTCACGCCAGCGTAGGCGTCGAGCAATTCGCGCACCGCGTCGGCACGGGTGAGGCTTTGCCAAGCGTGCTGGCCGTGGATGTCCACCAAGGCGTCGGCCAAGGATTTGAGTTGGGTCACGGTGGCCACGCTGCCGTTGATCCAGGCTTTGCTGCGGCCTTCGGTGTCCAAGGTGCGTTTGACCAAGAGGCTGTCTTCTTGGGTAAAACCTTCTTCGTCCAGCCAAGCCGCGGTCGCGGCGGTGTTGTCGAATTCGGCGGCGATTTCGCAGCGGCTGGCGCCTTCGCGCACCACACCCGTTTGAGCACGGGCTCCCAAGGCCAATTGCAAGGCGTCGATCAAGATCGACTTGCCCGCGCCGGTCTCGCCGGTCAGCACGGTGAAGCCCGTGGCCAGTTCGAGGTCCAAGGATTGGACGATCACAAAGTCGCGCAGCGCAATTCGTCGCAAGCTCATGGTGGTGTCAAACGCTTTCGTTCCAGTGGAGTTTTTCGCGCAGGGTGTCGTAGTAGCTCCAGCCCATGGGGTGGAGCAGCCGCAAGGTATGTTCGGACCGGCTCACGACGATGCGGTCGCCGTGCAGCAAACTGGCCAGCGATTGCATGTCAAAGTTGGCGCTGGCGTCGCGCCCAGACACGATCTCGACCGCCACTTCGCTGTGCGAGGGCAGCACCACGGGGCGGTTGGACAGGGTGTGCGGGGCGATGGGCACCATCAGCCAGCCGTCGATGCCTGGGTGGATCAAGGGGCCGCCGGCCGACAAGGCGTAGGCCGTGGAGCCGGTGGGCGAGGCGATGATCAGACCGTCGGCGCGTTGTTTGGCCACGAAACGACCGTCAACCTCCACGCGCAGCTCGATCATGCTGGCCACGCTGCCACGGCTGACCACCACGTCGTTCATGGCCGTGGCCTCGAACACACAGCGGCCGTCGCGCATGACCTTGGCGGCCATCAAGGCGCGCCGTTCTTCGGTGTACAGGCCGTGCAGCATGGGCCGCAGGACTTCGGCAAAAGCGTCAAAGCGGATGTCGGTGATGAAACCCAAACGGCCTTGGTTGATGCCCACCAACGGCACGTTGAAGCGGGCCAATTGGCGCGCCACGCCCAACATGGTGCCGTCGCCACCGACCACCAGGGCCAAGTCGCAGCTTTCGCCGATGCTGGCCACGCTCAGCGCCGGGTGGTGCGACAAGCCGGTGTTCAATGCGGTTTCGGTCTCCAGACTGACGTCACAGCCCTGGGCATGCAAAAACTGCGCAATCGCCTCGACCGCGTCGCGCGAGCCGGGGGCGTTGTACTTGCCCACGATGGCCACGTGCGAGAAACGGCGGGAGGCGCCGCGTGCGGACGTGTCGGAGGGGTGTGCTTCTGGCGGATACATAATTTCAAATTACAACATAGCTTCGTACAATGCGCAGATGCTAGACGACCGCGCCAAACTCTTACTCAAAGCCCTGGTGGAGCGTTACATCGCCGATGGGCAGCCCGTGGGTTCTCGCACCCTGTCCAAGGCCACCGGCCTGGACCTCTCGCCGGCCACCATCCGCAACGTCATGAGCGACCTCGAGGAGCTCGGCCTGATCGCCAGCCCGCACACCTCGGCCGGACGCATCCCCACCGCTCGCGGCTACCGCTTGTTCGTCGACACCATGCTCACCGTGCGCCGAGACGAGATGCCGGCCTTGGAGTCCCTGTCCAGCCTGGACACGGGCGGTCAACCACAAAAGGTCTTGAGCAGCGCCGCGCACATGCTCTCGAGCCTGTCGCAATTCGTGGGTGTGGTCATGGCGCCGCGCCGCGCCAGCGTGTTCCGTCACATCGAGTTTTTGAGCCTGTCTGAGCACCGGGTGCTGGTGATCTTGGTCTCGCCCGACGGTGATGTGCAAAACCGCATCATCCAAACCTCGGTGGTTTACACCCAGTCGCAGCTCATCGAAGCCGCCAATTTTCTGAACAGCCACTACTCGGGCCTGACCATGGAAGAGGTGCGTTTGCGCCTGAAGTCCGAGGTCGAGGCCTTGCGCGGCGAGATCGCCAGCCTGATGCAAGCGGCGGTGCAAAGCCCCGAGGAAGACAACGAACCCAACGAGGTGGTGGTGGCCGGTGAGCGCAACCTCTTGTCGGTGAGCGAGTTCTCCCACGACATGGGCAACCTGCGCCGCATGTTCGATATGTTCGAGCAAAAGACCCAAATCATCCGCTTGCTCGATGTGTCTAACCAGGCCGAGGGCGTGCGCATTTATATTGGCGGCGAAAGCCAGGTCGTGCCTTACCAAGACCTCTCGGTCGTCACCGCACCCTACGAGGTCGACGGTCAGCTGGTCGGCACCCTGGGCGTGATCGGCCCGCAGCGCATGCCCTACGAGCGCATGATCCAAATCGTCGACGTCACCGCCAAGCTGGTGGGCAACGCTCTGCGGCAAGGCAAGTAAGGCCCCGACGGGCCTCTACAATGCACATCTGGTTGGGGCGTTAGCTCAGTTGGTTAGAGCAGGGGACTCATAATCCCTTGGTCGTCGGTTCAAGTCCGCCACGCCCTACCATTTTCCTTGTACTATCTCCAAAAAGACAAGGAATTGACATGCGAACGAATCTCGGGTTTTTAGGCGCTGTCTTGCTGATGCTGCCTGGATTGAACTGGGCCAATGGTTTTGAGTTGAGCAGCCGTGTTTGGCTCAGCAGCGGTGAGACCGAATGGTCGCACTGCGCCAGTTTCTCGTGTGGCGGCGGTTTGGGTGTGGTCAACGACGGTGGTCAAACCATCGTGTACTCCTTGGGCGACCCGACTTCCAAACTCAATTACAGCGGCATCAAAGCCAACAGCTTTGAGTTGGTGGGCACCCAGCGGCTGGCCAACGGCTGGCGCTGGCAAGGTACTTGGGGGACGGGCAGCGGTGACGGCGGCACGCAACGCGACCAAGATTGGCTGACCCTCTACCGTTACGGCACCTACACCTTCAGCGACACCATTTCTCGGATTCGTGACACGAGCATCGGACATGTCAGCTTGGACTTTGGCCAAACGCTCGAGTCGGGCACCAGCCGCATCACCCCATTTGTGGGTTTGACGCGTTACCAAGAGCGTTTGTCCGCCTACGGCATCCAACACCTGCAAAACGATTTCTCTATCAACTACCCCAATCTGCCCAACAGCGTGCAGGTCTTTGCCAACGACATCACTTGGACGGGCGTTCGGCTGGGCTCGGAGTTCGAGTGGAACCTCTCCGGTCAATCTCGTTTGCTGGTCAATGCCGCTTATGTGGCTCTCGCGCAGGGTAAAAACAAAGACAGCCACGTCTTGCGCACCCGCCGAGACGATTTGGGGCCGACCCCCAACATCTTGAGCGAAGGCACGGGCGACGGCTGGATGGTGGACGTGATGGGGCGTTACGGTTACAGCAAACAGCTGTCGTTCGAGCTGGGCTATCGCTGGTGGGAGTTCGTCGCCAGCGAAGGCACGACCCGTTTTGGCCCCTCGTTTGCCCAGCCCTTTCCCAACCGATCGCTGTTCAGTCGGCGCAATGGTTTGTTGATGGGCCTGTCGTACCTGTATTGATCGCTGAGCTCGGCAAATCGGGCGCTCAGCGTGGCAAGGTCACAAACGACAACTGGGTGGCTCCGTTGCTTTGCGCCACGGCCATGACCTCTGCGACCACGCCGTAGGGCACTTTTTCGTCGGCCACGATCTGCAGCTGGAATTTGGGCTGACCCGATCGCTGCCGCAAGGTCTCGCCCAACTGCTGCAGCGTCAACACCGCTTCATTCAGTTGCAACTGCCCGTCGGCGCCGATCAGCAAGCGCGTTGGGTCGGCGGCTTCCTGCTGAGACAAAGCTTCGGTTTTGGGCAAGGTGACATTCATCGTCTGCGGCACGATGAGGGGCGCGGTGATGATGAATATCACCAGCAACACCAACATCACATCCACCAATGGCGTGATGTTGATCTCGGCCATCATGCCGTCGTCGCTGTTGGAGGATTTGTGCATGGCCATGTTTCAGCCCTTGTTGTTCGTGCTGGACTGGGCGGCGTGCTGGCCCACCACCCGGAGCAGGTCTTCGGCAAAGCCTTCCAACTCGGTGTTGCGCACCCGCAGTTGCCGCACAAAATAGTTGTAGAGCAAGACGGCAGGCAGGGCGGTCAAGATGCCCACGGCGGTGGCAATCAAGGCCTCCCCGATGGGGCCCGCCACGATGTCGATGGTGGCCTGACCGGTCGCACCGATCACCTTGAGGGCGTTCATGATGCCCCACACCGTTCCGAACAAGCCGACAAACGGCGCGGTCGATCCAATCGAGGCCAACACGGCTTGCCCTTTTTCGTGTTGGCGCAAGATACTCGACAAAGTTTGACGCAAGGGGCGCTCGATGACTTCGCGAACCTCGCCGTAAAAACGCAAGCTGCCGGGGTTCCGTTGGTGTTCGGCGTAGGCGTCAAAACCCGCTTGGGCCAACAAGGCCATGTCGCTGGGAGAATCCTTGGCGATTATGGCGGCCGAGGACAAGTCTTTGCATTGCCAAAAATCGGCCAAAAATGCCTGCGCATCGCGGGCCAAGCGGCGTTGCTGCAGGTATTTGCTGATGCCAATCACCCAAGTCAGCACCGACATGATCAGCAAGGCGGCCAGGGTGGCTTCGACGGGCAGGTTACCAAGGTTCATGTTGTGTGTGGCGCCGATCAGCGCCGGTTTTGAAGGGTGAAATCAATGGGAATGAGGACCGCTTGTGTGGTCACCACGCCGTCTTTTCGGGCCGGTGTGAAACGCCAGGAGCGCACCGTGTTCATGGCCGATGCGTCCAGCAGAGCGTGGCCACTGGATTTTTCCAAGCTTACCCGTCCTGCGCGACCATCGGGCAAGACCTCGGCCAAGAGCAGCACACGGCCTTCGGCCCCTTGGCGAGCAGCAGACAAGGGGTAGGGCGGTCTGGGGTTGTTGAGGTAGGCGGCCTTGTAGTCCGCCTCGGTGTTGGCCATGGCCAAGGTCGTGGGTGCGGTCTCGGACACGTTGGGCGAAGCCACCGGGGTGCTTTCAACCGCCGTGGCAGTGGCCACAGGTGGCGCACTGGTGACTGGACTGGTGGTGGCCAAGGTATCGGGCTGTGCCGGCTGTGCCTGGGTGAGCGGGCTTGGGGGTGTGTTGGGTATGGACACCGCTTTCGGTGCGGGGGGTGGCGACACGGGTGCCGCCAGCGGCGAAGGGGCTGGGGTGAAAAATTCGATTGTCAAATCGGGTCGCTTGCGCAAAGGCTCATCCGAGGGTTTCAGGTGCCACAAGGCCAAGGCGCCCGCATGCACCAACAGCACCGCGACGGTGGTGGCCACCACCAGAGGCGCCGTTGGCGTGAGCTGGTTGGAGGCGGTGGGACGCGAGGGGCTGAAGATCACTTAAGGGCGCTGGATGTTGGCCGCATCTCGAAGTTGGGCCAGGTAAGCCGCCCGACGCTGTTGAATCAGGCTGGCCCGCAACTGGACGGTGGCATCTTCAAATTTGGGGGGGACGAAGTTGCGCACGTCCTCCACCCGCACCACGTTCCAGCCGTTGGGGGTTTGAATCGGAGCGGCCGCGAGCTTGCCTTTGCTCACATTCACCACCACGTTGGCGATCATGGGCAACATTTGGTTGGGCAGCAACCAGTCCAACAAACCACCGTTGGCGCGGCTCTGGTCGATGGACGATTGGCGCACCAGCTCTTCCATGGATTGGCCCTGGTTGATGTCGCGAATGGCCTCTCGGGCTGCGGTTTCGGTGGGCAACACCAGTACGCGCAATTGGTATTGCTGGGTTGAGCCGATGGCCTTGAGCGCATCAATCTGACGGCGGTATTCCGCCTGGAGGGCCGACTCATCGATCGGGTTTTTCCTGAAGTACTCGGTCACCGCCAGGTCGATCAACACCGATTGACGGGCTTGTTGCAGCTGAAACTCAGCTTGGGCTCGCTTGTCTAGCTTCTGATTGACCGCATCCTGGGCCACCAGCTCGCGGCTGATCAGCTCCTCCAAGAGGGCGCGACGTCCTTCGGGGGTGTTGGCTTGCTCGGGGATGAGACTGGATCGAACCAACTCATCGAGCTGAAACTGGCTGATGTTTTTGCCGTTGACGGTGGCCAGCACGGTTTTGTCAGCCGCCGATTGCGCATGTAACACCGATGTGCATCCCAGCATCAGGCTGGTGGCCATAGACAAGACGAGTAGGTGGCGGTGGGCGTGTGTCATGGCACTATTCTTTCATAGCCGCTGTTTCATTTTTTGGTCGATTTGAGCCATCCTATTTCTTGGATGTCTCAGTGAAAAAGCCCAAAAAAGCATGCTACAATACCTGACTTGGCGGCTGTAGCTCAGCTGGATAGAGTACTTGGCTACGAACCAAGGGGTCGTGGGTTCGATTCCTGCCAGCCGCACCAAACGAGATGCCCTAGAACAGCCATGTTCTGGGGCTTTTTCGTTTCTAACCGTGGACCCATTGCCATGAGCAAAGCTTTCACCCGCGAAAACGACGACGCGGACGATGACGATGCCCCAAGCACCGCGCCGCCACTGCCTTCGGGCAAAAACTACATCACCCAGAGCGGTTATGCGCGCTTGCGCGACGAGCTCATGTCGCTCATCGACGAAGAGCGCCCGCGCATCGTCGAGATCGTGCATTGGGCCGCGAGCAATGGCGACCGATCCGAAAACGGCGACTACCTCTACGGCAAAAAACGCCTGAGAGAGATCGACCGGCGCATCCGTTTTTTGACCAAGCGCTTGGAGATCGCCGAGGTCGTCACGCCCAGCATTCACCACGGCCGCGACCAGGTGTTTTTTGGCGCCACCGTGACTTACGCCGATCAACGCGGTGATGAGACCACGGTGACGATTTTGGGCGTGGACGAGGCCGACAGCGCGGCGCAGCAGATCAGCTGGGTCTCGCCGGTGGCGCGGGCTTTGCTTAAAAGCCGCGTGGGCGATGTGGTGCGTTTGCAGCTGCCCAATGGATGGGACGAGCTCGAAGTGGTCGAGGTGACTTACCCCGAGCAGGGGTGAATCAAGACCGCGTGGGCTTGGCGCGTTGCGCCTTGATCACCGATGGCGTGCGCTTGAGCGTGCGCAAGACCTCGGCCAAGTGCACCCGGTCGCGCACGGCCAGCGTGAACACCAAGTCGGTGGTGCTCTGAGCCGGTTCGCGGCCCATGTCGACGTGGGTGATGTCGGCCTCGGCCGCGGCCACCGCCGCCGACACGCGGGCCAGCACACCTTTGCCGTTGGCCACGGTCACCAGCACACCGGTTTCAAAAGCCCTGATGGGCTCTTCTGACCATTCCACACCCAAGAAGCGTTCGCTGTCGCGCGCCAACAAGCGTTTGCCGTGCGGGCATTCATCGGTGTGCACCATCAAGCTCTCGCCCCGGCCCAAATAGCCCACGATGCCGTCGCCGGGAATCGGTTTGCAGCACGAGGCGTATTGCACCGAATGGCCTTCGCTGCCGTCGAGCGTCAGCGCGCCTTGGCTCACCGATTCTTCGTCCACACTGAAGCGCGCGGTGCTGATGAGCAGGGGGTCGGGGCGTTGGCCGGCCTCGGTCATGGTGGCGGCCAATTTTTTGGCCACCATGCTGGCGATGCGTTTTCCCATGCCGATGTCGCTGAGCAGCTCATCGACCGTGCGGTTGCCGGTGAAGCGCAAGAGCTTGTCCCACAAGGCTTTTTCGCTCTCAGACTCGCCGGGCAGCTCGGCCAAGCCTTCGCTGCGCAAGGCCTGAGCCAGCATGCGCCGGCCCAAGTCCAGGCTGGTGTTTTCGCCAGCGGTCTTGAAGTGATGGCGGATTTTGGAGCGTGCTCGTCCGGTTTGCACGAACGACAACCACACGGGGCTGGGCTCGGATTTCGGATCGGTGACGATTTCCACCACATCGCCGTTGCTCAGTTCCGAGCGCAGCGCGCGTTGCTCGCCGTTGATCACGCAAGACACGGCGTGATGGCCCACGTCGCTGTGGATGGCATAGGCGAAGTCCATCACCGTGGCCCCGCGCGGCATGGCCATGATCTTGCCTTTGGGCGTGAACACATAGACCGCGTCGGGGAAGAGGTCGATCTTGATGTGGTCCCAAAACTCGGCCGCGTCGTGGGTTTCTTGTTGGATGTCCAGCAAAGACTGCAGCCACTGCGTGCCCAGGTTTTGCGCGGTCGGGCTGTCGGGGGCTTTGGCTTTGTAGAGCCAGTGCGCGGCCACGCCCGACTCGGCCACCACGTCCATCGATTCGGTGCGCAATTGAAACTCGATGTTGGTGCCCACGGGGCCAATCAGGGTGGTGTGCAGCGACTGGTAGCCGTTGGCTTTGGGGATGGCCACGTAGTCGCGGAACTTGCCGGGGACGGGCTTGTACATCTGGTGCAAAACGCCCATGCCGGTGTAGCAATCCTTGATCTCGGGCACGACGATGCGAAAGCCGTAAATGTCGGTGACCTGCGAGAACGACAGGTGCTTGACGTCCATTTTTTGGTAAATCGAGTGCAGGGTTTTTTCGCGGCCCAAGATGCGCACGGCCATGCCCTGCGCCTCAAAGGCTTGCTGCACCTCGAGTTTGACGCGGTCGATCAGGTCGGTGCGGCGCTTGCGCGATTTCTCCAAAGCCTTGTTGAGCACCTGGTAGCGCCAAGGCAGCAGAAAGCGAAACGACAGGTCTTGCAGCTCGCGGTAGGTGAAGTTCAGCCCCAAGCGGTGGGCGATGGGCGCGTAAATTTCCAGCGTCTCGCGGCTGATGCGCCCCCACTTGGTGCGCGGCATGTCGGCCATGGTGCGCATGTTGTGGGTGCGGTCGGCCAACTTGATGAGGATGACCCGTACGTCCTTGGCCATGGCCAAGAGCATTTTGCGAAACGACTCGGCTTGGTTTTGTTCGCGCGTGTCGAATTCCAGCTTTTCCAGCTTGGTCAGGCCGTCGACCAGCTCGGCCACCGGCGCACCAAAGCGCTCGATCAGTTCTTGTTTGGTGATACCGCAGTCTTCCATCGCGTCGTGCATGAGCGCGGCTTGCAGCGCGTGCGCGTCGAGCTTCCATTCGGCGCACTGCGCCGCCACGGCGATGGGGTGGGTGATGTAAGGCAGGCCGCTTTTGCGCAGCTGGCCCAGGTGCGCCTCGTCGGCGAAGCGGTAGGCCTGGCGGACCTGGTCGATGTCGCTGCCGCTGAGGTAATCCAACCGCTCCAAGAGGCCCGCAAAACTGGCCGCGGCCGCGCTGTCGGCGGCCGGCAAGGGCACGTCGGCCGGTGGCGGCTTGGGGGCTCTGGGCTTGGGCGAAGCGGTCAACATGCCTGTACTTTAGCGCGAGTTCGGTGAGAATGCAGCCGGATGGGGCAAAGGGCTTGGGTTTTGGACGAAAAAAAACACCACGTCGGTGGTGTTTTTTGCGGCGAGGGCAGGGCCTGCGAAATCAGAGGGGCACTTTTTTCAGCATTTCCAAGCCGATTTTGCCTTCGGCGATTTCGCGCAGCGCGGTCACGCCAGATTTATTTTTGCTCTCGATCTTGGGGGCATGGCCTTGGTTGAGCATGCGGGCACGGTACGTGGCGGCCAACACCAACTGGAAACGGTTGGGGATTTGATCCAGACAATCTTCGACGGTGATGCGTGCCATGTGGGCTCCAGTAAACGGTGGGATCAGAGAATGTTGAGTGCGCGAAACGTGTCGCTGCGGACCATCAGCTGCGATGAGAACTTCAGCCGCTGAGAATGAACAATGGCTTTGAGATCAAACAAAGCCCGTTCAAACAACTCATTGATTATAACGAAGTCGAATTCCTTGGCATGGGCGGTCTCCAAGGCCGCGTTCTTCATGCGCAGGTCGATCACCTCGGGGGAGTCTTCGGCCCGGCGCTCCAAGCGCGAGCGCAACTCTTCCCAGCTTGGGGGCAAGATGAAGATCAGCACCGCGTTGGGGAAGATGCGCTTGATCTGAATAGCGCCTTGAAAATCGATCTCCAGCACCACATCCGCGCCTTGGGCCATGCGCTGCTCGATCGAGGCGCGCGAGGTGCCATAGCGGTTGCCGTGCACCGAAGCCCATTCCAAGAACGCGTCTTGCAAGACCATTTGGTCAAAGGTCTCATTGCTCACAAAGTAGTACTCGCGCCCGTGCACCTCTTGGCCGCGTGGCGGGCGGGTGGTGTGCGAGACCGAGGGCACCACGCGTGCGTCGAGCTCCATCAAGGCCTTGACCAAACTCGACTTGCCCGCGCCACTGGGGGCGGCCACCACAAACAGGTTTCCTGGGTATTGCATGGTTTATTCGATGTTTTGAACTTGTTCGCGCATTTGCTCGATCAACACCTTCATGTCCACCGAAATGCGGGTGAGCTCTAGGCTCGATGATTTGGAACCCAGTGTATTGGCTTCGCGGTGCAGCTCTTGGATCAAAAAGTCCAAGCGCTTGCCAATGTCGCCGCCTTTGGCCAGCAGGCGGTCGATTTCGCTCAGGTGCGCGTCCAAGCGGGTGATCTCTTCGGCCACATCGATGCGGATGGCAAAAGCGGTGGCTTCGTTCAGGGCGCGGTCTTGGGCGGCTTCGCTGCCCACGCTGCCGGCGTTGCCCATGGCCTCGTTCCAGCGGTCCAAAAAGCGCTGGCGCTGCTGGGCCACGAGCTGCGGGATCAGGGGTTGGGCTTCTTGCGCGAGCTGTCGCAGCTGGCGGCTGTGGTCCAAGAGCATGGTGGCCAAGCGTTGGCCTTCGCGCTCGCGGGCCTTCATCAAGGCGGCCAAGGCTTGGTCGGCCAAGGCCAAGAGCTCGTCGTGGCCATCGGTCACGGCCACGCTTTGGCGGCGGGTGAGTTGCAAGACCTCGGCCACGCTGAGCGCGGCGGCTTGGGGCAGCCAGGCTTGGATGCCGTCTTGCAGACTCAGTAGCTTTTGCAACTCGGCGGCGGCGGGGGCTTGCAGTTCGCCTTCGCCTCGGCCTTCGATCCAGACCCGCATTTCCACCTTGCCGCGCTTCAAGCGCGCCGTGGTGCGTTCCCGCAGGGCCGGCTCACTGCCGCGCAGCTCTTCGGGGAGCTTGAAGGTGAGGTCCAAAAACCGGCTGTTGACCGAGCGAATTTCCACCCCGATGCGGGTGGTCGGGGCCGCGGTGGCGTAGCCGGTCATGCTGTAAACTGACATTGGACTGATGTCCCATTCAAAAGCGTTCCAAAACAGGGCGTTTCGGATTGTCAGCTCGAATTATCGCAAAGCGGCCAGCGCCGCCGACGCCAGCCCCACCCCCGGCCCGATTTCCCCCACCGTTTGAGCCCACGCATGACCACTTCCACCCGCCCCGACGGCCGCTTGCCCAGCGCCCTGCGCCCCGTCACCATCACCCGCCACTACACCATGCACGCCGAGGGCTCGGTGCTCATCGAGTTTGGGAACACCAAGGTCTTGTGCACCGCCTCGGTCGAAGAGCGCGTGCCCCCGCACAAGCGCGGCAGCGGCGAAGGCTGGGTCACGGCCGAGTACGGCATGTTGCCCCGCGCCACCCACACCCGCAGCGACCGCGAAGCCGCCAAAGGCAAACAAAG
>DAISXI010000042.1:0-15013 GCA_036825935.1 Hydrogenophaga sp.
GGCAAGTGGCGCGTCTTCAGGCCCCAATGCGCCACGGCGTCGAACACGCTGGCGGTGGTGGTGCCGCTGTACTGGGGGTAGGCCGGCAAGATCAGCACGCGCTGCATGCCCCCGGCCTTGAGCTCGTCGAGCACCGACGCAATGCTGGGGTTGCCGTAGCGCATGGCGTAGCGCACCTCGACGTGTTCACCGCGCGCGGCCAATTCGGCTTGTAGGCCTTGGGCTTGACGCTCGGTCCACACTTTCAGCGGCGAGCCTTGATCGGTCCACACGCTGGCGTATTTTTCGGCCGATTTGGCCGGGCGCAGGCGCAGGATGATGCCGTTGAGGATCAGCCACCAAATGGCTTTGGGGATCTCGACCACCCGGCTGTCGCTCAAAAATTCGCCCAAATAGCGCCGCAAAGCGGGGGCGTCGGGGGCGTCGGGCGTGCCCAAATTGCAAAAAACCACGGCCGTGCGCGCCGCGCTGCCGTGGGTGTAAGAAGGTTCGGTTTGAAAAGCCATGCGTTATTCTCGCCCATCCGATATCCCCATTGGTCTTGGGGCGTTTTTGAAAGGGTTTTATGACGTTGAGCATCCATGGCATCGCGGCTTCGCGCGCCATCCGTCCCTTGTGGGCCGCGGCCGAATTGGGTTTGTCGTTCGAGCACGTGCCGACACCCTTTGCGGGTGGGGCCACCCGCACCCCCGAATTTTTGGCGATCAACCCCAATGGTCACATCCCCGTGGTGGTCGATGCGCGCGAGGAGGGCCCGGTCGTGGTCTGGGAAAGCATGGCGTGTGCCTTGTACATCGCGCGTCACCACGGCGTGGCCGACGGCGTGAGCATCACACCGGCCAACGCGGCCGAGGACGCCGAGGCCTTGAAGTGGGCGTTTTGGACCATCACCGAAATCGAGGCCGACGCCTTGACGGTGCTCATGCACCGCGTGGTCATGCCCGAAGAGCGCCGCAAACCCGAACTGGCGCAAGCCGCCGAGAAGCGCTTGGCCGCGCCGCTGCGGGTGCTCGAGCAGCACCTGCAAGCCCAAGCCCAACGCGCTCAGGCGCACTTGGCCGCTGAGCGCTTCACCGTGGCCGATGTGTGCGTGGCCAGCGTGGTGAATTGGGTGCGCCCCGCCAAAGAACTGATGGCGCAACACCCCTTGGTCTTGGCCTGGTTGATGGCCTGCATGGACCGCCCCGCGCAGCGCACGGCCAAGGCCAGCGCCGCTTAAGCCGAGGTCGCTGCCAAGGCCGCGGCCACTCCGCTGCGTGTGGCGGCCTCTAGCGTGGACGGGTAGGGGCCTTCGGTGTAGTCGCCTGCGGCCCACACGCCGTCGGTGATGGTTTGTGCGGGTTTGTGCGTGCCGGGCCGACACGCATAGGCCGCGCGCTTGTCCACCACGGTTTGCAAGTGCCTCAGCCCAGCGGCGGGCCACAGCGCTTGGGCTTGTGCCATCACCGCGGCCGTGATCGATTCGCGCTCGCCCTCGCAGGCGCTCACCACCCAAGCCCACACACCCGCCATGCGTGGCTCGTGTGGGCTGAGTTGGCCGCGATCAAACACGAACTGGGCGCCGTTGGGCCCGTGTCCGCTGCGCAAGGCCAGCATCGGGGCGTCCAGCCTGGTCGATGGGCTGTGGGTGTAGACCGTGGCGATGGCCGTGTGCTGCAAGGCCGACGCTTGCGCGGCCCAAGCCTGCGCCTCAAGCACGGGCAAAGCTTGCATGGCTTTGGCGGCCACCACCGCCGAGCTGGCCCAAATGACCCGGTCTACCTCGGTGCTGCCGTGGGGGCCTTGCAAAGACCACGCGTTCGGCCTGCGCGACAAACCTTGGATGGCTTGACCCAAGTGGCATTGCCAGCGATCGGGGTGTTGGGTTTGCAGCGCCAGCGTGGCCGCCTCGGGCCACAGCTGGCCCAAGTCCACACGCGGCAGGAGCAGGTCGCTCGCGGCCCACGACACCAAGCCCGGGCCGCGCAAGGCGTCGCGCATGACGCGCCAAAACACCTGGGCGCTGGCCTCGGTGCTGGGCAGGTTCAAGGCCGACACGCACAGGGGCTCGATGAGCTCGTCCATCACGCGCGTGGGCACGCCCACACAGGCTTGTGCGACGGTGTGTTCGTCGCGCCCCGGCGTGTGTTGCCACCAAGTCAGGGACAGTTTCAACAAGGCCCAGCGTTCGGGCCAGCCCCATTGCGCCGAGCCCAAGACCGCGGCCAATGGCCCCCAAGGCGCGGGCCAATCGCGTGCCCAGCGGGGCGCGCACAAACCGCCGCCGCCGGCCATGGGCAAACCCAAGGGCAGTCGCAGGAGGCTGTCGTGCAAAGGCACGCCCACCGAGCGCATCAGGCCCAAGGTGGTGGTGTAGGCACCGATCAAGATGTGTTGGCCGTTGTCCAAGGGCAGTGCCTCGCCTCCGGGCCCGTCCACGCTCATGGCGCGGGCACGACCGCCGAGTTGGGGCGCGGCTTCGAACAGGGTCACGTGGGCGCCGCGCTGAACCGCGGTGACGGCCGCGGCCATGCCGGCCCAACCGCCGCCCACGATGCCGATGCGCACAGGCTCGGCCATGCTCACAAGCGGCCCAAGGCCTGAACTTTCCAAGCCAACCAGAGCTTGCGCAGCGGCGTGAGCTTGACGCGCTGGGTCATCACCAGCATGGGCTCGGCGGCCACCTCTTGAAGCAAGGTGCGGTAAATGCTGGCCATCATGAGGCCAGGTTTTTGGCTGCGGCGATCGGCCGCGGGCAACAGCGCCAGCGCTTCGTCGTAGGTGCGCAATGCGCGCTCGCACTGGAATTGCATGAGGGCGGTGAAGCGTTTTTCGAAATCGGCTGGGTCGCTGCCTTGGCCGCGTTTGATGAGCTCGTGGGCCTTCACGTCAAAGCGTTGCAGCTCATCGATGGGCAGGTAGACGCGACCGCGCGCCGCGTCTTCGCCGACGTCGCGCAAGATGTTGGTGAGCTGAAACGCCAAGCCCAAGCGGTGCGCGTAGGCGGTGGTGGTGGCTTCGCTTTGTCCAAAAATGCGCGCCGCCACTTCACCCACCACACCGGCGACCAAATGGCAGTAGCGCTGCAAATTGGGCAGGTCCAAGTAGCGGCTTTGGTCCAAATCCATTTGGCAGCCGTCGATCACCGCCAACAGGTGGTGGGCTTCAATGCCAAAGGTCGGGCACCAAGGCATCAGGGCCTGCATGACTGGGTGGCTGGCTTGCCCATTGAAGGACTTGGCCACTTCCTGCCGCCACCACGCCAAGGTGGTGTGGGCCACGCCCGGGTCGCTGATCTCATCGACCACGTCGTCGATCTCGCGACAAAACGCATAAAAGGCGGTGATGGCCGCGCGGCGATCGGGTGGCAAAAACAAAAACGCGTAATAAAAGCTGCTGCCCGAGGCTGCGGTTTTTTGTTCCACGTAGTCTTGGGGTTTCATGGGGCTCTCCTCAGTCGCGCCATCACGTTCCACACGCGGGGTTGTTGGGGCCGCATGAACGCCAAATACAACAAGGGCACGGCGAACAAGGTCAACACGGTCGAGAAGGCCAAGCCCCACACCATGCTGGCCGCCACCGGACCCCACAAGAGGCTCTCACCACCGATGCCAAAAGCCAAGGAAAACAGGCCCCCGATGGTGGTCGTGGTGGTGATGATGATGGGCACCACGCGCCGGCGTGCGGCTTGCACAATGGCGTGGATGGTGCTCATGCCTTCTTTCATGCGGCTGTTGGCCGCATCGATCAACACGATCGCCGAGTTCACGGCAATACCCGTCAGCGCGATCACGCCGTACAAGGTGTAGAGCGACAGCGGGTTGTTGGACAAGGCCAAACCATAGGCCACGCCCGTGAAGGCCAAGGGCACGGTCACCAAAATCATCAGCGGCTGGAAGTGGCTTTTGAATTGCGCGGCCAAGATCAGGTAGATCAAACCCATGCCCATCAAAAACAGCAGCTTCATGGCGGCCAGGCTCTCTTCGATGTCCTCAAGCTCGCCCGAAAAGTCCAAATCGATGTTGGGGTGTTGGGCTTGCAGTGGCGCCCACGCAGCCTTGATCATGGCGTTGGCCGCCGCGGTATCGGTCACGTCTTTGTCCAAGTTGGCTTCCACGGTGATGGTGCGGCGCAGGTTGTGGTGGCGAATGAATTCGCGCCCGGTTTGGCTTTGTGCGTCAACCAACTGGCCCAAGGTGGTGGATTGGCCATTGGGCAAGGCCACGGGTTCGCGCAGCAGGTCAAAGGCGTTGGCGCGCGAGTGGTTGCCGCTGGCGTTGGCCGATTGAACGCGCAGTTCGATCTTGTCGCCATCGTCTCGGGTGAAGGCCACGGTCTCGCCATCCACGCTCAAGCGCACGGTGCGCGAGACCTGTGCGGGCGTCAGCCCCGCTGCGCGCAAGGCTTCGGTGTCCATCGTGAGCTGCATCAAGGAACGCCCGGGGAGGTTGTCGTCTTTCACATCGCTGGTGCCGGGGATGGCCGCCACGATGGCTTTGAGCGCCTGCGTGGCGCTTTCGATGTCCTCAAAGCGGTCGCCGCGCACCTTCACGTTGATGGGCCTGCCCGAGGGCGGGCCTCCCGAGAGCACGGTGAAGCTGCGATTGGCGGGGCTCTCCATGCCATCGACTTGGACGCGCAAATCGGCCACCAGTTCGCTCACGCTGCGCGCGCCATCGGTGTCGGGGTTGAGCGAAACGAACACTTGGCCATACGCATCGCCGTAGATGATGTCGCTTTCGGTGAATTTGATGCCGGCGGTCGAGGTGGCCGCGCGCGCCTCGGCCTGTGGGCCCACGCCACGCAGGTGCTGCCGCACAACGGCCTCGACCCGTTGGGTTTCGGCCAAGGTGGCTTCCAGCGTCGCGGTCTGGGGCATGTCGACGTTGACGTAAAACGCCCGGATGGGATCGAAGGCGAAAAACTGCACCCGAACCGTGCCGGTGGCCAAGAGGCCGATGGCCAAGACCACCGCGCCAAAACCCACGGCGGCGAAGCGTTTGGGGCGGCGCAAGGCATAAGCCAAGGCTTGCCCATAGCGCAGCCGAATGCCGCGGTTGAATGCGTTGCGCCAGCGTTGCTCTTTGGAGGGGCGATCCAAACGGATGCCGATGCTTTGCACGTGCACCGGCATCATCCAAAACGCCTCGACCAAAGAGATCAGCAAGGCCAAGGTCACCACAAAGGGGATCACGAACATGAACTTGCCCACGATGCCGGGCAAGAGCATCAGTGGCAAAAAAGCCGCCATGGTGGTGGCCACCGAGGCCAGCACCGGCTTCCAGACCTCGGCCACCGAATCCAGTGAGGCTTGCAAAGCCGCTTGGCCGCGCTCCATCCGGTAATAAATGGCTTCGACCACCACCACGGCGTCGTCCACCAACATGCCCAGCGCGATCACCACGCCCAGCAAGACCGAAATGTTGACCGTGTAATCCAGGGTCGAAAGCACAGCGAAGGTGCCGAGCAGAGAGAACGGAATGCCCAGCGCGACCAACAAGCCGATGCGCGCGCCCAAAAACAACCAGCAAACGGCCAAGACCAGCACCACGCCAAACAAGGCGTTGGTTTGCATCACCCCAATGGCCTCGCTGGTGGGCACGGTTTGGTCGTCGGTGAGCCGCAGCTCCAAGCCCAAGGGCGCCAAGGTGGTGTTTTGTTGCTCAATGAAGGCGCGAATATCCCCCACCAAATTCAAGGTGTTGATGCCGGTTTTTTTGGTCAGTGCCAGTGAAATGGCCACTCGACCGTCGGTCGCTGCGAGTTGGCTGGCGGGTGCGCGTTGGCGCTCGATGCGCGCCACATCGCCCAAACGCACCGATTGGCCGGGTCGGATGCTGGAGAAGATGGGCAACTGGGCCAAGGTTTCTGGGGCGGTGTTGATGCCGTCGATACCCACCGACCAAGTGCCGTCTTGGGTTTTGAGCGTGCCCGCCGAGGTGTCTCGCCACCAGGCCGACAAGGAGTCGGCCACATCCGACAACAACACCCCACGCGCGGCCAAGGCCTGCGGGTCGGGTTGGATCAAGACCTCGGGGTCGCGCAAACCCGAGGCAAACACCTGGTCGACGCCCTTGATGCGCTCAAGGTCGCTCTTGATGCGCCGCGCGTTCAGGCGCAGCGTTTCATCGTCGGCCTGGCCCACGACCATCAGGGACGCGGTCGGGAAACCGTTGCTGGTCGTGCTCTCCAAAATGCGCGGCTCCAAGGCCTGTGTCGGCAGTTCGCTGGCGGCCTTGTTTTGAATTTCGCGGCGCAAATCGGTCATGCGCTTGTCAAAGGTACGTTCGTCGATCTCGCGAAAACGCACCAACATGGTGGAGACGTTTTCGCGCGAAGTGGAGATCACAAAGCGCACGTCGGGCACGCCCTTGATGCCATCTTCCAGCGGGTTGGTCACCAAGCGCTCGACGTCTTCGGCGCTGGCGCCGGGCAGCACGGTGGTGACGTTGACCCAGTTGAAGTTGATCTCGGGGTCTTGCTCCCGCGGCATGGACTGGTAACTCAGTGTGCCGATGAGCAGCACCACGACAAAGCCAATGTTGGCCAGCGGGTGGTTGGTGTAGAGGCTGCGCAAGAAGTTCATGGTCTGGCTTTAACGCACCGCGATGGGGGCCTGGTCTTGCAAAGCCAACTGGCCCTGAACGATCAAGGCGGTGTTCCCAGCCAAGGCTGTGGGCGCGGGGCTGGGACGGCCTTCTTGCGCGCTGGGCAAGGGCACGAAGCGGGCTTTGGCATCGCTGCCCGCGCCTTGCTGCACAAAGACACCCAGTTGGTCTTTGCGTTTGACGATGTAGGCGCTGGGGATGTGCGCTTGGGGGTCTTGCCAGCGCAAGGTGCCGGTGGTGCCCGCGGGGTTGGCGCCGTTGACCAAGGTCAGCCGCGCGGTTTGGGTGCGCGCGGGCGAGTTGATGGTCGAGGACAAGCGCAGCAAGCGCAGGGCATCATCGCCACGGCTGGTTTGCAACCAAATGCGCTTGGCTTGTTGCAAGCTGCGCGCGTCGCTGGGGTCGATTTGGGCTTGGACCTCGGTCGGTCCGGTCTCGACCAGCACGTAAAGCACGGTGCCGGGCGCCACGGCTTCGCCGGTTTGGGCCAAGCGCTCCTGAACCGTGCCCGCGAACGGCGCGCGCAAGGTGGTCTTGCTCAGTTGGCGTTGAGCCGTGGCCAGTTGGGCGCGCTGGTTTTGTAACTCAGAGCGCATGAGGTTGAGCTCGGTTTGGCGCTGCAGCAAAGCCTCTTGCGAGTAGAAGCCTTGGGCCACCAATTCTTCGGAGCGCTTGAGCTGCGCTTGCGCCAGGTCCAGCCGGGCTTGGCTGGCGTCGAGCGCCGACTGCGCCCGTTGCACACCGAGTTCGGCGTCGCGTGGGTCGATTTGCGCCAGCACCTGCCCGCGTTGAACCTTCGCGCCCACATCCACCGTCCAGCGTTGCAAGGTGCCCGAAGACTCGGCCGAGAGGCGCGAGACGTTGCGTGCCAACACCGTCGCGGGGGCTTCACGCTCGGGCTGCACCCACACGCTGTCGAGACGGGCCACGCCCACGGAGATCGGCGTGGCCGCGGCGGCGGGGGCAGCGGCTGGGCTTTGCGCCCCAGCGTGCGGGGTGAGCAAGGCCAAGCAGAGCAGGCTGGTGCGCGCAGGCGCGAAAACATGGGGAAAGTGCATGGTTGTTCTCAAGGCTCACATGGTCAAGGCACGCCACAGGCACAGGGGGCCGTCGGCGCTTCGAAGGGTGGGGCGTTGCAACCAACTGCGGTGTTGCAAAGCCTCGATGTGGTCGAGCACACGCAAGCCGCCCTGCACCACGGCGCGCAGCTCCCAGCCCATGCGCCCGGGCACTTGGTGAACCAAGGGTGCGCCCTGTTGCATCAGCTGGCGGGCTTGTGTGCACAGCGCCTGCACCACCTGGCGCTGGGCGAGGTCGTGCTCGCGCGGCTCGGGCGAAAAATCGGCCCAATCCACGCCGTGCTGCAGCAGCAGCGAGCGCGGCAGGTAGTGCCGCTGGCGTGACCAGTCGGTGCTCAGGTCTTGCCAAAAATTGATCAGCTGCAAGGCACTGCAAATGGCGTCGCTGCGCTGCAGGGCCAGGGTGTCGTTCACGCCGTGCAGGTGCAGCAGCAAGCGGCCCACGGGGTTGGCCGAGCGCTCGCAGTAGCGCAGCAGTTCGTCGGAGTTCGCGTAGCGGTGTTGGGCGTCGGTGTGGCGCACGTCTTGTTCAAAAGCGTCGAGCAAAGCGTGCAGCAAGTGTCCGGGCAACTGGTGCGATTGCACGGCGGCGTACAAGGGCGCGAACACGCCGGGCCATGCCGATGCGGGTGTCTGTGGTGTGCCCGCCAAGGCCTGTGCCAAAGCCGCGCGGTAATCGCCCAGCACCTGCAGGCGTTCGGTGGCGCTGGCGGGGCCCTCGTCGGCGATGTCGTCGGCCGTGCGGGCGAAGTGGTAGATGGCCATGACCGCGGGGCGCAAGGCTTTGGGGCACAGCCAAGAAGCCACCGGAAAATTTTCGTAATGCCCCACCGAGGCCGTCCACGTGGGGTGGGGCGCTTGTGGGGAGAGGATGGGAGGGTTGGACATGCGGTCTCGATTCTAGGGGCGCGGCGTTGCCCCCATGGCCTGCGGCTACAATTGAGGGTTAGCTCAGAGCACTGAGCCATTGCTTGGGCGGTGGCGGGGGCTTTGGGACGTATCGGTTGGTCAAAGACAGACACAGCGCGGGTGGCGAAATTGGTAGACGCACCAGGTTTAGGTCCTGACGCCAGCAATGGTGTGGGGGTTCGAGTCCCCCCCCGCGCACCACACCGTGAACCTCGATTTTTTCGGTCAATCCCGCACCGGATTGGCCAACACTTTTTTGGAGAAACCCATGACCGTGACCGTTGAGACTTTGGAAAAACTGGAACGAAAAATCACCTTGACGCTGCCCGCTGACGTCATCAAAAACGAGGTGGAAACCCGCCTCAAGCGCATGTCGCGCCAAGTCAAGATGGACGGTTTCCGTCCCGGCAAAGTGCCCATGAACGTGGTCACGCAGCGCTACGGCTACTCGGTGCACTACGAAGTCATGAACGACAAAGTGGGCGAAGCCTTCGCCGTGGCCGCCAACGAAGCCAAGCTGCGCGTGGCCGGCCAGCCCCGCATCACGGAAAAAGAAGCCACGGGCGAGAACATCGCCTTTGACGCCGTGTTCGAGGTGTACCCCGAAGTCAAGATCCAAGACCTGAGCACCGCCCAGGTTGAAAAAGTCACCGCCGATGTCACCGACGCCGCCATCGACCGCACCTTGGACATCTTGCGCAAGCAGCGCCGCACCTTCGCGCAGCGCGCCCAAGACCAAGCCGCTCAAGACAGCGACCGCGTGACCATCGACTTTGCCGGCACCATCGACGGCGTGCCGTTTGAAGGCGGCAAAGCCGAAGCCTTCCAGTTCATCGTCGGCGACGGCCAGATGCTCAAGGAATTCGAAGACGCCGTGCGCGGCATGAAAAACGGCGAGTCCAAGACCTTCCCCTTGAACTTCCCCGCCGACTACCACGGCAAAGACGTCGCCGGTAAAACCGCCGACTTCCTCGTCACCCTGAAAAAGCTCGAAGCCGCCAACCTGCCCGCTGTGGACGAGGCCTTGGCCAAGTCCTTGGGCATTGCCGACGGCACGGTCGACGGCCTGCGCGCCGACATCCGCAAGAACCTGGAGCGCGAAGTCAAGTTCCGCGTCCAAGCCCGCAACAAACAAGCCGTCATGGACGCCCTGGTGGCCAAGGCCGAGCTCGAACTGCCCCAGTCCATCGTCAAGGCCGAGATGGACCGCTTGGTCGAAGGCGCCCGCGCCGACCTCAAGCAGCGCGGCATCAAAGACGCCGACAAGGCCCCCATTCCTGAAGAAATGTTCCGCGAACAGGCCGAGCGCCGCGTGCGTTTGGGCTTGGTGGTGGCCGAGTTGGTGCGTGCCAACGACCTGCAAGCCAAGTCCGAGCAAATCGACGCCCACTTGCAAGACCTGGCCGCTTCTTACGAGAAGCCCGCCGACGTGGTGCGTTGGTACCAAGGCGACAACCGCCGCATGGCCGAAGTCGAAGCCGTGGTGATCGAGAACAATGTGTGTGATTTCGTTTTGTCGAAAGTCCAAACCAGCGCCAAAGCCATCGACTTCGACGAGTTGATGGGCCAACAAGGCTGACAGCGGCAGGGTTTGACCGCTGCGGCAAAGGGCGGGTCTTTCCCGCCCTTTTTTTTGCCGCACAGCCCGCGCCGAGCCGGGGCATTGGCGGTTGGTTACAGTTGATACGTGCCACAGTGGCACAACATGGAGAAACGCATGAGCGCAATGGACATTCAAGGTTTGGGCATGGTGCCCATGGTGATCGAGCAATCGGGCCGTGGCGAGCGTGCTTACGATATTTATTCGCGCCTGCTCAAAGAGCGCGTGATCTTCTTGGTGGGCCCGGTCAATGACCATTCGGCCAACCTGGTGGTGGCCCAGATGTTGTTCCTGGAGAGCGAGAACCCCGACAAGGACATCTCCTTCTACATCAACTCCCCCGGCGGTTCGGTGAGCGCGGGCATGTCGATTTTCGACACCATGAACTTCATCAAGCCCGACGTCTCCACCCTGTGCATGGGCATGGCCGCCAGCATGGGCGCGTTCTTGTTGTCTGCGGGCACCAAGGGCAAGCGCTTTGCCTTGCCCAACTCCAAGATCATGATCCACCAGCCCTTGGGCGGCACCCAAGGCCAGGCCACGGAAATCGAGATCCACGCCCGCGAAATCCTCAAGACCCGCGAGCAGCTCAACCGCATCTTGGCCGAGCGCACCGGCCAGCCGCTGGAGAAGATCGAGCGCGACACCGAACGCGACTACTACCTCAGCGCCGCCGAGTCGGCCGAGTACGGTTTGATCGACAAAGTCATCGATAAGCGGGCCGCCACGGCCTAATTTGGCCCGTTTATTGCTACCTGGATGCTCAACGGTGCGGTTCTCGTATCATTGACACCCGGCCCCTTCTCTCTACAAGGCAGTTTTCATGGCGGATAAAAAAGCCACCTCGGGCGAAAAAGCCCTGTTTTGCTCCTTTTGCGGCAAAAGTCAGCACGAGGTCAAAAAACTCATCGCAGGCCCTTCGGTCTTTATTTGCGACGAGTGCATCGACCTGTGCAACGACATCATCCGCGATGAGCTGCCTGCCACGGAGGTGGCCAAGCCCAAAACCGACGACCTGCCGACGCCGGCCTTGATCAAAGAAAACCTGGACAACTACGTCATTGGCCAGGCAACGGCCAAGCGCGCCTTGTCGGTCGCGGTCTACAACCACTACAAGCGCCTGCGCCACAAGCAGCACGCCACCAAAGAAGACGTCGAATTGGCCAAGAGCAACATCTTGCTCATCGGCCCCACCGGCTCGGGAAAAACCCTGTTGGCCCAGACCTTGGCGCGCATGCTCAACGTGCCCTTCGTGATGGCCGACGCCACCACCCTGACCGAAGCCGGTTATGTGGGCGAAGACGTGGAAAACATCGTCTCCAAGCTGCTGCAGTCTTGCGACTACGACGTGGGCCGCGCCCAGCAAGGCATCGTCTACATCGACGAAATCGACAAAATCACCCGCAAGTCCGACAACCCCTCCATCACCCGCGACGTCTCGGGCGAGGGCGTTCAGCAGGCCTTGCTCAAGCTCATCGAGGGCACCATGGCCTCGGTGCCGCCCCAAGGCGGCCGCAAGCACCCCAACCAAGACTTTTTGCAGGTCGACACGACCAACATCTTGTTTATTTGCGGTGGTGCGTTTGCGGGCATTGAGAAAATCATCGAAAACCGAACCGAAGCCTCGGGCATCGGTTTTGGTGCGGCCGTGCGCAGCAAACAGCAGCGCAGCCTGAGCGAAGCCTTCAAAGACATCGAGCCCGAAGACCTCATCAAATTCGGTCTGATCCCCGAATTGGTGGGCCGCATGCCCGTGATCGCCAGCCTGTCCGAGCTCAGCGAAGAGGCCTTGGTGGAAATCTTGACCGAGCCCAAGAACGCCGTGGTCAAACAATTCTCCAAGCTCTTGGCCATGGAAGGCGCTGAGTTGGAGGTCCGCCCCACCGCGCTCAAAGCCATTGCCCGCAAGGCCTTGGCCCGCAAGACCGGTGCACGCGGTTTGCGCTCTATCCTTGAAAACGCCTTGATCGACACCATGTTCGACTTGCCTGGTTTGACGAACGTCGAGAAAGTGGTCGTCGAAGACGCCACCATCGAAGACAACAAACCCCCACTGTTGGTGTACCGCGAAGCGGCCAAACAAGCCTGAGAGGTTTTACATGTCCGGTCAAACCCCATTGCCCAGCACCCCGATCGACCTCCCCCTGTTGCCGCTGCGCGATGTGGTGGTGTTCCCGCACATGGTCATTCCTTTGTTCGTGGGACGCCCCAAGAGCATCAAAGCGCTTGAAGCGGCCATGGACAACGAGCGCCGCATCATGTTGGTGGCGCAAAAAGCCGCCGCCAAAGACGAGCCCTCGGCCGACGACATGTTCGAGGTCGGTTGCGTGGCCACGATTTTGCAAATGCTCAAGCTGCCCGATGGCACCGTGAAGGTCTTGGTCGAAGGCTTGCAGCGCGCCAAGGTCTTGCACATCAGCGAAGGCGAGACGCACTTCAGCAGCTCGGTCAACCCGATCGACCCGAGCACCGAGCACAGCCCCGAGCAAGCCACCGAGCTTGAGGCCTTGCGCCGTGCGGTCATGCAGCAGTTCGACCAGTACGTCAAACTGAACAAAAAAATCCCCGCTGAGATCCTCACCTCGATCTCCAGCATCGACGACGCCGGCCGTTTGGCCGACACCATCGCCGCGCACCTGCCCTTGAAGCTCGAGTCCAAACAAGTGGTGCTCGACCTCGACCAGGTCAACCGCCGTTTGGAAAACCTGTTTGAGCAGATCGAACGCGAGGTCGACATCCTCAACGTCGACAAGCGCATCCGTGGCCGCGTCAAGCGCCAAATGGAAAAGAACCAGCGCGACTTCTATTTGAACGAGCAAGTCAAGGCGATTCAAAAAGAACTCGGCGAAGGCGAAGAGGGCGCGGACATCGAAGAGATCGAGAAGAAGATCAAGCTCGCGAAGATGCCCGCTGAGGCCCGCAAAAAGGTCGACGGCGAGCTCAAAAAGCTCAAGCTCATGTCGCCCATGTCGGCCGAAGCCTCGGTCGTGCGCAACTACATCGACGCCTTGGTGGCCTTGCCTTGGAGCAAAAAAACCAAGATCAAACACGACCTGGGTGCCGCCGAAGCCGTGCTCAACCAAGACCACCACGGCTTGGACAAGGTCAAAGACCGCATCCTCGAGTACCTCGCGGTTCAGCAACGCGTGGACAAGGTCAAGTCGCCCATCCTGTGCTTGGTCGGCCCCCCTGGCGTGGGCAAAACCTCGCTGGGCCAGTCCATCGCCAAAGCCACCGGCCGCAAATACGTGCGCATGGCCTTGGGCGGCATGCGCGACGAAGCCGAGATCCGTGGCCACCGCCGCACCTACATCGGCGCCATGCCCGGCAAGGTCTTGCAAAGCCTGACCAAGGTCGGTACCAGAAACCCGCTGTTCTTGCTCGATGAAATCGACAAGCTTGGCACCGACTTCCGCGGCGACCCCTCGAGCGCCTTGCTCGAGGTCTTGGACCCCGAACAAAACCACACCTTCGGCGACCACTACGTCGAGGTCGACTTTGACCTCTCCGACGTCATGTTCGTTGCGACTTCGAACTCCATGAACATCCCGCCCGCCTTGCTGGACCGCATGGAAGTCATTCGCCTGTCGGGCTACACCGAAGACGAAAAAACCAGCATCGCTGGGCGCTATTTGCTGCCCAAGCAACTCAAGAACAACGGCTTGAAAGACGGTGAACTTGAAGTGGGCGAAGACGCCTTGCGCGACATCGTGCGCTACTACACCCGCGAAGCCGGTGTGCGTTCGCTCGAGCGCGAAGTCTCCAAAATCTGCCGCAAAACCGTCAAGGCTTTGTTGCTGAAGAAAATGCAAGCGCCGGTGCAGGTCAATGCCGACAACCTCCCCGACTTTTTGGGCGTGCGCAAGTACACCTACGGCCGCGCCGAGCAAGACAACCAGGTCGGTCAAGTCGTGGGCTTGGCCTGGACCGAAGTGGGTGGTGACTTGCTCACCATCGAAACCGTCATCATGCCCGGCAAGGGCGTCATCACCCGCACCGGCTCGCTGGGCGACGTGATGAAAGAATCGGTTGAGGCCGCGCGCACCGTCGTGCGCAGCCGCGCACGCGTGCTGGGCATCAAAGACGAGCTGTTCGAGAAGCGCGACGTGCACATCCACGTGCCCGACGGCGCCACCCCCAAAGACGGCCCCAGCGCGGGTGCGGCCATGGTCACCGCCTTGGTCTCGGCCATGACCGGCATTGCCGTGCGCAGCGACGTGGCCATGACGGGCGAGATCACCTTGCGCGGCGAAGTCACCGCCATCGGGGGCTTGAAGGAAAAGCTGCTCGCCGCATTGCGCGGTGGCATCAAGACCGTCATCATTCCCGAAGAAAACGTCAAGGACCTCACCGACATCCCCGACAACGTCAAATTGGGCTTGAACATCGTGCCCGTGAAGTGGATCGACAAGGTCTTGTCGATTGCTTTGGAGCGCGAGCCCGTGCCCTTGAGCGAAGAAGAAGTGGCGGCGCAAATGGCGGCCCAACAGGCCCCCGTCAAAGCGCCGTCAGAAGCCGTGAAACATTGACGAAAAATTTTTGGGGTCGCTCCAAAGCGCCCCAAAAATTGCGCTATAATTCTGGCTTCGACGAACAACACCAAACGTCGGAAACATGCGGGAATAGCTCAGTTGGTAGAGCGCAACCTTGCCAAGGTTGAGGTCGCGAGTTCGAATCTCGTTTCCCGCTCCAAACACATCAAAAAGGGAAGCACGGCTTCCCTTTTTTGTACGGTTTCTGTTCTGATTTCATCAGGACCTGCGTGGCGCGATAGCAAAGCGGTTATGCAACGGATTGCAAATCCGTCTAGCCCGGTTCGACTCCGGGTCGCGCCTCCA
>DAISXI010000043.1:0-14918 GCA_036825935.1 Hydrogenophaga sp.
CGACGATACCGCCCACACCGTGCACACCGAAGACGTCCAAGGAGTCGTCAGCGCCGAGCATTTTCTTCAAGCCCGACACACCCCACAGGCACAAGAAGCCAGAGACCAAACCGATCACGATGCCTCCCATAGGGCCAACCGAGCCGCAAGCGGGGGTGATGGCGACCAAACCGGCCACGGCACCCGACGCTGCGCCCAACATCGAAGCCTTGCCTTTGGTCATGGCTTCGCCGATACACCAAGCCAAGACAGCCGCGGCGGTGGCGAACAAGGTGTTGATGAAGGCCAAGCCTGCGCCGCCGTTGGCTTCCAGGTTGGAGCCAGCGTTGAAGCCGAACCAGCCCACCCACAGCAAGGAGGCACCGACCATGGTCAGCGTCAGGCTGTGCGGGGTCATGGACTCTTTGCCGTAACCGATGCGCTTGCCCAAAACGTAGGCGCCGACCAAACCGGCCATGGCCGCGTTGATGTGCACCACGGTGCCGCCAGCGAAGTCCAGCGCGCCCTTGTCGAACAAGTAACCACCGGCACCCCAGACCATGTGGGCGATCGGCAAGTAGCTGAACGTGAACCAGATGGCACAGAACAAGAGCACCGAACCGAATTTGATGCGCTCAGCAAACGAGCCGACGATCAGCGCGCAGGTGATGCCCGCAAACGTGGCTTGGAAGGCGATGAAGATGAACTCGGGGATCATCACGCCGGCCGTGAAGGTGGCGGCCAAGGAGTCCGCGGTCACGCCTTTGAGGAAGAGCTTGTCGAAGTTGCCGATGATCAGGCCCTCGCCGCCGAACGCCAAGCTGTAACCGTAGACGGCCCACAGCACGGAGATCAAGGAGAACACGACCATCACTTGCATCAGCACGGACAGCATGTTTTTGCTGCGCACCAAGCCGCCGTAAAACAGGGCCAGGCCGGGCACGATCATCAAAATCACCAATACGGTGGCGATCATCATGAAGGCGACGTCGCCTTTGTCGACGGTTTCTTTGACGGCTTCGGCTGCGGCGGGCGCAGCCTCTGCGGCTGGGGCTGCAGCGGGCGCTGCGGCGGCATCAGGCGCGGCCACGGCAGCAGCGGGAGCAGCGGGAGCAGCCGTGGCAACGGCTGGAGCGGTTTGGGCGGTGGCCAAGCCCGCGCCCAGGGCCAAGGTCAGGCCCAAACACAGAGAAGCGATGAAGGATTTCATGGCAATGGTCTTTCTTGAAAGTGTGTCGCGTCAGAGCGCTTCTTTGCCGGTCTCGCCGGTGCGGATGCGAATCACCTGCTCCAGGGCCGTGACGAAAATCTTGCCGTCGCCGATCTTGCCGGTGCGTGCAGCGACTTCGATGGCTTCGATGACGCGTTCGACCAAGTCGTCGGCCACGGCCGCTTCGAGTTTGACCTTGGGCAAGAAATCGACCACGTATTCCGCGCCGCGGTACAGCTCGGTGTGGCCTTTTTGGCGACCGAAGCCTTTGACTTCGGTGACGGTGATGCCTTGCACGCCCATGCTGGAGAGTGCTTCGCGCACTTCGTCCAATTTGAACGGCTTGATGATGGCGGTAACCATTTTCATGCTCAGGTTCCTTTCAAAACAAAACAAGGTTTTCAACCCCACAGGGGTCGATGCAGCTGCTGTGCACAGACCGTGCCAACTAACGCACGCACCCCGTTTTTGTTTGCGCTGCCCTGTGGCGCTCTCGACAAAACCCGGCCCCAACCCGGCTGACAAGGCGCCCCAGCGGGGCCAACATGCTCGGCTGGCACCGCACCAAGATGCGACATGCACCGTTAAAGCGCACCACTTCGGTGCGCACCGGGGCGGTGCCCCCAAGGAGGCGGGCATGGGTTTGGCAACGGTTCAAGGGCGGGTGTTGGTGGGTTTGGTGGCCCACGCGGTGGAGGTTGAGGTGCATTTGGCCAACGGCCTGCCCTTGTTCACTTTGGTGGGCTTGGCCGACACCGAGGTGAAAGAGGCGCGCGAACGCGTGCGCTCGGCCATCGTCAACGCGGGGCTGAACTTCCCGCACAACCAACGCATCACGGTCAACCTCGCACCCGCCGATTTGCCCAAAGACTCCGGTCGCCTGGACCTGCCCATGGCGCTGGGCATCTTGGCCGCCAGCGGGCAGATCGACGCGGCGCGTTTGGCCGGTTGGGAGTTTGCGGGCGAGCTGTCGCTGAGCGGCGCGCTGCGCCCGGTGCGCGGGGCCTTGGCCATGGGTTTGGCCTTGCGCCGCGCCGGGCCCGCCACGCGTTTGGTCTTGCCGCCGGGCAGCGCCGAAGAAGCGGCGTTGGTGCCCGACGCGACGGTGTTTCGCGCCCAGCACCTGCTCGACGTGGTGCAGGCCTTCGCCCCCGGCGAAGCCGCGCCCAGCGAGGGTTGGACGCGCTTGTCAACCCAAGCCCCCGTGGCCTCGACGCACGCGCGCTGGCCCGACATGGCCGACGTCAAAGGCCAAGCCGGGCCGAAGCGGGCCTTGGAGATCGCGGCGGCGGGCGGCCATTCGCTGCTCATGGTGGGGCCGCCGGGTTCGGGCAAGTCGATGTTGGCGCAGCGCTTCGCGGGTTTGCTGCCGCCGCTGGACGTGGACGAAGCGCTGGAGAGCGCGGCCATCGCCAGCTTGGCGGGTCGGCTGGACCTGTCGCGCTGGGGCTGCCGCCCCTACTGCGCGCCGCACCACACGGCCAGTGCCGTGGCCTTGGTCGGTGGCGGCTCACCGCCCAGGCCCGGCGAAATATCCTTGGCCCACCGCGGCGTGCTGTTCTTGGACGAGCTGCCCGAGTTCCCGCGCAGCGCGCTCGAGGCCCTGCGCGAACCGCTGGAGACCGGCACCATCACCATCGCCCGTGCGGCGCGGCGCGCCGAATTCCCCGCGCGTTTTCAATTGATCGCCGCCATGAACCCCTGCCCCTGCGGCCACGCCGGCTCCCGCGATGGGCGCTGCCGCTGCACGCCCGACCAGATCGCGCGCTACCAACAAAAGATCTCGGGGCCGCTGCTCGATCGCATCGACCTGCACGTTCACGTCAGCAGCCTGAGCGCCGACGAGTTGCTGCAACAAGCCCCCGGCGAGGCCAGCGCGCCCATGGCCGAGCGCAGCGCCGCGGCCCGCACCCGCGCGGCGCAACGCCAAGGCTGCAGCAATGCGGCTTTGCAAGGCCAAGCCATCGACACCCACGCCCAGCTGGAGCCCGCGGCCAGCCAATGGTTGCAACACGCCGCCACCCGCTTGGGCCTGAGCGGGCGCAGCACCCACCGCACCCTCAAAGTCGCCCGCACCATCGCCGACCTGGCCGGCAGCGAACGCGTGTTGACGGCGCACATGGCCGAGGCTTTGCAATACCGATCGGGCTTGAACACCCGCCCATGAGGCGGCGGTCGTAACATGTGGCGCTGACACCGCCACGGGAGACCCCATGACCGCCACCGCCCAGCCCTTAGCCGCCTTGATCCAAACCATGCCCAAGGCCGAGCTGCACATCCACATCGAAGGCTCGCTCGAACCCGAACTGATCTTTGCGCTGGCGCAGCGCAACGGCGTGTCGCTGCCCTACGCCGATGTGGCAGCGCTGCGCAGCGCCTACGCCTTCACCAACCTGCAGAGTTTTTTGGACGTGTACTACGCCGGGGCCAGCGTGCTGCTGCACGAAGCCGACTTTTACGACATGGCGTGGGCGTATTTCGAACGCGCAGCGGCCGACCACGTGGTGCGCGCCGAGCTCTTCTTTGACCCCCAAACCCACACCGCGCGCGGCGTGCCCATGGGCGTGGTCATCAAAGGCCTGCACCGCGCCTGCCAAGACGCCCACACCCAGCTGGGCATCAGCGCGGATTTGATCTTGTGTTTCTTGCGCCACCTGTCCGAAGAAGATGCCATCGAGACGCTGCAAGCGGCCCTGCCGTGGCGCGACCGTTTCATTGGCGTGGGGCTCGATTCGAGCGAGGTGGGCCACCCGCCCGAGAAGTTCGCGCGCGTGTTCGCGCAAGCCCGCGCCTTGGGTTTGCACGTGGTGGCCCATGCCGGCGAAGAAGGCCCACCGGCTTACATCTGGAGTGCCTTGGATGTGTTGCAGGTCGAGCGCATCGACCACGGCGTGCAAGCCATTCACGACCCCGCGCTGATGCAACGCTTGGCGCAAAGCCGCGTGCCGCTGACGGTGTGCCCGCTGTCCAACCTCAAGCTGTGCGTGTTCGGCCGCTTGGAAGACCACAACCTCAAACACATGCTCGACGCGGGCCTGTGCGTGACGATCAATTCCGACGACCCGGCCTACTTCGGTGGTTACTTGAACGAAAACTACCAACAAACCTTCCAAGCGCTCAAGCTCAGCGCCGCCGACGCCAAGACCCTGGCGGCCAACAGCCTGCAAGCCAGCTTCGCCCAAGACGCCGACAAAGCGCGCTGGCTGCGCGAGCTCGACGCCTGTTTCGCGGCCGCCTGACATGCGCTTGAGTTGGGCCCTGTCGCTGGGCCAATTGATCACCTGGGGCACGGTCTACTACACCTTCTCGCTCATCTTGGGCCCGGTGCAAACCGAGTTGGGTTTGTCGCGAGCGGAAGCCTCGCTGGCCTTTGCCTTGGCCTTGTTGGCCGAAGGGCTGATGGCGTTTGCGGTGGGCCGCTGGATCGACGCGGGCCACGAACGGCGCGTGATGACGCTGGGCTCATTGGCTGCGGCGCTGGGCTTGCTGGCGCACAGCCAAATCAACAGCCTGTGGTCGTTTTACGCGGTGTGGATCTGGCTGGGCATGGCCTCAGCCGCCACGGTTTACACGCCCGCTTTTGCGGTGGTCACGCGCCGATTCCCTGTGGACTACCGGCGCGCCATCATCACCATCACCTTGTTCGGTGGGCTGGCCAGCACGGTGTTCATCCCGCTGAGTTCGTGGTGGATCGCGCTGTGGGGTTGGCGCGAGGCCATGTGGGCCATGGCCGCCTTGCACCTGTTCGTCAACGCCCCCCTGCACGCGGCGTGCTTGCGCGACGCACCCCGCGCGGTGGCGGCGTCGGGTCTAGGCCCTGCGCTGCCGCGCTGGTGGGGGCCGCATTGGCGCGACCCGGTGTTCGTGGCCATTGCGGTGTTCGTGGTCTTGACCATGGCGGTGACGGCGGCTTTGCCCGCACACATGATCGTGCTCTTGCAAGAAGCAGGGCTGTCGCCAGCGTGGGTGGTGGCCATTCCCGCGGCCATCGGTGCCGCTCAGGTTTTGGCGCGTGCGGGCTTGTGGTTGTTTGAGCGGCGCTGGGACGTTCACACCGCCAACCGCTGGATACCAACCTTGGTGCCCGCGGGGCTGATCGCCGTGATTTTGGTCGGTTGGAGCCCACTGGGTGCGGTGCTGTTCGTGGTGCTCTTCGGCATGGGCAATGGTTTGAACACCATCGTCAAAGGCACGGTCGTGGCGCAATACATTGGCCGGGAACACGTGGGCACCCTCAACGGGGTGCTGGGTTTGCCGATCGCCTTGGCCCGCGCCGCCGCCCCATTGATGATGGGGCTGCTGTGGTCACCCAGCGTGGGTTACCGCACGGGGCTGTGGGTGGTTTGCCTGGCCTCACTCAGCGGTTTGCTGGCGCTTTGGTGGGCGCAGCACCACAGCGAGCGGCGTTTAACCTGACGCCACAAGGGCTGAGGTGTCTCGGCCTGTTCGATGCTGTAACCTTTACCAACCTAGTCACGAACTGTTCTTGTGAGCGATGCCCTAAAACAACTCGAACTTGAGCTCCACGCCTTGTGGCTGAGAGCGGATGGTGGAGATTCGGCCGCTTATGCCCAATTGCTCAAACGCTTGGGCGCCCATTTGCGCGGCTTCTTGAAGCGGCGCATGCACAACAACAGCAGCGATGTGGAGGATCTCGTGCAAGAAGCCCTGTTGGCGATTCATCAGAAGCGCCACACCTACCAAACCGACCAGCCCTTGACGGCTTGGGTGCACGCCATCGCCCGTTACAAATGGGTCGACCATTGGCGTGGCCAAGGTCGGCGCGGCCTGTTGCACGACGACATCGACGACTGGGCCGACCAGCTTTGGGTAGAGAGCGACCACGAAGCCCAAGATGTGCAACGCGATCTGCAGCGCCTCTTGTCCACCCTGCCCGATCGCCAACGCGTGGCGATTGAGTGCACCAAACTCGAAGGCCTGTCCATCAGCGAAACGGCCGCGCGCACGGGGCAAAGCGAAGCCGCCGTCAAGGTCAACATCCACCGAGGCATCAAAAGCTTGGCCGAGCAATGGAGCACCTCGACATGAAAACCGACGACCTCATTGCCCTGCTCGCCAGCGACCCTTTGCCGCCGCAAGGCCGGCCGTGGTGGCAAAACGCGCTCGCCTTGTTGGCCGGCACTTTGGTGGTGCTCGCGGTCGTCGTGGCCTCTGGCGTTCACGAGGACCTCATCGATTGGTTGATGCGGCCCACGATCGCGCTCAAAGTGTTTTGGCTCTTGGTGATGGCCTTGGCCACGGCTTGGGTGGTGCGCCGCTTGGCCCGCCCCGGCCGCTCGGCGGGTGCGGTCCTGTGGGTCTGGCCGCTGGCGTGGTTGGTCATGGCCGCTTTGGCGGTGTTGGAGTCGTGGGGCCAAGCCGAGGCTTTGGACCTGTGGATGGGCCAGTCGTGGAACGTGTGCTCGTTCAACATCTTGGCCTTGTCGGTGCCGTTTTTGGCCGCGATCCTGTGGAGCTTGCGCGACATGGCACCCACCCAGCCCGCACTGACCGGCGGTGTGGCGGGCATGCTGGCCGGTTGTTTGGCGGCCTCGCTCTATTCCTTGCATTGCACCGAAACCGGCCTGGGCTTCTTCACGCTCTGGTACGGCGGCGGCATCACCCTGAGCGGCATCGCCGGCGCGGCCATCGGCCACCGCTACTTGCGGTGGTGATGCGACTCAGAGGTTGGGGGCGAGCAAGCGCTGGAGGTCTTTGACCTGCACGCCGCTGCGCTGGGCCAAGTCCTGAACCTGGTCCTCGCCCACTTTGCCCACGTTGAAGTACTGCGCCTCGGGGTGGGCGATGTAGAAACCGCTCACGCTGGCCGCGGGCGTCATGGCCAAGCTCTCGGTCAGGCCCATGCCGATGTCTTGGCATTGCAGCAAGTCGAACATGGCCTGTTTGGCGCTGTGGTCGGGGCAAGCGGGGTAGCCAGGCGCAGGACGAATGCCTTGGTACTTTTCAGCGATCAGGTCTGAGTTGCTCAAGGACTCGCCCGCCGCGTAACCCCACAAATCGGTGCGCACCTTTTGGTGCATGCGCTCGGCCAAGGCCTCGGCCAACCGGTCGGCCAATGACTTGAGCAGGATGGCGCTGTAGTCGTCGTGCGCGGCTTCGAAGGCCTCGGCGCGTTTGTCGGCGCCAATGCCCGCGGTCACCGCGAACAGGCCCACGTGGTCGGGCGCGGCACCGACGGGCGCGACGAAGTCGGCCAAGCAACGGCTCGGGCGCATCACGCCATCAATGGCCTGCTTCTCGGTTTGTTGGCGCAAGCCGTGCCAAGTCATGGCCACTTGGCTGCGCGAGGCGTCGGTGTAGAGCACGATGTCGTCGTCGTTCACGCTGTGCGCGGGGTACAAGCCGATCACGGCGTTGGCCGTGAGCCAACGGCCTTCGATGATTTTCTTGAGCATGGCTTGGCCATCGGCGTAGACCTTGCGCGCCTGCTCACCCACCACCTCGTCGTCGAGGATGGCGGGGAAGGAGCCCGCCAAGTCCCAGGTCTGGAAAAACGGCGCCCAGTCGATGCACGCGGCGATCTCGGCCAGGTCGAAGTTTTTGAACACACGCCGGCCAATGAACTTGGGCGCGGCGGGCGCGCCTTTCGACCAGTCGATCGGCGTCTTGTTGGCGCGGGCCTGCGCCAGCGTCCACATCGGGGTTTGTTTTTTGTTGGCGTGCTGCTCGCGCACCTTGTCGTAGTCGGTGTTCAGGTCGGCGATGAATTGGGCCGCTTGCTCGGACAGCAAGCCCTGCGCCACGCCCACGCTGCGCGAGGCGTCGGGCACATAGACCACGGGGCCGCTGTAGTGGGGCGCGATTTTCACGGCGGTGTGCACGCGGCTGCAGGTCGCGCCGCCGATGAGCAGCGGCATTTGGCGCTCGCGGAAGTAGGGGTCTTTTTCCATTTCGCTGGCCACGTACTGCATCTCTTCGAGGCTGGGCGTGATCAGGCCGGACAGGCCAATGATGTCGGCGTTTTCGGCCTTGGCCTTGGCCAAAATTTCGTGGCAAGGCACCATCACGCCCATGTTGACCACTTCGAAGTTGTTGCACTGCAAGACCACGGTGACGATGTTTTTGCCGATGTCGTGCACGTCACCCTTGACGGTGGCGATCACGATCTTGCCCTTGGCTTTCACGTCTTGGCCCGCGGCTTCTTGCGCGAGTTTTTCGGCCTCGATGTAGGGCAGCAAATGCGCCACGGCCTGCTTCATCACGCGGGCGCTTTTCACCACTTGGGGCAAGAACATCTTGCCTTGGCCGAACAGGTCGCCGACCACGTTCATGCCGTCCATCAGCGGGCCTTCGATCACGTGCAGCGGACGCCCGCCCTTGGCCAACATCTCGCGGTAGGCCTCTTCGGTGTCCTCGTTGATGAAGTCGTTGATGCCGTGCACCAAAGAGTGACTCAAGCGCTGCGCCACGCCCACGGGTGCATCGCCCGTGCCGCGCCAAGCGAGCTTGGTGGACTCGTCTTTGGCGGCGCCCTTGGCGCTGTCGGCCACTTCGATCAAACGCTCGCCCGCATCGGGGCGGCGGTTGAGCACCACGTCTTCCACCCGATCGCGCAACACCGGCTCGATGTCGTCGTACACACCGACCATGCCCGCGTTGACGATGCCCATGTCCATGCCCGCTTGGATGGCGTGGTACAGGAAGACGGTGTGGATGGCCTCGCGCACCGGGTCGTTGCCGCGGAACGAGAAGCTCACGTTCGACACACCACCCGAGACCTTGGCGCCCGGCAAGTTCTGCTTGATCCAGCGCGTGGCTTCAATAAAGTCGACCGCGTAGTTGTCGTGTTCTTCGATGCCGGTGGCGATGGCAAAAATGTTGGGGTCAAAAATGATGTCTTCGGGCGCGAAGCCCACCTCGTCGACCAGCACGCGGTAAGCGCGTTCGCAAATTTCGATCTTTCGCGCGTAGGTGTCGGCTTGGCCTTTTTCATCAAAGGCCATGACCACTGCCGCTGCGCCGTAGCGCTTGACCAGCTTGGCTTGGCGCTTGAACTCGTCGAGGCCTTCTTTCATGCTGATCGAGTTCACTATTGGCTTGCCCTGGATACAGCGCAAACCGGCCTCGATCACCGACCACTTGGACGAGTCCACCATCACCGGCACGCGCGCGATGTCGGGCTCACCCGCCATCAAATTCAAAAACCGCACCATGGCCGCTTGGCTGTCGAGCATGGCCTCGTCCATGTTCACGTCGATGATTTGCGCGCCGTTCTCGACCTGTTGACGCGCCACGGCCAAGGCCTGCTCGTACTCGCCGTTCAAGATCATGCGGGCAAAGGCTTTGGAGCCGGTGACGTTGGTGCGCTCGCCCACGTTGACGAACAAACTGTCCGCGCCCACGCGCAGGGGCTCCAGGCCGGACAACAACATGGGGGGGACAAGGCTCACGGTCATGGGGGTACTCACCTGTTGAAATGATCAGGTGAGCGTCGTTGCAGAAGGTGCGTCCCCAAGCCTGACTTCACGCGCACATCCCTTAACGGGACGGGTGAAGCTGCAACGCTCCTTGGGGAAGCCTGTATCTTAGCGGGTCTCGGAACTCAAGCCTCGGCAGGCTCGCGGTAAAAGCGCCCCGCGCTCAGGGCACGGGCGTGTTCGCTGCGCACGGCTTGGCCGATGGCGGCGATGTGCTCGGGCGTGGTGCCGCAGCAGCCGCCCACGATGTTGACCAGGCCTTCGGCCGCGAACTCGTGCAACAAGCGGCTGGTCACCTCGGGTGTTTCATCAAAGCCGGTCTCGCTCATGGGGTTGGGCAAGCCTGCGTTGGGGTAACAACTGATGAAGGTGTCGCCCGCGACCTTGGCCAGCTCTTGGATGTAGGGGCGCATGAGCGTGGCGCCCAAGGCGCAGTTCAGGCCCACAGCCAGAGGCTGGATGTGGCGCACGCTGGCCCAAAACGCGGTCACCGTTTGACCGCTCAAGATGCGGCCCGAGGCATCGGTGACCGTGCCGCTGATGATCACGGGCAGGCGCTCGCCGCTGGTGTCAAAAAACTCTTCGATGGCGAACAGCGCGGCTTTGGCGTTGAGCGTGTCAAAAATCGTTTCGACCATGAGCAGGTCCGAGCCGCCCTCGACCAAGGCTTTGACTTGCTCGCCGTAGGCTTGGCGCAGCTGCTCGAAGTCCACGTTGCGCGCCCCCGCGTCGTTCACGTCGGGGCTGATGCTGGCGGTTTTGGGTGTGGGGCCCAAAGCGCCGACCACAAAACGCGGGTGGTCGGGCGTGCTGAATTTGTCGCAGGCTTCGCGGGCGATGCGCGCCGAGGCCAGGTTCATTTCATACGCCAAGTCGGCCATGCCGTAGTCCTCTTGCGCGATGGTGGTCGCGCCAAAGGTGTTGGTCTCGATCAGGTCGGCACCCGCGGCCAAGTAGCCCTGGTGGATGTCGCGGATCACGTCGGGGCGGGTCAGGCTGAGCAGTTCGTTGTTGCCTTTGACATCGCGCCCAAAGTCCTTGAAGCGCTCGCCACGGTACTGGGCTTCGCCCAATTTGAAGCGCTGGATCATGGTGCCCATGGCCCCGTCCAAGATGGCGATGCGCTGGCGAAGGATGCCCGGCAGGGCTTGGGCACGGGTGTAGGCGGGGGTCTGAGCAACGGTCATGCCAACATTGTAGGCATGGGTCTTCAAGCCCCACCGGGCTTGCCCGACAATAGGCCCATGATCGATGTGTCGGACGAAGGGGTGGTGCTGGAGACTTGCGTGGATGTGCTGCGCGAGGTCTTCGGCTACGACGCCTTCCGGGGCCCGCAGGCCGACATCGTGGGCCACGTGAGTACCGGAGGCGACGCCTTGGTGCTCATGCCCACGGGCGGCGGCAAGTCGCTGTGCTACCAAATTCCGGCCATCGTGCGCCAGCGTGCGGGTCAGGGCGTGTCCATCGTGGTCTCGCCCCTGATCGCGCTCATGCACGATCAGGTGGGCGCCTTGCTCGAAGCGGGCGTTTCCGCGGCGTTTTTGAATTCCACCCTCTCGTCCGAAGAAAGCCAAGCGGTGGAGAAGTCGCTGCTGCGCGCAGAGACCACCTTGTTGTACGTGGCGCCCGAGCGCCTGAACACGCCGCGCTTTTTGGCCTTGCTCGATGCCCTGCTCGAGCGCGGCCAACTCGCTTTGTTTGCGATCGACGAAGCGCATTGCGTGAGCCAGTGGGGCCACGACTTCCGCCCCGAGTACCGCTCGCTCGCGGTCTTGGCCGAGCGCTTCCCCGGTGTGCCGCGCGTGGCCTTGACCGCCACGGCCGATTCGCTCACGCGCGAGGACATGGTCGAGCGCTTGCAGCTGCAAAGCGCGCGCACCTTCATCAGCAGCTTTGACCGCCCCAACATCCGCTACCAGTTGGTGGAAAAGAAAGACGCCACCGCGCAGCTGGTTCGCTTCATCCGCGACGAACACAACAGCGCCAACGGCCACGATGCCGGCATCGTTTACTGCCAATCGCGCCGCCGAGTGGAAGAAGTGGCCAGCATGCTCAACGACGCGGGCTTTCAGGCCATGGCCTACCACGCGGGCATGGATACCGCCGATCGCCAACGCAACCAAGACCGCTTCTTGCGCGAAGAGGGTTGGATCATGGTGGCCACCATCGCGTTCGGCATGGGCATCGACAAACCCGATGTGCGCTTTGTGGCGCACATGGACATGCCCAAAAACATCGAGGGCTATTACCAAGAGACCGGTCGCGCGGGGCGCGACGGTGAGCCGGCCAATGCTTGGATGGCCTACGGCTTGCAAGACGTGGTCAACCAGCGCCGCATGATCGACGAGAGCCCTGCGGCCGATGCCTTCAAGCAGGTTTTGCGCGGCAAGCTCGACGCCCTGCTCAGCTTGGCCGAGGCCAGCGACTGCCGCCGAGTGCGCTTGTTGTCTTACTTTGGCGAGCTCAGCCAGCCCTGCGGCAACTGCGACAACTGCCTGAACCCACCGGCCCAACACGACGCCACCGAGTCCGCGCGCAAACTGCTCTCGTGCATTTACCGCTTGCAACAAGCCAGCGGCAGCGCGTTTGGCGCAGGCCACATCATGGACATCTTGCGCGGCAAAACCACGGAAAAGATGACGCAGTACGGCCACCAAAGCCTCTCGACCTTTGGCATTGGCGCCGACCTGAGCGAGACCCAGTGGCGCGCCTTGATTCGCCAGCTGATCGCCCTCGAGGCGCTGCGCGTGGATGGCAGTGGCTTCAACACCTTGCACCTGACCGAGGGCTCGCGCAGCATCCTGCGCGGTGAAACCCCGATTTGGCTCAAGACCCCGAGCGAGAAGCCGCGCGCTTCGCGCAGCAACAGCCGCGCGGCCCGCGCCGAGCGGGACGAGTCGGGCCAGCCGCTGAGCTTGGTCGAACGCGATTGTTTGGACGCGCTCAAGGCCTGGCGCGCCGAGGTGGCGCGTTCGCACAACCTGCCGGCCTTCGTGATTTTTCACGACAGCACCCTGCGCGCCTTGGCGCAGCGCCGCCCCAACCAGATGGACGATTTGGAGGGCGTGGCCGGCATTGGCCAGAAGAAGCGCGAAGCTTATGGCGCCGAGGTTCTGCGCGTGGTCGCACCCTTCTTGTCTTAACCCCGGATCGCAGCATGGCCGACTGACACTAAAATACGCTTTTACCTATTTCTTGGAGTTAGCCCATGTCTGCACACCACGACCACGACGAGAAAGCGCCCGTCGACATCGTTGAAGCCATCGTTCCCCACATGCCTGTGCTCTTGCCCGTGGCCGGTGCGGTGCTGATTTTCTTGTTGGCCTTCATCGCTGTGTTCATGGCCTGATGGACCCGGCGGCCCTTTGGGTCGCCCCAAGACAACAGCCGAACCTCTGTGTTCGGCTTTTTTACGTCCGCGGCATTAGGTTATGCAGGTTTTGCATGTAACTGGCCTGTATCTGACGCTCCGAATTTCTAGAATCGATACCAACGGGTCTTCGCGTCCCGACCGGTTTTAAAACTCTGGAGCCTCCCATGAACGCACCCTCCCTTCACGGCCTGTCATTGAACACGCCCAGCTACGTCAAGCACCCCAAGTTGATCGCTTGGGTGGCCGACATGGTCGCCTTGTGCAAACCCGCCCAAGTCGTTTGGTGCGACGGCAGCGATGAGGAATACCAACGCCTGTGCCAGCAGCTGGAACAAGCCGGCACCTTCAAACGCCTGAACCCCGCCAAACGACCCAACAGCTTTTTGGCCTGCTCCGACCCGTCCGACGTGGCCCGCGTGGAAGACCGTACCTTCATTTGCTCGGAAAAAGCCGAAGACGCTGGCCCCACCAACAACTGGAAAGCCCCCGCCGAGATGCGCTCCACCTTGCAGCCGCTGTTCGACGGTTGCATGGCCGGACGCACCATGTACGTCGTGCCCTTCAGCATGGGCCCCTTGGGCAGCCCCATTGCCCACATCGGCATTGAGCTCTCCGACAGCGCCTACGTGGCAGTCAACATGAAGCTCATGACCCGCATGGGCCGCGCCGTGTTCGACGTCTTGGGCACCGATGGCGAGTTCGTGCCCTGCGTGCACACCGTGGGCGCGCCTTTGGCTGCGGGCGAAAAAGACCAGACCAGCTGGCCTTGCAACCCCACCACCAAGTACATCGTTCACTACCCCGAAACCCGCGAAATCTGGAGCTACGGCTCGGGCTACGGCGGCAACGCTTTGTTGGGCAAAAAGTGCTTTGCTTTGCGCATCGCCTCCACCATGGGCAAACAACAGGGCTGGTTGGCCGAGCACATGCTCATCTTGGGCGTGACCAACCCACAAGGCAAGAAGTACCACGTGGCTGCGGCCTTCCCCAGCGCCTGTGGCAAGACCAACTTCGCCATGCTGATCCCACCCAAAGGTTTTGAAGGCTGGAAGGTCACCACCATCGGCGACGACATCGCTTGGATCAAGCCCCGCGCCGACGGCCGCCTGTACGCGATCAACCCCGAAGCGGGTTACTTCGGCGTGGCCCCCGGCACCAACTCGCTGACCAACCCCAACTGCATGGACAGCTTGCACCGCGACGTGATCTTCACCAACGTCGCGCTGACCGACGACGGCGACGTGTGGTGGGAAGGCATGGGCGACGCCCCTGCGCACTGCATCGACTGGCAAGGCAAAGACTGGACCCCCGCCATCGCCAAAGAAACCGGCGCCAAAGCCGCCCACCCCAACGCCCGCTTCACCGTGGCCGCGACCAACAACCCCGCGCTCGACAGCGCTTGGGACGACCCCGCTGGCGTGCCCATCGATGCCTTCATCTTCGGTGGCCGCCGCTCCACCACCGTGCCGCTGGTGACCGAGGCGCGCAACTGGACCGAAGGTGTGTACATGGCCGCGACCATGGGCAGTGAAACCACCGCCGCCGCCTTCGGCGCCCAAGGCGTGGTGCGCCGCGACCCCTTCGCCATGCTGCCCTTTGCCGGCTACAACATGAGCGACTACTTCCAGCACTGGCTGGATTTGGGCGCGAAACTGCAAGCCAGCGGCGCCAAGCTGCCCGGCATCTTCTGTGTGAACTGGTTCCGCAAAGACACCAACGGCAAGTTCGTGTGGCCCGGCTTCGGCGAAAACATGCGCGTGCTGCAGTGGATGATCGGTCGCTTGGAAGGCCAAGCCCAAGGCCAAGAACACGCCATCGGTGTGACGCCCCGCTTTGAGGACCTGCACTGGACCGGCTTGGACTTCACGGCCGAGCAGTACCAAACCGTGACCTCCATCGACAAAGCCGCGTGGAAAGA
>DAISXI010000044.1:0-14871 GCA_036825935.1 Hydrogenophaga sp.
CCGGCATGGCCTGGTAGATGGAGGCGTCGGTGGCGTAGCGGCCGCGGTCGGCCGCCGAGAAAAGCACTTCTCCCTGTGTCTGGCTGGCCAGCCTGGCGGCCAAGCTGCCAGCAACTTCATTGCTGGCGCGGGCTACTTTGTCATAGACCTGCGCTTGGCGCGAAACGTCAGCGGTTAGCGGGGCGTTCATGCCTGCGATCCCTTGCCCGCCGGCGGTTGGCTTCTGAATTCGGCCAATTGGGCCATCACCACATCCCGTTTTTTGAACAGGTGGGCCAACAGCACGGCGCGCAACGCCGCCGGGTCGCGCCGGCTCAGGGCGGTGATCATGTCTTCATGGTCTTGCATGGCGGCCTGCCATTTGGCTTCGTCCTGGTTGGACTTGAAGCGCAGCGCCAGCAGGCGGGTGTTGACCTGCCGGTATGTGGCGCTGAGCACTGGGTTTCTGGCGGCGGTGTTGATGGCCGCATGAATGGCCGAATTGAGCCGGTAATAGACTGGCAGGTCGCGCCGCGTGAAAGCGGCCAGCATTTCGTAGTGCAGGGCCTTGATTTCGGCCAGCTCGGCCTCCGTGATGCGTTCGGCCGCCAACTCGCCCGACTGGGCCTCCAAGCCGGCGATGACTTCAAAGGTGTGGCGCACGTCGGCCTCGCTCAGCTCCAGCGCAATGGCGCCGCGGTTTGGCAGCAACTCCACCAGACCCTCGGCGGCCAGCATCTTGATGGCTTCGCGCAATGGCGTACGCGAGACTTCGAGCACCTCGCTGAGCTCGCGCTCGTTGAGCTTGGCGCCGGGTGCAATGCGACCTTCGACCAACATTTCGCGCAGCCGCTGAGCCACTTGCTCGTGCAGGTTGGGGCGTGAAATGGCGGATAAGTGGATGATGTGAGCGCTCATTTTCAAATTTTGCATGCAAAAAATAGGGTAGTCAATACAAACTGGCCAACCCTCAACCCATATTTTTTCATTAATTTCAAGGGTAAATACCATCACGCCTCAAGCCTTGGCGCTGAACAATGTAATTTGTATGCAAAAAAGAATTTTTTGGAACCCTTGCATGTTGACCCTTGATTACCACCCCACTGGCCGTCACTTCCTTCAAATTCCAGGCCCTTCACCCGTGCCCGACAGGGTGCTGCGTGCCATGAGCTTGCCCACGATTGACCACCGGGGGCCGGAATTCGCGGCCTTGGGTTTGAAGGTGCTGGGCGATATGCAGCAAGTGTTTCAGACCCGTCAGCCGGTGATGATTTACCCGTCCTCGGGCACGGGTGCTTGGGAAGCTGCGCTGGTCAACACACTCAGCGCTGGTGACCATGTGCTGATGTACGAAACCGGCCACTTTGCAGCGCTTTGGAATAAGTTGGCCCAGCGCTTGGGTCTGAATACCGAAGTCATGGGGCTGAGCGGCTCCGAGGCTTGGCGCCACGGGGTGCGCGCCGACCTCATCGAGGAGCGCCTGAAGAACGATGCGCATCACCGCATCAAAGCGGTGTGTGTTGTCCATAACGAAACCTCCACGGGCGTGACCAGCGATATTCCTGCCGTGCGCCGCGCTATCGACGCAGCAAAGCACCCGGCCTTGCTCTTGGTGGACACCATATCGGGCCTCGCCGCTGCAGACTACCGACACGACGAATGGGGCGTAGACGTGTCTATCAGCGGCTCGCAGAAAGGTCTGATGCTCCCGCCAGGCATCAGCTTTAACGCTTTGTCTGAGCGAGCGATTGCGGCCAGCAAGCAAGCCACGCTGCCCAAGGCCTTCTGGGCTTGGGACGAAATGATCGAGATGAACCAGACGGGGTACTGGCCGACGACGCCCAACACCAACTTACTTTACGGCCTTTCAGAGGCCTGCGACATGCTGATGGCCCATGGTCTGGAGGCGGTGTTTGCCCGGCACAAGCGCTGGGGTGAGGGCATGCGTGCCGCAGTCCGAGCCTGGGGCCTGTCAATCCAATGTGCCGACCCGGCGGTGTACTCACCCATCCTCACCGGCGTCATGATGCCCGAGGGTGTAGACGCCGATTCGGTGCGCAAGATTATTCATCAGCGGTTTGACTGCTCGCTGGGCACTGGGCTAGGCCGCATCAAGGGCCGCATGTTTCGCATTGGGCACCTTGGCGACACCAACGATCTCACGCTGTTGGGTGCGTTGGCAGGCTGCGAGATGGGCCTCAAGCTCGCTGGCATCAAGCTGGCCGGCTCTGGCGTGCAAGCGGCCATGGATTATTTTTCAAGCCATGCTGTGGCCACACCCTTGCGTCAAGCTGCCTGAATTTTTATCACCAGATTGAGAGGAGACACACAGACAAAGCAACGATTTCAATCACAACAAATACGTTGGTAATTCCCAATCCATTCAATTTTTCATATCGATCAAAATCAAATCGAGACATTGATCGATTCGACAACAACACACCTAAAGGAAAGAATCATGCACCTAAATCGTAGAACCGCACTCGCGCTCGGTATTGGTTCCGTCGCCCTGGGCCGTCCGGCATTCGCTCAAGCTTGGCGTCCAACTCGCGATGTCGAATTCGTGATTCCTTTTGGTGTGGGTGGTGGCGCTGATCTCATGGCGCGAGTGATCCAGAAGATCATCACGGATGAACGCCTGGTCCCCGTTGCAGTTAACCCCGTGAACCGCCCTGGCGGTGGAGGCGCAGTGGGCATCGCGTATGTTGCAGCCAGCCGGAACTCTGATCCACACACTTTGGTGCTGATCAACGGCACCACACAGATCACGCCGATCATGGTGCCGACTGCGCGCACCTTGACTGAAGTCAAACCCATCGTGAACGTCATGCTCGATGACTTTTTGCTGTTCGTGCGCGCCGACAGTCCGCACCAAACTGCTACCGCCTTCGCTGCGGCTGCGCGCACCGCTCCCCCACGAAGCGTGAACTTTGCCACGGGCGGCACCACCGATCAAATGGCGATCACTGTCTTCGGGCGCGCTGTCGGTGCGCAGTTCAACATGGTGAACTTCAATTCCGGCGGTGAGGCGCTGACAGCGCTTCTGGGCGGGCACGTGCAGGCTTCCATCGGCAATCCGTTGGAATTCATGGGCCATCTGAAATCGGGTGCTGTGCGCGCGATCGGCGTGTTCCGCTCCACCCGTTTCACTGATTTGCCAAATGTGCCGACCATGAAGGAGCAGGGCATCAATGCCGAAAACTTCCAGATGTGGCGCGGCGTGGCGGTGCCACGCCAAGTGCCCGATGCGGCTGCTGCCTACTGGACCGATGTGATGCAGCGTGTTGTGGCAACAGAAACCTGGAAAAAGTACCTGCGTGAAAACGTCGCCAGTGCTGCGACCATTGTGGGCAATGACTTCACGACCTTCCTGTCGGGCCAAGAGCGGCTTTACAGAGAACTGCTGGGTCGTCCAGCGTGAAGGCCCGAATCGGGGGCGGAGATCTTTTTCTATCGCTGACATTCGCCGCTCTCGGTTTGGCTTGGCTCAGGGGAGCGGCGTCTCTGCCGCTCTGGGATCTTGAGACACCTGGAGCGGGTTTCTTACCTTTGGTCTTTGGCGTGTCACTTCTCGTGTTGGCAGCGATTTCCGCAGCGCAGGCTGTATTTGCCCCCAAGAAGCCAGCCGAGGACCAAGGTGGGTTCCGCAAACCACTGAAAGTGCTGCTGATTTCAGCGCTGGCAGTCACTGCCCTCAAGATAGCGGGTTTCGTGCTCACCATCTTCGTCATGTTGTTGGCACTTTACGCGCTGGTGGAACGCAAACCCTTGCGATCTGCATTTGTTGTGGCGGCGGCGGTCGCAGGTGCGTTGCATGTGATCTTTGTGGTTTGGCTTGGGGTGGCGTTGCCCCTCGGCCCGTTTGCAGGCTGACACACCATGGATGCGATCTCCTCTCTCATGTCCGGCTTTGCGGCCGCTCTGACACCCATACACATTGCGTTGTGTTTTCTGGGCGTGTTGCTCGGCCAGATCGTTGGCGTGCTCCCGGGTATTGGCCCAGCAGCGGCCATTGCGCTGCTGCTGCCCATCACCTTCGGCATGGAGCCGACTGGCGCGATCATCATGTTCGCAGGGATTTATTACGGCAGCCAATATGGCGGTACGCTGACCTCGGTGTTGATCTCAGTGCCGGGCGAGAGTTCCACCGTGATGACGGCTGTGGATGGTTATCAGATGGCCTTGAAGGGGCGAGCGGGTGTTGCACTCGGTATCTCCGCCATCGGCAGTTTCATCGCCGGCACGATCGGCACGATCGGGCTGATTCTGGTGGCGCCGCCCTTGGCCAAAATGGCGCTGGCTTTTGGCCCGCCTGAGTATTTTTCATTGGTGTTATTGGGCCTGATGGCACTGGCAGCGGTTGGAGGTTCTCTGATCAAAGGCTTGACTGCGGGTCTTGCGGGGCTTGCCTTGGGCACCATGGGCATTGATCCCCAATCTGGAATTCCACGCTTCGATTTTGGTCAAGTGTGGCTTTTGGACGGCCTCGAATTCATTGTGCTCACGGTGGCCCTTTTTGGCATGGGGGAGGTACTCGGAGGCTGCAATACGGGCGTGGCACGGCCAGTGGCGAAGGTCACCAATGTGCTGCCCTCTCGTGCCGACTGGCAGCAGTCCCGTATGCCGATCTTTCGGGGCAGCGTGATCGGATTCATCATCGGCGTGTTGCCAGCGACAGGGGCGACCATTGCATCTTTCGTTGCTTACATCGTCGAGAAGAAGCTTGCCAAAGACCCTTCGCGTTTCGGCAAGGGTGCTATCGAGGGCGTGGCTGGGCCAGAGGCTTCCAACAACGCGGCTGCAGCGGGGGCGATGGTGCCGATGCTGAGTCTGGGCGTACCTGGCTCAGGCACAACAGCGGTGATTTTGGGCGCGCTGATCATGTTTGGCGTTCGGCCTGGGCCAGAGATGTTCACGACCAACGCCGATTTGGTGTGGGCGTTGATCGCCTCCATGCTGATTGGCAACCTTTTGCTGCTGATCATGAATCTTCCGCTTGCGGGCTTTTTCGCTAAGCTGCTAACGGTGCCCTACTCGTGGCTTTATCCCCCCATCTTGGCGCTGTGTATCGCGGGTGTCTTTTCGCAGTCCAACAGCATCGAAGATGCATGGTTGCTGGTCGGTTTCGGCGCGCTGGGCTGGCTGATGAAGCGCTATGACTGGCCAATGCCGCCGATGATCTTGGGCTTGGTGCTGTCACCGCTGTTCGAAACATCGCTGCGCCAGTCGCTGACCTTGAGCTTGGGTGATCCGATGATTTTCGTGTCACGTCCGCTTTCGGCTGCTCTGTTGGCCTGTGCGGCGTTGGCCCTGATCGTGCCGATGCTGATGATTCTTCGGAATAAATTGAGGGGTGTTTCGTGATGTCTGGTACCTTGATTCTTGCCAGCGGACGCTGGGACAACAATATTGCAGTGATCGATGTCGAGGCCGCCCTGGATCCCGCGAATGACGCGACAGACCGTGCCGTGCTGTCGCGCCCCAGGGTCACGCCCGATGTGCAAGGCGCTCCAGCTTCAGGCCAGCCCGTGTCTGTCTTGGTACCCAAGAGCGGGTCACAGGCCTATGTTGTGAACCACTCGGGCGTGGTCCCAGCTTCGGCTGCCGGAGGCTATCAGCATGGTCACCCGGGAACCGTCACGGTCCTCGACCTCGCGACTTTGCGCGATCCCCGCGCAGATGGCACCACGGCTGCCATAGCGGGCATCATTGAAACTGGCACTTTCGGCCCGGTGGGCTCGGCCATCACGCCCGATGGCGCGCACCTTTTGGTGGGCGCTGCTGAGGCCGCGGGTGCAGAGGATGGTGGCGTTGAGATCACCGCCATCGACCGCGCTACGCGGCAAGTTGTCCGGCGTATCCGCATGCGTGACGCCGGTGGCGAGCCTTGCTACCACGACAGCCCACATGCAGATTTTGGTCGCTTTCCAGACCCGAACGGCATTGCTGTCAGTGCGCTGGGCACAGGCTGGCTGCTGACCGCCAATGGAGGCACCGATGATGTTTCCATCATCGATCTTGCGCGCGCCATGGCGGGTGAAGAAGGTGCTGAAGTGGCCCGAATTCCGGTTCAGTCCGGCGGCTTCGGAATCAGCGTCTCGCCAGATCAGTGCGTTGCAGCGGTCGCCTCGCGCGAGAGCATGCGAACAGGCGCCTATGGCAACACGGTCAGCCTGATCGATATCGCCGAACGCCGTGAGACGGCTCGTATTCAGGTCGGTACGGACGACGCGGCTGAAGGTACCCGTCCCTTTGTTGCCGCCTTCACCCCCGACGGCTCGCATCTGGTGGTGACGTGTTTTGCGTCCGATACGGTCTCGCTGGTGCATGTGGCAAGCGGTCGGGAAGTCAAGCGGCTTGCGCTGGTCGATCCTTCGGGCGGGCCAGCGCGCCCACGGGGCGCAGCGATCAGCGCGGACGGCGCTTGGGCGGCCATCACTGGCGGCAAGAAGACCGGGCCCGGAAGCTCGGTACTCTGGATGATTGACCTGCGCACCTTTACAGTGACATCCCGCGTCACGGGTATCGGCAACGAGACCTACCTGCTGGACATACTGCCAGCCGGGAGCTGAGCCATCGCCAACCTCTGCGCCCTGCTTGACAACCCGTGTGGTTGCGCTGGGACTGCGCTGCCTTGAATTCGACGCTGGTCCCCTGGAAAACCAGCGTCCGCCATGCTGCTGTTGAGACATCTTTTCATACAAGTCCTTTCTCAAGCTCGCTTCACAAAGAAAGATGAATCATTGTGTTTGAGAACTTCAACAAAGACCGGCTTTTACATCAGGCGAGAGAGACCGCCAAGCGTTTGATCAGTGAGCATGGTGAGTCCAACGCACAAAGCATTGCTATCAAGTTGGCAGACCTGTATCGACAGCTTGATTTACGGCAACGCCATGAATTTTTTAACTACCTCGCGTCAGAATTTAACCCCGATCCCTCGGAGGTCAAAGCCATTGCCGACGCCTATGCGCGGGAACCCAGCGCGTCCAACCTGATCGCCTTGTGTCGGCAAACCGAGCCACGCCGTCAGGAACTGTTGCGCAGGCTCAACCGTGCGCCAGGGGGTACCAAAGTCATTGTTCAGATGCGACAAGAGCTCCTTCCTCTCCTCAAGGATCACGATCCATGGCGCGTGATTGACGCTGACATGTACCACCTCCTCAGCTCATGGTTCAACCCCGGCTTTTTGGAGCTGCATCGGATCACTTGGGAGTCACCCGCCGAACTCTTGGAGAAGATCATCCAACATGAATCCGTCCACGCGATAGATGGTTGGGATGATCTTCGACGTCGCCTGCAGCCAGATCGGCGGTGCTTTGCGTTTTTTCATCGCCAACTGCCCAAGGAGCCGTTGATTTTCTTGGAGGTTGCCCTGGTGCCAAGCATCTCACGTGATGTCGGGGCTTTAATCAACAAGAGCTCACCGGTGGCTGAATCCAAAACATTCAAGACAGCCATCTTTTATTCCATCAGCAACTGCCAGCCCGGCTTGCGGGGCGTTTCACTCGGCAATTTCCTGATCAAACGCGTGGCCGAAAAACTGGCCGAAGAAATTCCATCGCTCAAGGTGTACTCCACCCTGTCCCCGATTCCGGGCTTGACCCGTTGGCTGGATGCAGGTGCGCCGTTGGAGAACCCGGAGGTTACGGAGTCTTTAAGGCGCAGGATGGATGAGTCGATTCGGGTACTCGGTCTGCCGGGCAAGACATGGGCTGAGCGGGTCAAAGCAGGCTGGCGACCCGACCAGAGTGCAGACAAAGAAAAGCAAGCTTTGTTGAGCTTGTGCGCAGCCTACCTGATGTTCTACACCACGTCCCAGCGTGGGGATAACGTGGCCAATTTTCACCTCAGCAACGGCGCCACGCTGCACCAGCTTAACTGGGCTGCCGATCTCTCAAACAAGGGACTGCAGCAGTCGGCGGGTTTGATGGTCAACTATCTGTACGAACTCGACAAGGTTGAGGAGCAGCACGAGGCTTTCAGCCGTGGTCAGGTGATACGGTCAAGGAACGTTGAAAAACTCATCTGATTTGTGCTCACTGTGGCTGCTCAGGACCGGGGATCGCTATGCCCAGTTCGTTTGTCCTCTGGACTTTTTTTTCGCCCCTCGGTTCAACGCCGAGCCAGCGCTTGCAGCCATGGCCTCACCCGCAGGAAGCCGCGGTAGGCCAACTCCAGCACGGGCATGGCACCGGGCAGTTGTGCCAAGCGCGCCAACCAACGCCAGCCGGGCAAGCGCGCCCACATGGCCACGAAGGCGGCCGCGCCGCTCAGGCGAGAGCCGTCGCTGCGCTGCACATGAAAGCGCGCCATCAAAGCGGTGCGCTCGTCATCCGACACCCCCGCAGCCTCAGACCCGGGGCTGATGTCGACGAACTGTAAAGCGCAGTGGTGGCGCTCGGTGAGGCCGCGCACGTGCGCAATTTCGCGTTGGCACAAAGGGCATGCGCCGTCGTAGAGCACGGTCAGTGTGTCGGTGGGGGTGTCGTTCATGGGGTGCTCCCCACCGCGCGGCGGTGGTCGGTGGCTTGGGTTTGAATGGCTTGGCGTTGCACGGGGCCCAAGCGGTCCAGGTGTTTGAGCGACAAGGCCATGCGCGGGTTGCGCGCCAAGGTCTCGGCGTGGCGCAAGAGGTAGTCCCAATACAGGGTGGTGAAGGGGCAGGCGTTGGGACCGGTGGATTCTTTGGGTTTGAAGCGGCAGCCTTTGCAGTGGTTGCTCATGCGGTCGATGTACTGCCCCGTGGCCACGTAGGGTTTGCTGGCCATGAGGCCGCCGTCGGCGTATTGGCTCATGCCCAGCACATTGGGCAATTCCACCCATTCGACCGCGTCCACGTACACGCCCAAATACCATTCGTGCACGGCCTGCGGCTTGACGCCCAAAAGGTGCGCATACACGCCCGTGACCATCAAGCGCTGGATGTGGTGCGCGTAACCGTGCTCCAGGGTTTGGCCGATGGCGTCGCGCAAACAGTCCATGTCGGTTTGCCCGTCCCAGAAAAAACCGGGCAACGCGCCTTGCGCGTCGAGCGCGTTGCGCGCCGCGTAATCGGGCATGTGCGTCCAGTAAATCCCGCGCACGTACTCGCGCCAGCCCAAGACTTGCCGCACAAAACCTTCCACCGCTGGCAAGGGCGCCAGGCCGGCTTGCCAAGCGGCCTGGGCCGCCAGCACCACCTCGCGCGGGTTGAGCAGCTTGAGGTTGAGCGCGCACGACAGGTGCGAGTGGTAGAGCCAAGCCTCGCCGCGCCACATCGCGTCTTGGTACAGGCCAAACGAGGGCAGGCGGTGCGCGATGAAATCGGCCAAGGCCTGCAGCGCTTGTTCGCGCGTGACCGGCCAAGCAAACGAGGCCAGGCTGCCCGGGTGGTCCGCCAAGCGCTGCGAGACCAGTTGCAACACGGCTTGTGTGGTCTCGTCGGGCGCGAAGCGGCTGGGCGGCGGTACAAAGCCCGGGCCTTGGGCGCCAAAAGCCCCGCGGTTGTCGGTGTCGAAATTCCACTGCCCGCCCACCGGTTGGTCGCCGTCCATCAAGAGGCCGGTTTTGCGCCGCAGCTCGCGGTAGAAAAATTCCAAGCGAATGGACTTTCGGCCTTCGGCGTGTTGTGCGAATTCGCGTACCGTAGAAAAAAAGTGCGTGTCGTCGCGCAGTTCCAGCGCCAAGCCTTGGGCTTTGGCCACACCGCGCAAGGCTTGCAGCACGCGCCAATCGCCCGGCGCCGTCATGACCAAGGCCTGAGCGGGGTGGGCGGCCAAGGTGCGGGTGAGTTCGCCGGCCAAGCTGCCGGTGTTGTGGGGGTCGTCGAGCTCGCTGTAGTGCACCGTCCAGCCCTTGGCGCGCAAGCGCGCCGCGAAGTGGCGCATGGCGCTCAAAAACACGGCCGTGCGGGCCTTGGACGAGCGCACGTGCGTGGACTCTTCCATCACCTCGGCCATCCACACCGCGTCTTGCGTTGGGTCGAAGTCGGCCCAGGCGCTGGCGTCGTCGTTGAGTTGGTCGCCCAGCACCAAGACCAGGTGGCGCAACGGCGCTTTCATGCGGGGCTCCGATCGGGTGCTTCGCGCTTGCGTTGGCGGCAGGCGTCGGAGCAGTACAGCACCGAGTCCCAGTTCTTGGCCCAAGCTTTGCGCCACGTCATGTCGCGGCCGCACACCGCGCAGGGTTTGCTGGGCAGGTGTTGTTTGTTGCCTTTGAAGCCGGTTTTCATGGTGTGGGGATGTGCACCAAGCCAGCATAACAAGGCCCCAACTTCCCCGCCGGTCTCTGGGACAATAGGGGCATGAGCGACAACAGCACCCCTTCCACCGACCGCCCGGCCCTGCCGGACCACCTCTCCATCGACGCCCGCAGCCCGCACCACGACCCCGCGGTGCTGGCCCACGACATTGGCGTGCGCTTGAACGGCAAGGACCGTTTCGATGTCGAGGAATACTGCATCAGCGAAGGCTGGGTCAAGGTGCCTGCGGGCAAAACCTTGGACCGCAAAGGCCAACCGCTGATGATCAAACTCAAAGGCGTGGTCGAGGCCTTTTACCGTTCATGAGCGACGGCGACGACACGCTGGCGCGGGCCCGCGCTTGCCTGACGGGCCAAGGTGCCGACTTGGACGTGCGCGCCGGTATGGCGCTCTTGGAACAGGCCGCGGCGGCCGACCACGCGCCCGCCTTGGTCTTGCTCTCCGATGTGTACGAGCAGGGCTTGGCCCCGATCGAAGCCAACCGCCGCTTGGCCTTTGCCTACCTGGACCGCGCGGTTGAGCTCGGCCACGAAGAGGCCATGTTGCGCATGGCTTCGTGGTACCGCCAGGGTTTGGGCGTCGCGGTGTCGCTGGAAAAAGCCTTTGCCTTGAACCAAGCCGCGGCCGAGCGGGGTAACCCCACGGCGCACTTCAATCTGGGTGTGGCCTATGAACAAGGCCAGGGTGTGAGCGCCGACCCAGTCCAAGCGCAAGCCCACTACCTCAACGCGGCGCAAGCCGGCATCGCCCAAGCCCAACACAATTTGGGTGCTTGCTTTTTCCATGGGCGCGGCGTGGCCACCGACCAAGCGCAAGCCCTGAGCTGGTACGCCGTGGCGGCCGCTCAAGGCTTGGCCCTCTCGCAGTTCGCTTTGGGTGCCATGTACTTGGATGGCGACGGTGTGGACGCGGACCCCGTGGCCGCCCTGAGCTGGTTTTTAATGTCGGCTGCGCAGGACCACGCGCCGTCGATCTTGGTGGTCAAGCGTTTGGTGAACACCTTGCCGGACGAGGACGTGGCGCAAGCCGGTCGCTTGGCCGAGCAGTTCCCCGCGCAATGGGCCGCGGCCACTGCCGCGATGCGACAGGCCCGCCACTGACGGGCTAGGGACCGCCGGGTGTCCCCGCTTTTCGGCAGGCGTGCATCAGCGCTCGGCCGGATAAACGATCAGCATGGCCGCAGCCAAATCTTCCAAGGCGGTACCAACCGATTTGAACACCGTGCGTTCTTGGGCATTTTTGCGGCCCACGGCCACGCCTTTGCACAAGGTGGTCAGGGTGCCGCGCACATCGTTGGCGGTGAACACGCCGCGCGACATCGGGCTGAGCAGGTCGCCGCTTTTGACCAAAGCCTCTTCGGTGTCGATCATCAAGCGGGCTTGCACAAAGCACGCGTCATCGGCCTCGCGCATGTTCGGCGTGAAGCCGCCGATCAGGTCCAGGTGCACGCCCTCGGGCAGCCAAGCGCCGTGGATCAGCGGCTCTTGCGCCATGGTGGCGCAGCTCACCACGTCGGCCTCGGCGCAGGCGCTGGGCAAATCGGTCACGGCTTGCGCGTCCCAACCGGCGGCACACCAGTCGCGCGCCAGGGCTTGGGCTTGGTCGGTGCGCCGCGACCACACGCTCACGCGCTCGATCGGGCGCACCGTGCGGTAGGCATCGGGCAGACAGCGTGCGATGGCGCCGGCGCCCACCACCAAGAGGTGACGGGCGTTTTCGCGCGCCATGAAGGACGCGGCCAAGGCCGAGGCGGCGGCGGTGCGGCGCGTGGTCAGCGCGGTGCCGTCGATCAGGGCCAAGGGCGCGCCGGTGCGCGCGTCAAACAAGGTGTAGCTCGCGTGCAGGCCGGGCAAGCCCGCGGCTTGGTTGCTTTGCGCGATGTTCACGATCTTCACGCCGTAGCAGCGACCCGGGATCCAGGCCGGCATGATGAGCGAGGTGGTGCGCGTGCTGCCGGGGTTGGGGATGTCGTGCACGTGGCGGGCGGGGACTTCGCAGCCCAAGGCAAAACGTTCGCGCAAAGCGCCGATGAGGGGGCCCCAAGGCAAGGCTTGGTGGGTGGCGGCGTGGTCGAGTTGGATCATGCCCCAATGGTAACGGTCGCTGCTCTGGGACAATGGGGCTGGGCTCCAATGGTCTGGCCCGATAAAAGGTGGTGTGTGTCTTCAGTTTCGCCCGATGATTCGGCCGCTTTGAGCGGTGACGCCCCCGCGCTGAGTGGGCCTTTGGCCCGTGAGGCCTTGGCCTTGGGCGCGTTTGACCACATGGTCTCGCAGGTCAAGGGCTTTCGTTCGCGGCCCGGTCAGCGCGACATGGCCGCGCACATCGCCCAGACCTTGGCCGACGTGGCTTGGGAGGACGACACCCCACAACCCGCTCAACAAGCCGACTGGGTGCCCAGTGCAGGCGTTGGCCCGGTGCGCGGCATCGCTGTGGTGCAAGCCGGCACCGGTGTGGGTAAATCGGCGGCCTACGCGGCCACGGTCATCCCGCTGGCCTTGGCGCAGCAAAAGCGCGTCATCATTTCCACCGCCACCGTGGCGCTGCAAGAGCAGCTCATCGCCAAAGACCTGCCGGCCTTGTCGGCCGCTTTGCCGCACCCCTTTGCCTTCGCCTTGGCCAAAGGCCGCGGGCGCTACGTGTGCCGCCTCAAGCTGGAGCAGCTCGCGACCGCCGACCCCGACGGCGTGGATTTGTTCGACGCCGACATGGTTGGCTCATCCGATGCGGCCAGCAGCGAGCGCAACAGCCAACGCCGCGAAGAGCGCGGTGCTTTGTACGAACGCTGGAGCGCCGATTTGGACGCCGGTCATTGGGACGGCGACCGCGACCGTTTGGCCGAACCGCCCAGCGGCGAGTGGTGGGCCCCGGTGGCCGCCGAGCGCCACACCTGCACCGCGCGCCACTGCCCGGCCTACAACAGCTGCAGCTACTACCAAGCCCGTGCGCGCTTGTCGCAAGCGCAGGTCATCGTGGTCAACCACGACCTGTTGCTGTCCACCTTGGGCTTGCGGGCTTTGCCCGCGCCGGACGACTGCTACGTCATCTTCGACGAGGCCCACCACCTGAGCAGCGTGGCCCAAGGCCAATTCACCAGCGCCATGGACTGGATGCGCACGCAGTGGCTAGACCGTTTGCCCCGCGCAGTGGAAGACGTGGCCGCGGGCATCCAATACACCGTCGGCGTGGACGTGACGCAGCTGAGCAAGTCCATCAAAAGCGCGCAAGGCGAACTCGCCCGCATGGGCATGATGCGCATCGCGCAGCAGCCGGCTTGGACGGCTTTGGTCTCTCGCACCCCGCGCAGCGGCGAGCGCCGCGAGGGCAACGACAACCCGCCACCGGTGATCGACCGGCTCGACCAAGGCGCTTTGCCCAGCGAGTGGGTGCCGTGGATCGAGTCCTTGCAAAACGACGCCAGCGCCTTGCTCAAGGTGTTCGAAGGCATGGCCACCCAACTCAAGGCCCAGGCACGCGACAACCCCGGCGACGCGCCGCGTTTGGCGCAGCTCTACAGCCGTTTGGGCGTGTTGGCGCCGCGCTTGCAAAGCGTGGAAGAAACCGCCCGGCGCTGGTTGGAGGCGCCCGTGGGCCAACAGCCGCCTTTGGCCAAATGGTTGGAGGCGCAGGTGCACAACGGCTTGGTCACGCTCAGCGCACACGCCTGTCCGTTACAACCCGGGCAGTTGCTGCGCCACCATTTGTGGCAACGCGTGCGCGCCGCCGTGGTCACCTCGGCTTCGCTGACCACCTGCGGCACCTTTGACCATTTTTTGCGCGAGTCCGGTTTGTACGGCGACCCCGCGGTGAACACCCGCGAGGTGCAAAGCCCGTTCAACCACGCCGAGCAAGGCCGCTTGGTCGTGGTGCAAACGCAGGCCGACCCCAAGGACGTGGAGGCTTACACCCACGAAATGCTGGCCACCCTGATGGTGGACTTGCAACAGGTCGAGCGCGGGGCGTTGGTTTTGTTCACGTCGCGCGCCCAAATGAAACAGGCCTTGTTGGCCTTGGAGCAAGGTGCGAACCGCGATTTGCGCGAGCGGGTCTTGGTGCAGGGCGATGCCTCGCGCACCGTCTTGTTGCAGCGCCACGGCGATCGCGTTGAATCTGGCTTGCCCTCCATCCTCTTTGGCCTGCAGTCGTTTGGCGAGGGTTTGGATTTGCCCGGCGAGTTGTGCGAGTGGGTCTTCATCACCAAGCTGCCCTTTGCCTCGCCCAGCGACCCCGTGGGTCAGGCCCGTGCCGATTGGGTCAAGGCGCAGGGCCGCGACCCGTTCAGCGAATTGGTGGTGCCCGCCACGGGCGCGCGTTTGTTGCAGTGGACCGGGCGCGCCTTGCGCACCGAAAACGACCAAGCCGTGGTGGTCTGTTACGACCCCCGTTTGTTGCGCCAAGCCTATGGGCGGCGCATGCTCCAAGGCTTGCCCCCTTACCGTTTGCAGCGTCGGGTCAACGGCCAAGACGTCGATGTGAACCCTTGAAACGAAAGACTTGGGCTCCATGTATTGGCTGATGAACGAACTCAAGAGCGTGTTGCGCGGGCTATTCAAGCTGGCCTTGCTGGTGCTGACCTTTTCTTTGGGTGTGGCGTTTTTGCTGGCCGCCATCGCGGTGGTGATGATCACCGCGCTGTGGTCTTTGCTGCGCGG
>DAISXI010000045.1:0-14760 GCA_036825935.1 Hydrogenophaga sp.
CGAGTTGGGGGCTTGGCGCACCGATCACCCCTGTGCGGTGCCCACGTGGGCGTGAAGTTTTGACAACCCAAGAGGCTGGTGGCAGAATAACTGGAGACTAGTCAGATGACCAGTTTAATGGTACTTTTTAGGGGGTTCAAATGCACACATGGCCAGTTCAAGACGCCAAAGCACGGTTCAGTGAGTTTTTGGATGCATGTTTGCTTGAAGGGCCCCAAATGGTCACCCGGCGCGGCACCGAAGCTGCTGTATTGGTGCCTGTTCAAGAATGGCGGCGCATGCAGTCGGCGGCGCGTCCTTCGTTGAAGCAACTGTTGCTTTCAGACCAAGCGCGCTGCGACATGCCCATGCCAGCACGAGGGCAAGCCCAGCGCCGACCGGTAGAGCCGTTGCTGTGACGCAGCGCTACCTGCTGGACACCAACGTGGTGTCTGAGTTGCGTAAGCCTCGTCCGCATGGCGGCGTGGTGGCTTGGCTGGAGTCGCTGGATGACGCTCAACTTTTCGTGTCGGCGGTGACGTTGGGTGAAATTCAAGCCGGTATCGAGCTGACGCGTGAGCAAGACCCTGCCAAGGCCCAAGACATTGAAGCTTGGTTGGCTTTGGTGGCGGCGGCTTACAACGTCTTGCCCATGGATGCTACAGCTTTCAAGGCTTGGGCGAAGTTGATGCACCGGAAGTCCGAAACGCTGTACGAGGACGCCATGATCGCTGCCACCGCACAGGTGCATGGATTGACCGTGGCCAGCCGAAATGTGGCCGATTTTCAGGCTTTGGGCTTTGAAGTTTTCAATCCTTTTGCCCCACGGTAACGCTGTCTTCTGTGAACAGCGCCAGTGTTTGGGCGTCGTGTGGATGCACCGTTAAAGCCTTACGGGTGCTGGGTTCGCTGTCAGCGGTGCCCGCCTTGACCAAGGCGCCCACCCGCACGCCGAGCAAACGGATGCGCCGGCTCAGGTCCACGCGTTTGAGGCACAGGCCGGCCACTTGGCGGATGCGTTGGGCATCGGCGGTGTGTTTTTCGGTGCTGTGGTCGCGCGTGACGGCTTGGAAATTGTCGTAGCGGATTTTGATGCCGATGGTGCGGCCTTCGTAGCCTTTGCGCTGCAGATCGGCCGCGACCTGTTGGCACAAGCGGGTGAACACCGCGCCGAGCTCCACGCGGTCGCGCACGGCGTGCAGGTCGCGCTCGAAGGTGGTTTCGCGGCTCATGCTCACCGGCTCACTCTCGGTCACCACCGGGCGGTCGTCCCGTCCCCAGGCGGCCTCATGCAGCCATGCCCCATGACTTTTGCCGAAGTGCTGCACCAGCCAAGCGGGTTCGCGTTCGGCGAGTTGACCGATGGTCTCGATGCCGTGGGCTTTGAGCTTTTCGTCGGCTTTCGGCCCAATGCCGTTGATCTTGCGGCAGGCCAGCGGCCAGATGAGGGTTTGCAAATCGGTCTCGTGGACGATGGAAATGCCCTTGGGTTTGTTGAACTCGCTGGCCATTTTGGCCAAGAGTTTGTTGGGCGCCACGCCGATCGAGCAGGTCAGGCCCGTGGCTTCCAAGATGCTTTTTTGGATCAGGCGTGCCAAGACGCGACCGCCTTCGCGCTGGCCGCCGGGCACGTCGGTGAAGTCGATGTAGACCTCGTCCACACCACGGTCTTCCATGAGCGGCGCGATGTCGGTGATGACGGCTTTGAAGGTGCGCGAGAAGTGGCGGTAACGCTCAAAGTCCACGGGCAGCAGGATGGCGTCGGGGCACAGCTTGGCGGCCTTCATCAAGCCCATGGCCGAGCCGATGCCAAAGGCGCGGGCGGGGTAGGTGGCGGTGGTGATGACGCCGCGCCCGGTGTAGCCCGACAAGCGCGGAAAAAATTCGAGCGGGATCTTGCCCAAGCGCTCGTGAAAAGTGTCGGCCTGCCATTCGCCATCAGGGTATGCGGCCTGCAGCTGGCCCAGCAGATCGTCTTCGCGCCGTCGCCCACCGCCAATGACCACCGGCAAGCCCTTGAGCTGCGGGTAGCGCATGAGCTCGCAGGACGCGTAAAACGCGTCCATGTCGAGGTGGGCGATGCGGCGGATGCGAGCGTTCACGCCACCGGGTAAGTGCCGGGCAAGAGGATGGACTTGTCCACGGTGTCCATTTGCGTGTGACCACAGAACGCCATGGTGATGTCGAGCTCTTTGTGGATGATCTCCAAGCACTTGCTCACACCGGCTTCGCCCATGGCGCCCAAGCCGTACAAGAAGGGGCGGCCGATGTAGACGCCGCGGGCGCCCAAGGCGCGTGCGCGCAGCACGTCTTGACCCGATCGAATGCCGCCGTCCATGTGGACCTCGATGCGGTCCCCCACCGCTTGCACGATGCTGGGCAAGCACTCGATGCTGCTTTGGGCGCCATCGAGTTGGCGTCCACCGTGGTTGGAGACGATGAGTGCGTCGGCGCCCGACTGCACGGCCAGCTCGGCGTCGCGCACGTCTTGGATGCCTTTGAGGATGAGCTTGCCACCCCAGCGTTTCTTGATCCACTCCACATCGCCCCAGTTCAGCGCGGGGTCGAATTGGCTGGCCGTCCAGCTCGACAAACTGCTCATGTCGCCCACGCCGCTGACGTGGCCCACGATATTGCCAAATTGGCGCCGTGGTGTGCCCAACATGCCCAACGCCCAGCGTGGCTTGGTGGCGATGTTGATCATGTTTTTGATGGTCAGCTTGGGCGGCGCGGACAAGCCGTTGCGCAGGTCTTTGTGGCGTTGCCCCAAAATTTGCAGGTCCAACGTGAGCACCAAGGCGCTGCAGTTGGCGGCTTTGGCGCGGTCGATCAGGCGCTCGATGAAGGGGCGGTCTTTCATCACATAGAGCTGGAACCAAAAGCCTTCGCCGGCGTGCTTGGCCACGTCTTCGATCGAGCAAATGCTCATCGTGGACAGGGTGAAGGGCACGCCAAACTTCTTGGCGGCGCGGGCGGCCAAAATTTCACCGTCGGCGTGTTGCATGCCGGTCAGGCCGGTGGGGGCGATGGCCACCGGCATGGCGACCGGTAGGCCGACCATGGTGCTGGCGGTGCTGCGGTTTTCCATGTTGACCGCCACGCGCTGGCGGAATTTGATTTTCTGGAAATCGCTCTCGTTGGCGCGGTAGGTGCTCTCGGTCCACGAACCAGAATCGGCGTAGTCGTAGAACATGCGGGGCACACGGCGTTCGGCCAGGCGTCGCAAGTCTTCGATGTTGGTGATCATGGTCATGGAAACGGTCTCCTGTTGTATGGCAAAAGCCCATGTTAGGGCCAGACCCCGCGCCCCGGTTGTGAATGCCGGTTTTGGAGATTGAAATTTTTTAACTGCAGGTGACGCTGCCGCAGCCCGACATGCTGGCTGGGCGAACCCGGCTGGGGTCGGCCAGGGTCTCGGTGCGGGTGTCAAAGCCCACCGACTGCAGGTGCTGGGCCAGGCCGGCGTCCATGCTGACCGCGTGCCCGGGGAACCACTCGGCCATGGCTTGGGCCATGCGGGTGATGATCTCGGTGTCGCCTTGCTCGAAGTGCTCGGTGACCGCGTGCATGGTCTCCAAGATGGTGGCGTGGTGGCTGGCGTGGCAGTTGTCGGCGGAAAATCCGGTGGCCAGCATCCAGCGCTCTTCTTGCGCGAAGTGCTCCTCGGTGTGGGCGATGAACTCGCGGTAAAGCGCGAGTTGTTGGTCCACGGGGGTGTCGATCAGGCGGTTGACGGTGTCGGTGAACTCGGCGTGGGTTTCGTCCATGCGCTCGTCGCCGGTGTGGAGTTCGGCGGACCAGTTCAGCCCGCCGTTGGGCAAGAGGTGGGTGGTGGGGGTGTTCATACCCCTAATTTATCATCGCGCCCATGAACCTGTTCAAACGTCTGGTATGGGGTGGGGTGGCGGCGTGGGTGTGCCTGGGTGCCTCTGCGGCTTGGGCGCAAAACTTTGCTGCGCGTGTGGTGACCGTGTCGGACGGCGACACGGTCTGGGTGACCCCGTTGCAATCCCAGCGCCGACAGAAACTGCGTCTGCAGGGCATTGATGCGCCCGAGCGTTGCCAGCCCGGCGGCGAGGCTTCGACGCTCGCTTTGCGCGAACTCTTGCTCAACCAAACGGTGGAGGTCGAGGTGCGCGGGCAAGACGATTACCAGCGCGGCTTGGCCCGCATCCGCTACCAAGGCAAGGACGTCGGGGCCTTCATGGTTTCCCAAGGCCATGCGTGGTCGTACCGCTTCAAAAGCGACCCAGGCCCGTATGTGCGCGAAGAAACGGCCGCACGTCAAGCGCGGTTGGGGGTGTTTGCCCAAGCGCGGCCCGAACGCCCTTACGACTTCCGTCGCCGCCACGGCCCTTGTGGGTGATCAGCCCGCGTGCGGCTGACCGCAGACCGGGCAGTGGGGGTTGGCGCTCAAGCGGATGGTGCTGGTGCTCATGTCCCGACCATCAAGCATCCACAGTCGGCCCACCAAGCTCGAGCCCATGCCGGTGATGAGCTTGATGGCCTCAGCCGCTTGTAAGCTGCCCACGATGCCCACCAGCGGCGCGAGCACGCCCATGGTGGCGCACTGCGCTTCGTTGGCCGCTTCGTGGGGCGGGAACACGCAGGCGTAGCAGGCGCTGCCGCTTTGGCGGGCGTCGTAGACGCTGACTTGGGCGTCCATGCGGATGGCCGCGCCACTCACCAAGGGCTTGCGGTGCTGCACACAGGCGCGGTTGATGGCCTGACGCGTGGCGTAGTTGTCGGTGCAGTCCAGCACCACGTCGGCTTGTGCCACCGCGTGATTCAACCAAGCCTCGTCGGCACGCTGGGCATGCGTGTTCACGCGCACCTCGGGGTTGATGGCGGCCACGGCTTGGGCCAAGGAGTCGACTTTGGCTTGGCCCACGCGGGCTTGGGTGTGGGCGATTTGGCGTTGCAGGTTGGACAACTCGACCGTGTCGGGGTCCACCACCGTGAGTTGGCCCACGCCCGCGCTGCCCAAATACAAAGCGGCGGGTGAACCGAGACCCCCCGCTCCCACGATCAGCACATGGGCTTGGAGCAGGGCGTTTTGGCCTTCAATGCCAATCTCGTCGAGCAGGATGTGGCGCGAATAGCGCAGCAGCTGGCCGTCGTCCACAGCCGACTCACGGTGCCTTGCTTTCCTCGGGGCGCACGGTGAGGGTTTTGCTGGTGATGACCGGCTGGCGCTTGAGGTGGTTGAGGGCTTGCTGCAGCTGGAAGTCTTTGTCACTGCCCAATTCGGGCACCAAGCGTTGCCCAGGGTTCTTGCGCGCTTCTTCTTCCAAACGTTGACGGGTTTGTTCGCGCTGGTTTTCCCGCGCTTGTTCGGTGGCGCGCTGGGCATCGGTCATGGGGGCTTGCGTGCTGCCGTCGCTCAGGTGTTTTTGCAGATCGGCTTCACGGGTGCGCAAGCCGGCCAAGACATTGCCTTGCTCGGTTTCGTCGACCATGATGTCGGGCACGATGCCTTTGGCCTGGATGGAGCGGCCTTTGGGTGTGTAGTAGCGCGCGGTGGTGAGCTTCAAGCCGGTGTCGGGGCCCAAGGCGCGAACGGTTTGCACCGAGCCCTTGCCAAAGGTTTGGCTGCCCATGAGCGTGGCGCGCTGGTGGTCTTGCAAAGCGCCGGCGACGATTTCACTGGCGGAGGCCGAACCTTCGTTGACCAAAACCACCAAAGGAATCGTTTTGAACATGCCACGGGTGTTTTCGTGCAAGCGCGCGACCGGGTCGTCGTTGCGCCGCGCGTAAAACTCGGGCGCGGCTTTGTAAACGAACTTGCTGTCGGCGAGTTGCCCGTTGGTCGAGACCACGGTCACGTTGGCCGGCAAAAACACCGCCGACATCGCCACCGAGGCTTCGAGCAAGCCGCCAGGGTTGCCACGCAAGTCGAGCACCAAGCCTTTGAGGCGGGGGTTGCTTTTGGCCAGGTTTTCGAGCTGACGCGCGAAGTCATCGACCGTGCGGTCTTGGAACTGTGAGGCACGGATCCAGCCGTAACCTGGCTCAATCACTTTGGACTTGACGCTTTGGGTTTTGATTTCTTCGCGCACGATGGTGACCGCGAAGCTGCGGTCTTCGCTCTTGCGCAAGATGGTGAGCAAAACCTTGGTGTTGGGTTCGCCGCGCATGCGTTTGACCGCATCGTTGATGGTCAGGCCCTTGACCGCGGTGTCGTCGATTTTGGTGATCAGGTCGTTGGTCTTCAGGCCAGCGCGGAAAGCGGGGGAGCCTTCGATGGGAGAGACGACCTTCACCAAGCCGTCCTCCATGGTGATCTCAATGCCGACTCCGACGAAGCGCCCACTGGTGCCTTCGCGGAACTCTTTGAAGGATTTTTTGTCGTAGTACTGAGAATGAGGGTCCAAACTGGCCACCATGCCCGAGATGGCTTCGGTGATCAGCTGCTTTTCGTCGACCGGCTCAACGTAATCGGTTTTGATCATGCCGAAGACGGCGGCGAGCTGCTGGAGTTCTTCCAGCGGCAAGGGCGCAAAAGTCCCGCGGGCCACGGCTTGAACCTGAACCGTGGTCAGTGCACCTGCCATGGCACCGATTGCCAACCAACCCACAATTTTGAGCTTGCTGCCCACGCTTTTCGACATGAAGTCCTACCTTTAAAGGGGCCTACTCAAGCCCCGAACCGAACCAATATACACCCAGGCTGAGGCTTGCGTCAGGCTTTGCCTTGAGAGGCCACCGCGGCAGCCGCTTGCGCGGCGGCTTGGGCATCGCCCAAGTAGTAGTGGCGAATGGGCTTGAGTTGGGCGTCCAACTCGTAGACCAAGGGGATGCCATTGGGGATGTTGAGGTTGACGATGTCGGTGTCGGAAATGCCGTCAAGGTATTTGATGAGGGCTCGGATCGAGTTGCCGTGGGCCGTGATCACGATGCGTTGGCCGGCCAAGATGGCGGGGGCGATGGTGCCGTTCCAGTAAGGAATCACACGATCCACGGTGTCTTTGAGACACTCGGTCAGGGGGACTTGCTGGGGGTCGAGTTGGGCGTAGCGGGGGTCGGCGCGCTCGCTGCGCGGGTCGCTGGCTTCGAGCACCGGCGGCGGGGTGTCGTAGCTGCGGCGCCAGATCAGCACCTGCTCGTCGCCGAATTGTTGGGCCATGTCGGCTTTGTTCAAGCCTTGCAAGCCGCCGTAGTGGCGCTCGTTGAGTTGCCAGCTTTTGACGACGGGCAGCCAGGTGCGGTCCATCTCGTCCAGGGCCAAAAACAAGGTGCGGATGGCGCGCTTGAGCACGCTGGTGTAGGCCACGTCGAACTCATAACCCTCGGCTTTGAGCAAGCGGCCGGCTTGTTTGGCCTGTTCAACGCCATTCGGGGTGAGGTCCACATCGGTCCAGCCGGTGAAGCGGTTTTCGAGGTTCCAGGTGGATTCGCCGTGGCGAATCAGGACAAGTTTGTGCATGGCAATGGGGGCAAAAAGAAAAGGGCTGGCCTTCCATTCTAAAATCACCGGCTTACGCGAAAGGTAAACCGTGAGCTTTTTCTTGGACAACTGGATTTTGTTTTCTGTGGCCCTGACCTCAGGTGTCTTGCTGTTGTTGCCCACATTGACCTCGGGCGGCGGGGCTTCGGGCCTCAACCCGACCCAAGTGGTTCAGCTGATGAACCGCGAAAAGGCCACCGTGGTGGACGTCTGCGAGCCGGGCGAATTCGCCAAAGGCCATATTTTGGGCGCCAAAAACCTGCCGCTGGGGCAGTTGGAAGCCCAATTGGCCCAAACCGTCAAAAACAAAACCGCTCCGGTGGTTTTGGTGTGTGCATCGGGTATGCGTTCGCGCGGCGCCGTGGCCATCGCCAAAAAGTTGGGCTATGAAAACGCCCACTCCTTGGTCGGCGGCATGGGCGCTTGGCGCTCGGCCAGCTTGCCGGTTGAAAAAGCCTAAGCCCAGGAGTCCGACATGGCCCAAGTCAAAATTTATTCCAGCGATTACTGCCCCTACTGCGCCCGCGCCAAGTCTTTGTTGACCGAGCGTGGCGTGGCCCAGTGGGAGGAGATCGTCGTCGACGGCAAGCCCGATGTGCGCGCCCAGATGACCCAAATCACCGGTCGCACCAGCGTGCCGCAAATCTTCATCGGTGCCACCCACGTGGGTGGTTGCGACGATTTGCACGCCTTGGACGCCCAAGGCGGTTTGCTGCCTTTGCTCCAAGCCTAATTTTTTTCATCACTCAAATCAGGGATTCCCATGGCCGATACGCCCGATGCCGTCTTTCAAATTCAACGCGTTTACCTTAAAGAGGCGTCGTTGGAGCAACCCAATTCCCCCGGCATCTTGCTGGAACAGGCCTCGCCCAGCGTGGACATCCAACTCGGCGTGGAAGGCACCCCCATTGCTGAAGGCATGTACGAAGTGGCCGTGACCGCCACCGTGCACACCAAGATCGACGACAAAACCGTGTTTTTGGTCGAAGCCAAGCAAGCCGGTATTTTCGAAATCCGCCACCTGCCCGAAGAGCAAATGGGCGCGATCATGGGCATCGCGTGCCCACAAATCATTTACCCCTACCTGCGCAGCAACGTGGCCGACATCATTCAGCGCGGTGGCTTCCCACCCGTGCACATGTCGGAAATCAACTTCCAAGCCATGTACGAGCAGCAGCAGGCCCAGCAAGCCGCGGCGCCGGCTCAGTAAACCTACACGGGCATGAGCGCGCGCCACACCGTCGTTTTGGGCGCTGGTGCTTGGGGCACGGCCTTGGCCATGTCCGCCGCGCGCCAGTCGCCCCACGTCACCTTGTGGGCGCGCAGCGAGGCGCAAGCCCAAATCTTGCGTCGCGAAGGGCGCAACGAGCGCTACTTGCCCGGCGTTGAGCTGCCACAGGCACTGGCCATCAGCCACGCCGACTTGTCGGGCCCAGATTCGCCGCTCATCGGCGCGGACGTGGTCATCATCGGCACGCCCATGGCCGGTTTGCGCGAGGTCCTGCACACCCTGCGCGACCACCCTGGGGTGGTGGCTTGGCTGTGCAAAGGTTTTGAGATGCCGCACGCTGAGGCCTTGGGGCTGATGGGGCATGAGGTGGCGCAAGCCGTGGCACCACGGCTGCGCACCGGCGTGCTCAGTGGGCCCAGCTTTGCTTTGGAAGTGGCGCGTGGCCAGCCCACGGCCTTGGTCGCGGCCAGTGCCCACGCCGACGTGCGCGCGGCTTTGGTGGAGGCCCTGCACGGCCCCACCATGCGCGTCTACGCCAACGACGATGTGGTGGGTGTGGAGGTCGGCGGTGCGGTCAAAAACGTCTTGGCCATTGCCACCGGTTTGTGCGACGGTTTGGGCTTGGGGCTCAACGCCCGTGCAGCCCTCATCACGCGGGGCTTGGCCGAAATGCAGCGTTTGGGCGTGGCCTTGGGCGCGAGCAGCGAGACTTTCATGGGTTTGTCCGGTTTGGGCGACTTGGTGCTCACCGCCACCGGCGACCTCAGCCGCAACCGCAAAGTGGGCCAGTGCTTGGCCCAAGGCATGAGCTTGCAACAAGCGGTCGATTCTCTGCGCCACGTGGCCGAGGGTGTGTACAGCGCCCGCACGGTGGTACAGCGCGCCACGGCTTTGGGCGTGGACATGCCGATTTCTCAGGCCGTGGTCGATTTGCTCGACGGCCGCTTACAAGCCGCGCAGGTGGTTCAGCGCCTCATGGCGCGCGACCCGCGCGACGAGTCGGCTTAAATTTCCAGGTTGTCGATCAGCCGCGTGCCGCCCAAGCGCGCCGCACCCAGCACCACCAAGCTGTTGGCTTGGCGCGTGTCTTCCAAGGTGGGGGCTTGCAGGTCATTGCGGCGGCGCACCGTCAGGTAGTCGGGCTTCCAGCCACGTTGGGCCAAGGCCGTCATGGCGCGGTGTTCCATGGCCTCGCGTTGCTGTGGCAGGGCGTCGGCCGCGGCCAAGGCCTCACGCGCCAAGTCGCGCAGCGTCATCGACAAATACACCGCTTCGGCGCGCTCGGCTTCGCTCAGATACCCGTTGCGCGAGCTCAGCGCCAAGCCATCGGGCGCGCGTTGCGTGGGGCCTGCCACGATCTGGATGGGCATGGCGAATTGGCTCACCATGCGCCGGATCACCATGAGCTGTTGGTAGTCTTTTTGGCCAAACACCGCGGTGCCAGGGCCCGAGCCGAACACGCAGTGAAACAGCTTGAGCACCACCGTGCTCACGCCCGAGAAAAACCCGGGCCGAAAGTGGCCTTCCAAAATGTTGGCCAGCTCGGTCGGTGGCTGCACCGTGAAGCCTTGGGGTTCGGGGTAGAGCTCTTTCTCAGAAGGGGCAAACACCAGGTCACAGCCTGCGGCCTTGAGTTGATCGCAGTCAGCGGCCAAGGTGCGAGGGTAGGTGTCGAAGTCTTCGTTGGGGCCGAACTGCAATCGGTTGACGAAGATGCTGGCCACGGTCACGTCGCCCAATCGACGGGCGTTTTGTACCAGCGCCAAATGGCCCGAATGTAAATTGCCCATGGTGGGCACAAACGCAGGGGAACGGTGCGCAGCCAAAGCGCTGCGCAAGTCGGCGATGCTGTGAACGACTTGCATGCGGCTCACCAAGCGTGTTGGGTGTCGTCCGGGAATTGGCCGCTTTTGACCGCTAGCACGTAAGCGGCCATGGCTTCGCGCACGCTGCTGGCGCCGTCCATGAAGTTGCGCACAAATTTCGGGTTTTTGCCCAGGTTCACCCCGAGCATGTCGTGCATGACCAGCACTTGGCCGGCCGTGCCTTTGCCCGCACCGATGCCGATCGTGTGACAGGTTTTGAGTTCTTGGGTGATCTCGGTGGACAGGGCTGCGGGCACCATCTCCAAAACCAGCATGGAGGCACCTGCGTCTTGCAATTCCAGCGCTTGGCGGCGCAGCACCATGGCCGATTGATCGCCCCGGCCTTGCACGCGGTAGCCGCCGAGTGCGTGCACGGTTTGTGGCGTCAGGCCCAAGTGGGCGCACACGGGAATGCCTCGTTCGACCAAAAAGCGAACCGTCTCGGTGGTCCAGCCGCCACCCTCGAGTTTGACCATGTGGGCGCCGGCTTGCATGAGCACGGCCGCGCTGCGCAAGGCCTGTTCATGCGACTCGTGGTAGGTGCCAAAAGGCAAGTCGCCGATCACCCAAGCCGTGCCTTGCACGCGGCGCAAGCCGCGCAGCACGCTTTCGGTGTGGTAGCGCATGGTCTCCAAGCTCACGCCCACGGTGCTGGAGAGGCCTTGGCAAACCATGCCCAGCGAGTCGCCCACCAAGATGCACTCCACCCCGGCGGCATCGGCCACGGCGGCGAAGGTCGCGTCGTAGGCGGTGAGCATGGTGATTTTTTCGCCGCGCTCGCGCAATTCGTTCAGGCGCGGCAAGCTCACCGGCCTGCGTTCGGGCAAGGGTGAGGCCGACGGCAAGGTGCCGTAGGGCGTGGTGGATGCGGCAGACGAGGAATTGCTCATGGATTCAAAGGACAAAGGACGCAAGCTGGGTGCGAATGCTCGCACTATATTCCATCGCTGCGCTGACGAGGCGCTATGCTTGAGGGCTATGAAACACCCCAGTGAATTTTCCGCCGCCGATTGGGCGGCTTTGGCCACCAGCGATGTGGCGCGCGCTTTGAGCGAAGACGTGGGTTCGGGCGACTTGACTGCGGCCTTGGTGCCCGCCAAGCGCATGGCCCAAGCGCGCATTTTGGCCCGCGAATCGGCCGTGATTTGCGGTACCCCTTGGGTTGAAGCCGCATGCCGCGCGGTCAGCCCCGAGATCACCTGGCAGTGGTCGGTGTCTGAAGGCCAGCGTTGCGAGGCCGATCAAGTGGTCTTGGTCTTGAAAGGCCCTGCCCGCGCCTTGCTCACCGCCGAGCGCACCGTGCTCAACTTTCTGCAATTGCTCTCGGCCGTGGCCAGCAAAACCGCTACTTTCGTGGACGCCGTGAAGGGCACGCGCGCGGCCATCGTGGACACGCGCAAAACCATCCCCGGTTTGCGTTTGGCCCAAAAATACGCCGTCACCGTCGGTGGCGGTGTGAACCACCGCATCGGTTTGTTTGATGCGGTGCTGATCAAAGAAAACCACATCGCCGCCGCCGGTGGCGTGCGCCAGGTGCTGGCGCAAGTGCACACCGATGCGCCGCAAGCCCGTTTCGTGGAAATCGAGGTGGAGACCTTGGACCAACTCGACGAGGCCCTGGACGCGGGCGCGCGCATGCTCTTGCTCGACAACATGGACTTGTCCACGCTGCGCGAAGCCGTGCGGCGAAACGCCGGGCGTGCGATTTTGGAAATATCCGGTGGCGTGAATTTGCAAACCGTGCGCGCCTTGGCCGAGACGGGCGTGGACCGCATCTCCATCGGCACCTTGACCAAGGACGTGCAAGCGGTTGACTTTTCCATGCGTTTTGAAGGGGGTGTGGCATGAGCACCGTGATCGACGTCGAATACGAACAACCCGCCTGCAGCACCCAGCACGCTTGGGCCCGCGTACCGGTGGAGCCCAGCGCCGATGAGCGCCTGGAGCTCAAAGCCCGCATCAAACGACTGCTCAAAGAGCACAACGCGGTGATGGTGTCGCACTATTACGTGCACCCCGATTTGCAAGACTTGGCGATCGAGACCGGTGGCATCGTCAGCGACTCGCTCGAGATGGCGCGCTTTGGTCGCGATCACGCCGCGCAGACGCTGATCGTCAGCGGGGTGCGTTTCATGGGCGAGACCGCGAAAATTCTGAGCCCAGAAAAAACCGTGCTCATGCCCGATTTGGATGCGACTTGTTCGCTCGACTTGGGCTGTCCCGTGGCCGACTTCAGCGCCTTTTGTGACCAACACCCCGACCGCACCGTGGTGGTCTATGCCAACACCAGCGCGGCCGTGAAGGCGCGCTCGGACTGGCTCGTGACCTCGAGCTGCGCGCTGGACATCGTCAAGGCCTTGAAGGACAAGGGCCACAAGATTCTGTGGGCACCCGACAAACACTTGGGTGGCTATATCCAGCGCGAAACCGGCGCCGACATGCTGATGTGGAACGGCGCGTGCATCGTGCACGACGAGTTCAAGGCGCTGGAGCTGGAGCAGCTGAAAAAAGAACACCCCCAGGCCAAGGTCTTGGTGCACCCCGAGAGTCCCGCCGACGTGGTGGCCTTGGCCGACGCCGTGGGCTCGACCAGTGCCATCCTCAAAGCCGCGCGGGAGATGGACGCCCACACCTTCATCGTCGCCACGGACGGCGGCATGATGCACGCGCTGCGCCAGCAAAACCCCGGCAAGCTCTTCATTGAAGCGCCCACGGCCGGCAACAGCGCCACCTGCAAGAGTTGCGCGCACTGCCCGTGGATGGCCATGAACGGGTTGGCCGGCGTGGCCCATGTGCTGGAGTTCGGCGCCAACGCCGTCCATGTGGACCCGGCCATCGTGCCCCGCGCGCGTTTGCCGATCGACCGCATGTTGGCCTTCACGTCGGCACACAAGGCGGGCCAAGACGCCGGCGCTTTGGTGCCCAACATCGGCGCAGCCTAAGGTTTATGGCAAACGGCTCGACGATTCGCGCCAGCATCGACTGGGCCGATCCCCACGGCGGTCCCTCTGAGCGCTGGCACTTTGCCCAGCCAAGAGCGGTCTTGCAGGCCCATCAGCTCAGCGAGGTGATGCCGCTGTTGTCGGCGGTGCACGCACACGCCATGGCGGGTCGCTGGTGTGTGGGGGCGGTGTCCTTTGAGGCTGCGCCCGCGTTTGACGCGGCCTTGCCGGTGCACCCCGCGCGCACGCCTTTGGCATGGTTCGCGGTGTTCGATGAGGCCACGCCCGCACCGGCAGGCCCTTGGGACTCAAACGACGTGGCGGCACACGCCCATTGGCCAGTGCCGCCCGACGGCGGCGCGGCACGGGTGGCGTTTGATGCTGAGATGGCCCGCATTCACGAACACATCGCGGCGGGGGACTTCTACCAAATCAACCACACCAGCGCGTGGCAAGGGCGTTTGTGCCGCGGCAGCGCGGCGGCGTATTTTGATGCCCTGCGCCAAGCCCAACCCAACGCTTACGCCGCGCACATCGACGCGGGCGATTGGCAAATCCTCTCCGTCTCACCGGAGTTGTTTTTTGATTGGGACGGCGAACGCTTGCTCTGCCGCCCCATGAAGGGCACGGCGGCTCGAGGCGCCTCGCCCGAGGCCGATGCCGAACAGGCCCGGGCTTTGCGCGCCTCGGCCAAAGAACAGGCCGAGAACGTGATGATCGTGGACCTGATCCGCAACGATGTGTCGCGCGTGGCGCAGCCGTTTTCGGTTCAAGTGCCGCGCCTCTTTCATTTGGAGCCCTTGCCCAGTGTGTGGCAAATGACCTCGGACGTGGTGGCGCGCACCCGCGAAGGCCTGACGTGGGTGGATGTGTTCGCGGCCCTGTTCCCCTGCGGCTCGGTGACGGGCGCGCCCAAGGTGCAAGCCATGCGCACCATCCGCGACCTGGAGCCCGACGCACGCGGTTGGTACTGCGGCGCCATCGGCGTGGTGCGCCCCGGTGGGGCTGCGCGTTTCAATGTGGCCATTCGAACCGTGGAGCTGCAAGGCGGTTCCTTGCGTTGTGGCATTGGCAGCGGCATCACCACCGACGCCACGGCCGACGGCGAGTGGCGCGAGTGGAACCACAAGCGGCGGTTTTTGCAAAACGCCACCGAGCCGTTCGAACTCTTGGAAACCTTGGCTTTGGAGAACGGCCAGTTGCGCCACGCATCACAGCATTGGGCACGCCTGAGCGAAGCGGCTGCGCATTTCGGTTGGCGCTGGAGCGTGGCCGAGCAAGCTGCGCTGCAGGCCC
>DAISXI010000046.1:0-14529 GCA_036825935.1 Hydrogenophaga sp.
AGAGTCATGGTGCTGAAAAGGTAAGTTACGAACCGGTTACGTAACCCGTTTATACGGAATCAGGTTGTCGTCAACCTGATCCCCGGGTTCCGGGCGAACCGCCCGGGGATCTGTGTGTCAGCGCGCGGCCAAGACGGCGCGCACGGTGTCGGCCACGTTCTCGGGGGTGAAGCCGAAGTGCTGGAACAGCACCGGCGCGGGGGCCGACTCGCCGTAGGTGTCCAAGCCGACCACGGCCGCACAACCGTACTTCCACCAACCGTCGGTGGAACCCATCTCGACCGCCACGCGGGGCACACCTGCGGGCAAGACCGACGCTTTGTAGGCCGCGGTTTGGCGGTCAAAGGTGGTGGTGCTGGGCATGGAGACCACGCGCACGGCGATCTTGAACTCCTTGGCCAAGCGCTCTTGTGTCTTGAGGGCGAGCTGCACTTCAGAGCCGGTGGCGATGATCACCGCCTGCGCCTTCTTCTTCAAACCCACGGTCTCGGGCTCGGCCAAGACGTAAGCGCCACGGCTGATGTCGCCCAAATCGCTCTTGGGCGCGTAGGGCAGGTTCTGGCGCGACAGCAGCAGCGCCGTGGGGCGCTGCGTATTTTTGATGGCCACGGCCCAGGCCACGGTGGTTTCGGCCGTGTCGGCGGGGCGCCAGACGTCCAGGTTGGGGATCAGGCGCAGGCTGGCGGCGTGTTCGACCGACTGGTGGGTGGGGCCGTCTTCGCCCAAACCGATGGAGTCGTGCGTGAACACGTGGATCACGCGCTGCTTCATCAGCGCGGCCATGCGGATGGCGTTGCGGCTGTAGTCGCTGAAGGTCAGGAAGGTGCCGCCGTAGGGGATGTAACCGCCATGTAACGCCACGCCGTTCATGATGGCGGCCATGCCGAATTCGCGCACGCCGTAGTTGATGTGGCGCCCACCTTGGCCTTGCTCGTTTTTCACCAGCGCGCCCTGGGCGTCGAAGCGCAGGTTGGGGGTGGACTTGGTGTTGGTGAGGTTGGAGCCGGTCAGGTCGGCCGAGCCACCGAGCAGCTCGGGCAGGGCGGCGGTGAAGGCTTCCAAGGCCAATTGGCTGGCCTTGCGGCTGGCCACGGTTTCGGCCTTGGTGTGGGCGGCCACGACCGCGTCCACCACGGTTTGTTCGAAGTCTTTGGGCAAAGCACCCGACATGCGGCGGGTGAAGGCCTCGGCCAAGTCGGGGAAAGCCGCGCGGTAGGCCGCAAAGGTTTCGTTCCAAGCGGCTTCGGCGCGCTGGCCGGCGGCCTTGGCGTCCCAAGCGCTGTAAACGTCGGCGGGGATCTCGAAGGGGGCGTGTGGCCAACCCAGCGCGGCACGGGTGAGGACGATCTCTTCGGCGCCCAAAGGCTCGCCGTGCGCCTTGGCGGTGTTGGCGCGGTTGGGGCTGCCTTGACCAATGGCGGTTTTGCAGCAGATCAGCGTGGGCTTGTCGCTGCGCTGGGCTTGGGCGATGGCGCGCTCGACCGCGTCGGCGCTGTGGCCGTCCACGGCGCGGATCACGTTCCACCCATAGGCCTCAAAACGCTGAGGCGTGTTGTCGATGAACCAAGGGGCCACTTGGCCGTCAATGGAAATGCCGTTGTCGTCGTACAAAGCGACCAGTTTGTTGAGCTTCCAAGCACCGGCCAAAGCGCAGGCCTCGTGCGAGATGCCTTCCATCAAGCAGCCATCGCCCATGAACACATAGGTGTGGTGGTCCACGATGGCGTGGCCAGGGCGGTTGAACTCGGCCGCCAGCAGCTTCTCAGCCAGCGCCATGCCCACCGCGTTGGTGATGCCTTGGCCCAGCGGGCCGGTGGTGGTTTCCACACCGGGGGTGATGCCCACTTCGGGGTGCCCGGCGGTTTTGCTGTGCAACTGGCGGAAGTTCTTGATCTCGCTCATCGGCAAGTCGTAGCCGGTGAGATGCAACAAGGCGTAAATCAACATGGAGCCGTGGCCGTTGGAGAGCACAAAACGGTCGCGGTTGGCCCAATGCGGATTCGTGGGGTTGTGCTGCAGGTGGCGGCTCCACAGCGCCACCGCCATGTCGGCCATGCCCATGGGCGCGCCGGGGTGGCCCGAATTGGCTTGCTGGACGGCGTCCATGGCCAAGGCGCGAATGGCGTTGGCCATGTTTTGGGAGGGGATGGGGGTGGCGAGGGACATGGTGTGTTGTCGGAGTTGGGCTGGCGCACATGCGTCAACCCGGGATTTTATCGAACTCAGGAATAATGCAGCCATGTACACGCCTTCCCCGACCTCTTACGTCAGCGCCATGGTGCTGGCCGCTGGCCGCGGTTTGCGCATGCGGCCTTTGACCGACCACACCCCCAAACCCTTGCTGCGGGTGCATGGCCAGGCCCTGATCGACGGGCCGCTGAAGGGCTTACACGCAGCGGGTGTGCGCGACATCGTGGTCAACACCGAGTGGTTGAGTGAACAGGTTGAAGCGCACTGCCTGTCTTGGGCCCAGTCCCACCCCGACGTGCACGTGCGCTTGTCCCACGAGGGGCGGGATTTTGGCTACGCCTTGGAGACCGCAGGCGGCATTTTGCGCGCCTTGCCGCGCTTGAGCCCGGTGTTTTGGGTCACGGCGGCCGATGTGTACATGCCCAACTTTGTGTTCGATGCGGCCGTGCTGCAGCGCTTCATCGCCAGCGGCCGTTTGGCCCATCTGTGGCTCGTGCCCAACCCCGAACACAACCCCAAGGGCGATTTCGCTTGGCAGGCCATGCCCGACGAGCCTGGCGTGGGCCGTGTAGCCAACGACACGGACGGCCCGCGTTACACCTTCAGCACAGTGGGCCTGTACCGGCGCGAACTGTTTGAAGCCCCTTGGACCGACACCATCGCCGGTAACCCCCAAGGCACCGCCCTGCCCTTGGGACCTCTGCTTCGCCAAGCCGCTCAAGCCGGCCACGTCAGCGCCAGCCTCTACACCGGGGCTTGGACCGACGTGGGCACACCTGAGCGCTTGGCCGCCCTCAACCAAACGGATACCTCACCATGACCACACCTGCTGTGTACGCCGAACGTCGCGCCCGCTTAGCCGCCCAACTGGGCCCGGGTGGCGTGGCCATCATCCCGACCGCGCCCGCACGCATCCGCAACCGCGACAGCGACTACCTGTACCGCCACGACAGTTACTTCTTTTATTTGACCGGCTTCACCGAACCCAACGCGTGGCTGGTGATCACCGCCGAAGGTCGCTGCACTTTGCTGTGTCAGCCCAAAGATTTGGAGCGTGAAATCTGGGATGGCATTCGCTTAGGCCCAGAGGCCGCGCCACAGGCTTTGGGCGTGGACGAGGCGCAATCGGTTGACGAGCTCGATCGGCTCATGCCGGGCTGGCTGGAAAACCGCCAGCGCCTCTGGTACCCCTTTGCCACCCACAGCGGTTTGGAAACGCAAGTGGAGCGCTGGCTGGGCAGCGTGCGCGCCAAGGTTCGCCAAGGGGTGGTGTGCCCCGCCGAGTTGATGGACGTCTGCGGCCCCCTCGACGAGATGCGGCTGATCAAAGACGCGCTCGAACTCGACACCATGCGCCGCGCCTGCGACATCAGCGCTGCGGCCCACATCCGCGCCATGCAAACCAGCGCGCGCCGTTTGCGCGCCGGCCAAGACCTGCGCGAATTTCATTTGGATGCCGAGCTGCTGCACGGCTTTCGCGATGCGGGCTCGCAATTCCCGGCCTATGGCTCCATCGTGGCCGGCGGTGCCAACGCTTGTGTGTTGCACTACCGAGCCGACGTCGCGCCGATCCGCGATGGGGATTTGGTGCTGATCGACGCCGGCTGTGAGCTCGATGGCTACGCCAGCGACATCACCCGCACCTTCCCTGCCAATGGCCGCTTCACCGGCCCGCAGCGCACGCTCTACGACATCGTCCTGGCCGCCCAAGCTGCGGCGGTGAACGCCACGCGGGTCGGCGCCCGTTTTGTCGACCCGCACAACGCGGCGGTGGCCGTGTTGGCGCAAGGCATGCTCGACGTCGGCCTGCTCGACCGCAACACCGCCGGCACCGTGGACGACGTCATCGAGCACCGCCGTTACACCCCGTTCTACATGCACCGCACCGGCCACTGGCTGGGCATGGACGTGCACGACTGTGGGGCCTACACCGAGCTCAACGCCAGCGGTGAGCGCGTCAGCCGCACCTTGAAAGCGGGCATGGTGCTGACCATCGAGCCGGGCATCTACGTGCGCCCGGCCAAGAACGTGCCCGAAGCGTTTTGGAACATCGGCATCCGCATCGAAGACGACGCCGTGGTCACGCCACAAGGTTGTGAACTGATCTCACGCGGCGTGCCGGTGGACGCCGACGCCATCGAAGCGCTCATGCGCGACTGAGCCACCCACCCATTAGCCCTTGCGCGGTCACAAGCGCAAGCACCCCCGAGTTGACAGTGGCGCAGGCCCTGTCGCCGTAGAATGCCCCACGCCTTGTGCTGACACAAGCCCTTTTCACGCCAGGAGACCGCGACATGTCCAATCCCACCCAAGACGAGAAACGCGCCGAGTTGCGCCGTGCGGCGCTTGAGTATCACGAGTTCCCCCGTCCCGGCAAAGTGGCGATCGCGCCCACCAAGCAACTCATCAACCAGCGTGATCTGGCCTTGGCTTACTCGCCTGGCGTGGCGGCGCCGTGCGAAGAAATCGTGGCCGACCCGGCCAACGCCTTCAAATACACCAGCCGCGGCAATTTGGTCGGCGTCATCACCAACGGCACCGCCGTGCTCGGTCTGGGCGACATCGGCCCCCTGGCCTCCAAGCCGGTGATGGAAGGCAAGGGCGTTCTGTTCAAAAAGTTTTCCGACATCGATGTGTTCGATATCGAAATCAACGAAAAAGACCCGGACAAGCTGGTCGAAATCATCGCCTCGCTGGAGCCCACGTTTGGCGGCATCAACCTCGAAGACATCAAAGCCCCCGACTGCTTCTACATTGAGCGAAAGCTGCGCGAGCGCATGAAGATTCCCGTCTTCCATGACGACCAACACGGCACCGCCATTGTGGTGGGCGCGGCCATCTTGAACGGCTTGAAGGTCGTCGGCAAAGATCCCAAGAAGATCAAACTCGTCACGTCTGGCGCGGGCGCAGCGGCCTTGGCTTGCTTGGGCCTTTTGGTCAAGCTGGGCATCCCCCGCGAAAACATCTGGGTCACCGACTTGGCCGGTGTGGTCTACGAGGGCCGCACCGAGTTGATGGACGAAGACAAGATCAAATTCGTGAAAAAAACCGACTTCCGCACCTTGCGCGAAGTCATCGCCGGTGCCGACGTGTTCTTGGGACTGTCGGCGGGCGGGGTGCTCAAGCAAGACATGGTCAAGTCCATGGCCGCCAAACCGCTGATCTTTGCGCTCGCCAACCCCAACCCGGAAATCGACCCCGCCGACGTCAAAGCCGTGCGCGACGACGCCATCATGGCCACCGGCCGCACCGACTACCCCAACCAGGTCAACAACGTCCTGTGCTTCCCCTACATCTTCCGTGGGGCTTTGGACAGCGGCGCGACCACCATCACCTTGGAGATGGAAATTGCGGCGGTGCACGCCATCGCCGAGTTGGCCCAAGCCGAGCAAAGCGAGGTGGTGGCGGCGGCCTATGCCGGTGAGAGCCTCGCCTTTGGCCCCGACTACCTGATCCCCAAGCCTTTTGACCCCCGCTTGATGATGAAGATCGCTCCAGCCGTGGCTCAAGCCGCCGCCGACAGCGGCGTGGCCTTGCGACCGATTGCCGATATGCACGCCTACCGAGAAAAGCTGCAAAGCTTCGTGATCGCGTCGGGCTCCATGATGAAACCCGTTTACGCAGCGGCCAAGCAAGCCAGTGCCAAGCGAGTGGCCTATGCTGAAGGTGAAGAAGAACGCGTCTTGCGTGCCTGCCAAATTTTGGTGGACGAGAACATTGCACGCCCGGTTTTAATCGGAAGACCCGCCATCATCGCCCAACGCGTTGCCAAATTTGGTCTTCGCCTGAAAGACGGCCTGGACTACGACGTCGTCAACGTAGAAGACGATCCCCGCTACCGCGATTTCTGGCAAACCTACCACCGCATGATGGAGCGCAAAGGCGTGACACAGCAGTTCGCCAAAATCGAAATGCGCCGCCGTTTGACGCTCATTGGCTCCATGATGCTGCACAAAGGCGAAGTCGATGGCCTGATTTGCGGCACTTGGGGCAACACCGCCTTTCACTTGGAGTACATCAACCAAGTGGTCGGCAAACACCCCAAGGCGCACTGCTACGCCGGCATGAATGCCCTGATGCTGCCCGGCCGCCAAGTGTTTTTGGTCGACACCCACGTGAACTACGACCCCTCGGCCGAGGAGCTGGCCGAAATCACGGTGATGGCGGCCCAAAAGATCAAACGCTTCGGCATCACCCCCAAGGCCGCCCTGCTCTCGCACTCCAACTTTGGATCGTCCAACCAGCCGAGTGCGCTCAAAATGCGCCAAACCCTGGCCCTTCTGCGCGAAACCGCACCGTGGCTCGAAGTGGATGGCGAAATGCACGGCGATTTGGCGCTGAATGCCGAGGCCCGCAAGACCTTCATGCCCAACAGCAGCCTGCAAGGTGACGCCAATTTGTTGGTCTTGCCCAACATCGATGCCGCCAACATCGCCTACAACCTGCTCAAGACAGCGGCGGGCGGCAACATCGCCATCGGCCCCATGCTGCTGGGCGCGGCCAAGCCCGCCCACGTGCTCACCGCCAGCGCCACGGTGCGCCGCATCGTGAACATGACGGCCTTGACGGTCATGGAAGCGAACACCAACATTTAAAGCTTTGCGCTGTAGCAAGCGCTAACTTCTTTCTTTTCCAATACCTCCATGTGTTCAGGCCATGGATGGGTATGTGCTTGCTTTTTATGGCCTGTTCAGGCACACTCCATGGATTGCATTGAGGGTTTTCCCGGGCCAAGAAACTGGCAAAAAGGGCAAGCACCCGTTATTTTTAACGGTCAAATGCGCACAATTTTCTCAATCCGATGACCGTTGAGCCCCTGACTTTGACAGGGTGCACCCAACGCGGTTGAGCATGGTTTTCAAACTTAGCCTTCAGAAAGAGACGTGGAAATGGACGCGCCACTTCGCAACGTTCGCACGAACATCGTGCAATCCATTCGCGCATACGGCGTGAAAGAACTGCAGGCTTCGGCCGAGCAGTTGGGGCATCACTTTTTGTACGCCAACTTGGCCAAAGCCCAGAGCAAGCAAGACGTCTTGGAGCTCATTGCTTCGCAGTACACCTTGCCCACCCACTTTGGCAAAAACTTTGACGCCTTGTACGACTGCATGACCGACATGGTCCAGAAGTCGGGTCCACAAACCGGCTTCATCGTGGTCTTGGAGCACATCCCCGCCCACGCCAAGTTCGACAAAGAAGCGCGTGAACAGCTGCTGGACATCTTCCGCGACACGGCCGACTACTGGTCCGACCGCAAGATCCCCTTCCGTTGCTTCTACTCCTTCTCGGTGGCCCGAACACCCAAAGGCGAAGAGCCGATCGAAGTGCAAAACGAAGAGCCCATGCCCACCGACAAGCTCTTGGACGTGAGCCCCATGGCCTTGCGCATGAGCAGCCCGTTCAACGCGGGTTACTGGCTCACCGCCGCATAAGCGCGTCGGCGCCCAACACAAAACGCAGCCCTCGGGCTGCGTTTTTTATGCCGCAACGGCTTGCGCCAAGGCCACGAACTCGGCCACCGGCACCTCTTCGGCCCGGCGTTGCTCGTCGAATTCGCCACCGTAACCGTGATCGGTCAGCCAGCGGCCCAAGGTATGGCGCAAGATTTTGCGGCGCTGGCTGAAAGCCACTTGCACCAACTCGCTGAGCACCGCCTCGTTGAGTTTGGGGGGCTCGGCCAAAGGCACCATGCGCACCACCGCGCTGTCCACGCGCGGGGGCGGATCGAAGCTCTCGGGCGGCACAAACAAGACGTTTTCCATCGCGTAGCGCCACTGCAGCATGACCGACAGGCGTCCATAACTGGCGGTGCTGGGCTTAGCGACCATGCGGTCAATCACCTCTTTTTGCAGCATGAAGTGCTGGTCTTGCACCGCACCCACATGGGCAAGCAAATGGAACAAGATGGGTGTGGAGATGTTGTAGGGCAGGTTGCCCACCACACGCCAACGCGGCGCGGGGCCGCTGCGCCCCAAAGCCTCATGCAGCCGAGAAAAATCGACGCGCAGCACATCGGACTCCACCACTTGCAAGGCCGCTTGTTCGCGCAAGCGAGCGGCCAAGTCGCGGTCGAGCTCAATCACCGCCAGCTGGTCCAGTTGGGCCATGAGTGGCTGCGTCAAAGCGGCCAAGCCGGGACCGATTTCAACCATCGCGTCGCTGCGCTGCGGGTTGATGGCGTCCACGATGGCCCCGATGATGCCCGCGTCGGTTAGAAAGTGTTGCCCAAAGCGCTTGCGCGCGATGTGTTTCATGGACGCGGCGCTTCGCGGTATTCGACAAAAGCCTGCGCGCGCAGATCACCCAACCATTGGGTCAGGGCGGTGCGGGCCTTGTCTTGGCGCAGCAGGTTGCGCACCATGACGCGTTGCTGGGGCAGGCTCATGGGCACTTGTCGACGCTCGTCCACGCGAATCAGGTGCACGCCAAAGCGCGACACCACCACCGGCGAAACCTCGCCGAGTTTGAGCGCATCCATGGCCGACTCAAACTCGGGCACAAACTGACCGGGTGAGGCCCAACCCAACTCACCACCACTGGGGGCCGAACCGTCTTGGCTGTGCTGGCGTGCCAAAGCTTCGAAGCTCGCACGCCCTGCCGCGATGCTGTCACGCCAGCGCTGCATTTGGGCGATGGCTTGAGCCTCGCTCAGGCTTGACGAGGGGCGCAGCAAAATATGCCTCGCCAGCGTTTGCGGCATCAACGCATCGGGCAGGCCCACTTGCTCCCGCGCCAGCACCTTCAAGACATGAAAGCCAGCACCGCTGCGCACCGGCCCGACCACCGATCCGGCAGGGGCTGAAGCCGCTGCGTTGACAAACAGTTCTGGCAAACGGTCCACCGATCGCATCCCCAAAGAGCCGCCTTGCTCAGCGTCGCTGGACTTGGAGTGGGTCTTGGCCAATTGAGCAAAATCTTGACCGGCGCGGGCTTGGGCTGCGATGGCGTCGGCTTGGGCTCGAATCGCCGCTTCGCGAACCGCGTCGCTGCCGGCAGGCACCGGCAACAAAACCTGCGCCAAGTGCAAAGACAAATTGCTCAAAGGCTTCAAGCGCTGTTGTTCAGCGATGTATTCGTCGATCTCGGTTTCGCTGACCTTGGCCCGCGCATCGGCTTCGCGATCGCGCAGGCGTTGCAACAGCAATTGTTCACGCACATCGAAGGCAAAGGCCTCCGGGCTGATGCCTTGGGACTGCAAACGTCGCTCGAAGGCCTCCAAGCTCAAGCCGTTTTGACTGGCCAAGCGGCGCTTGGCATCGTCCACGCTGTCGGCGTCCACACGCAAGCCCAATTCCTGAGCTCGCTGCAGTTGGACACGCTCCAACACCAGCTGCTCCAACACCTGCGCGCTCAGCACGTCTGCCGCAGGTGGGGTCGCCCCCGATTCTTTGAGCTGAGTTTGAACCTTGAGCAAGCGCTGCCGAAACTCGCTGTTGGTGATCGGATCGCTGTTGACCAACGCAACGATGTGGTCGACCGAGCGCACGGTCACCGCAGAGGGGGTTTGGCCTTGGGCCAAACCGAAGAAAAACACCCCCCAGCACAGGGCCAACACAGGGGCCCAGCGGCCCATCGTCACAGCATCAGTCATATTGTTGGAATCGGCTCGGTGGGTTGACTTGTTCGCGCAAGAATTGGTAACGGGGGATGCTCTCGCGCAGGGTTTGCAGCGGACTCACGCCCAAGCGTGAAAAGCCGACGAACTCCAGTTGGAACATGTAGCTGATATTTTTTTGTTCGGATCCGCGCTGGAGTTGGGAGGTCACAAACCGACCCACCCAACAACCGCCGTCGTACTCAAAGCCGGCCACCAAATCGGACACGGCTTTGTCTGCGACGTTGTAATTGATTTTGGCCACCGAGTACCAGCGGCCCACACCCAGGCCCCGCCCAGGTCCTTGGTCTTGGGCATCGGCGCCCCACAAGTCGCTCACCGGCCACTGCCAACCCAAGTCGACAAACTCGGTTTGCAGGGCGTTTGCTGTGGCTTTTTGGGTGCGCAAGCCCACGCTGACGGTGCGGTAGTTGGTGGGCGAATAACGCAGGGACGTGACCGTGCGTCGGGCAAATTCGGCTTGGTTGTCCAACTGCGCTGTGAAGTCCGCGGCCCAGCGATCGGTCAGGCGCACGTTGCCATCCAACAAGATGTCGCTGCGCACCTCGGTTTCGGCTTGAGGGCAGCCCACTTCACCCACGCAATCGGCCAAGGTCAAACGCTGCGCCAAACCCACTCGCGCCCACTCTGCGCCGTCAGCGGCACGCAGCCAACGGCTGGTCAAGCCAGCCGTCACCGCGCGCGTGTCGGAGAGGCGGTCGTGCCCTCCCCACAGGTTTTCGCTGAACAGTGTGGTGGTGTTGAATTCCTTGAACGCTGTGTCGTAGATGGGGTTGTTTTGAGCTTCAAAAGGCGTCCAAGTCCAGAACAGACGCGGCTCCAAGGTTTGTTGGTGCGACTGACCCAGCCAATCAAAATCGCGCTCAAAAATCAAACCCGTGTCCACACTCACGGTGGGTATGGACTTGGCGTAAGCCGTCTGGCCTTCGGCGTTTCGAGCGTCGAGCGCGTATTGAGAGGTGTGCCACTGAAACTTCGGCTTGATGAACCAGCCCGGCGCGCCCCAATCGCGAGAGACTTGCGACACCAAGACCGAACGGGCGCCGTTGTTAGCGTCAGCGGGGCCCTCGAGCGTGTTGCGCTCAAACTGGGTCCATTCGGCTTGCGCCGACAACTTCCAATCGCTCAGACCCGCCCAAGCCAATCCGGTCGGGTTGTAACGCCAAGCCAATGACGGCACCCGATTGAAAGGCACGCCAATCAAAGCCTCCGGCACCTGCAAGGTCTGCCACTGGTTGGCCAAAGCGCTGAACTGCCAAGGGCCACCGGCCCAAGACACCTCAGTTTCGTTGTTGAGCAATCGGCTGGTCAAGGACTTGGTGCCGCGGGGGAAATCGCGCCAGTAGTTGTCATCGCCCACGCGGTTGAGGTTCCAACGCAAACGCGCCTCTCCACCCAAGCCCGCCGCCGCCAAAGCATGGTCCAAAGGCAAGCGGTGCGCATGTTGGTAAGACAAAGCCCAGCGGTCTTCGTTGTTGCGCAAGCCGTCATTGGGCATGAACGCCCCGCGGACCACGCCACCGGAGCCCGGCGTCATGTAACGGTATTCGGCGCCAAGGTCGATGCCACGTTTGGCCATGACCGTGGGGTAGAAGGTGGCGTCGTGATCGGGCGCGATATTCCAATACCAAGGCAAAGTCACTTCACCACCGTTGATGTTGTCCACGTTCAAGGTGGGCGGCAGCAAACCCGATTTGCGCTTGTTGCTGATGGGGAAAGTCAAATAGGGGCTGGCCAGCAAGGGCACGCCCTGAAACTCCAGCACAGCACCATAAGCTTCACCCACCTCCTCGACATGGTCCAACTCCACGCGGTCGCTGCGCATCATCCACGCGGGCAACCAATGCTCGCCAGGGGGACGTGGGCAAGTCGAATACCGCACGTCGTGCGCGGTGGTTTGCACTTGGTTGGCAAACTCCACCCGGGACGCATCGCCCTTGACCTCGTTGGCCAACAAAGTGAATTGGGGTTTTAAGAAAATGCCGCTGCTGGTCTCGGTGTTGTAGGTCAGCTCTTCGCCCACAAAGCGGTCGCCCATGCGGTTGAGTCGCACGTTGCCACGGGCCCGGGCTTGGTTGGTGGTTTGGTCAAAGTCCAAACGGTCGGCATCGATGACCACATCGTGACGGCGCAAGCTGGCCGCACCTTGAATGTCCACGTTTTGGCCGGCAGAGCCTTCCACCAACTGGCCGCCCACAAACGTGGGGGCGTCGCTGAGCGCCTCTTCGCTCAAGCGCGGCACCATCTCCAAAGAGGGCTTGAGGTCCAAAACGCCTTCCTCTGCTGCGGCTGGGGTACCGAGCATCAGGCAGAGCAAAGGAAGGCAGGCGGCTGTCCACCGGCGCTGCTCACGCAAACGGCGAATGGAACGCTCTTGATCGAATTCAGGATTCATATCGAGTGGACAACGGTTTGTAAAATCAGTAAGCATTATCCTATGCGCTGCGCCGCGGTGCGCTTTGCCGCCAATCTGATGATCCAAGCCCCCATGAACACCCTGCTCACCCCCGTGACGTGGACCGATCCCGAACGTGAACAGGTGTTTGGCCGGTGGTTACAAAACCAATCGGCTCAGCACGCCTTGGAGGTGGGCAGCTTGCGCCCCGCCTCGGCCGACGCCAGCTTTCGCCGCTACCTGCGCATCGACCACCAGCAGGGCCACAGCCTGATCATCATGGACGCGCCGCCGGCCCAAGAAAACTGCCGCCCCTTCGTGGACATCGCCGCTTTGCTGCGCCAAGCCGGTCTCTTGGTGCCCGAGATCTTGGCTTGGGACGAACCCAACGGCTTCATGCTCATGAGCGACTTGGGCGAGCACACCATGATGGAGCGCATCGACCGCGACCACCCACAGGCCAACCACGCCCAGTACATGGCCGCCACCGACAGCTTGTTGGCTTGGCAACTGGCCTCCCAGCCGGGTGTGCTGCCCGCCTACGACGAAGCGGTGCTGCGCCGCGAAGTCCAGCTGTTTCCCGATTGGTACTTGGCCCAACACAAAGGCATTACCCTGAACGATGGCCAAAGCCGCACCTTGCAGTCGGCCTTTGACAGCATCGTGGCGCACAACCTCATCGGCCCCAAGGTCTATGTGCACCGCGACTTCATGCCGCGCAACCTGATGCTGCCGCGCCAGCCGGGCCACACGCCCGCTCAACAGCTGGGCGTGCTCGACTTCCAAGACGCGCTCTACGGCCCCGTCACCTACGACATCGCCAGCCTCATGCGCGACGCCTTCTTGACGTGGGAAGAAGACTTCGTCATCGACGTGACCATCCGCTATTGGGAGAAGGCCCGCAAAACCGGCCTATTGGACTTTGAAGACTGGCACAGCGACTTCGGCGCCTTCTACCGCGCCGTGGAGTGGATGGGCTTGCAGCGCCACCTCAAGGTCGCGGGCATTTTTGCGCGCCTGACGCTGCGCGACGGCAAGCCCAAGTACTTGGCCGACGCACCGCGTTTCATCCACTACATCCGCTCCACCGCGCACCGCTACCGAGCGCTGGGCCCGCTGCTCAAACTCATCGACGAGATCGAGGGTTTTGAAGCCGCCAGTGGCTACGCCTTCGGCCGGGTCTGACGCGCGCATGCCCCGCTACCACTGCCCCTTGCCGCTGAGCGCCGGCGCTGAGCTGACGCTGCCCCCCGGCACCGCGCGCCACGTGCAGGTGCTGCGCCACCAACCGGGCCACACCATCACCCTGTTCAACGGCGAAGGCGGGCAGTGGCAAGCCACCGTCACCCACATGGGCCGCAGCGATGTGCAGGTGCGGGTGGACCACTTTGAGGCGCTGGAATGCGAGTCGCCACGGCCGGTCACGCTGGTGGTGGGCATGCCCGCCAACGACCGCATGGACTGGTTGGTGGAAAAAGCCACCGAACTCGGCGTTCACGCCATCGAGCCCTTGCACACCGCGCACAGCGTGCTGCGCTTGAGCGGTGAGCGTGCTCAGAAAAAACAAGACCACTGGCAATCGGTGGCCGTGGCCGCGTGTGAGCAGTGCGGCCGCAACCGCGTGCCCCAGGTGGCCCAGGTGACCGATTGGGCCGTCATGCTCAAAGTGCCGCGCACCGGCCTGCGGCTGGTGCTGTCGCTGGCCGAAGGCACACGGCCATTGGCGCACGTTTTGGCCGAACACCCCGCGGACACCCACGTGTGCTTTTTGAGCGGCCCTGAAGGCGGCCTGAGCCCCAGCGAAGACGCCCAAGCGCGCGCGAATGGCTGGTTGCCCGTGACCTTGGGCGCTCGGGTGCTGCGCGCCGAAACCGCGGCCTTGGCCGCGCTGGTTTTGGCCCACGCTGTATAAACAGTGGCTGATGAATAAAAACCTCTGGCTGCTGGCCGCCGCACAAGGCCTGTTCCTGACCAACAACGTGGTCTTCATTGCGATCAGCGGTTTGGTCGGGCTGAGCTTGGCGCCCCTGGGCTGGATGGCCACGCTGCCGGTCATGGGCTATGTGGTGGGCGGCGCGCTGTCCACGCCGCTGGTGGCGCGCACGCAGTCCGCCTTTGGTCGACAGGCTTCCTTTCAAATTGGCTTGGCCGTGGCCTTGGGTTCGGCCTTGCTGTGCTACTGGGCGGCCATGGCCGGCAACTTCTGGTTGCTCGTGACGGCCACCGTGATCGCGGGCTACTACAGCGCCAACGGCCAGCTCTACCGCTTTGCGGCGGCTGAATTGGCCGTGCCCGAATTCCGCGAGAAAGCGGTCTCGCTGGTGCTGGC
>DAISXI010000047.1:0-14368 GCA_036825935.1 Hydrogenophaga sp.
TGCCCGATCACCTCGGCCAAGGTCTTGGGCCGCAGCCGCTCGGCCAAAGGGATGGGGGTGAGCGGTGAGCTCATGGTGTTTTCAAGGACGCAAGACGGCCGCACCGGCCGGCGGCTGGAAGCGAAAACGTTCGCTGCCAATGCCTGTGTTGCTGCGCCAGTTCTGGAAGGTCAAGACCGAGCGTTGGCCCAAGCCGTCTTCGATTTCCAAAGCCGTGAGTTGGCCTTGTTGAAAGGCCAAACGCACCTGGTTCAAGCTGCCGTCGCGCTGGCGCGGCTGGGCCTGCACCCAATCCACCCCGTCCGAGCTGGCCACGCTGGTGAGCACAAACAGTCGCGCAAGTTCGGCCACGCTGGAGCCGCTGGCGATGAGCGCCGCTGGGGTGTTGCCCAAGACCTCTTGCTGCGCGCGCGAGGTGACTTGGTTCAGATCGACGTCGTAGATCCACAAGGTCTTGCCATCGGCCACGATGCTTTGCTCGAACGGACGCAGGTACTCGAAGCGGAATTGGTTGGGGCGGCGGAATTCAAAGCGGCCGCTGGAGGTTTTTTGTCGTCCAGCGCTTTGCCCCTCCCGCTTGGGCGCGGTCACGACTTGGGTGAAATCGGCCTGCGCGCTTTTGACCTCACGCAAAAACACATCGAGCGCGACCAAGCCGTCGGCCTGCGCCACGCCGCCGAGCAACGCCAAACCCCAGGCCACACACGCACGTCGCCACATCTCATTCACCCCTGGAAGGCACCAAAATATCGCGTTGCCCGCTGGACGTGAGGGCGCTGACCAGGCCAGCGTTCTCCATCTCTTCGAGCAAGCGCGCGGCGCGGTTGTAGCCAATTTTCAGCTTGCGCTGCACATAGGAAATGCTGGCCTTGCGGTCCTTGAGCACAATGGCCACGGCTTGGTCGTAGAGCTCGTCTTTTTCGCTGTCGCCGCCCCCAAACATGTCGCCGGTTTCACCGCCACCCTCCACCGTGCCGCCTTCGAGCAAGCCTTCCACGTAATTGGGCTCACCGCCTTGCTCTTTCAAATACGCCACCACGCGGTGGACTTCGTCGTCGCTGACAAAGGCACCGTGCACGCGCACGGGAAAGCCCGTGCCACTGGGCATGTAGAGCATGTCGCCCATGCCGAGCAAACTCTCGGCGCCCATTTGGTCGAGGATGGTGCGGCTGTCGATCTTGCTGCTGACCTGGAAAGAAATGCGCGTGGGGATGTTGGCCTTGATGAGGCCGGTGATCACGTCCACGCTGGGCCGCTGGGTCGCCAAAATCAGGTGAATGCCCGCGGCGCGCGCCTTTTGTGCCAAACGCGCGATCAGCTCTTCAATCTTTTTGCCCACCACCATCATCAGGTCGGCCAATTCGTCGATGACCACCACGATGTAGGGCATGGTCTCCAAGGGCTCAGGTTGCTCGGGGTTGAGGCTGAACGGGTTGCCGATCAACTCGCCGCGCTCACCCGCTTCTTCGATCTTGCTGTTGTAGCCCGCGAGGTTGCGCACACCCAGTTTGCTCATGAGCTTGTAGCGACGCTCCATCTCGCCCACGCACCAGTTCAGGCCGTGTGCGGCTTGTTTCATGTCGGTGACCACCGGCGCGAGCAAGTGCGGAATGCCTTCGTAGACGCTCATCTCCAGCATCTTGGGGTCGATGAGCAACAGGCGCACGTCTTTGGCGTCGGCCTTGTAGAGCAAAGACAAGATCATGGCATTGATGCCCACCGACTTACCCGAACCGGTCGTTCCAGCGACCAAGCAGTGCGGCATCTTGGCCAAGTCGGCCACCACCGGGAAGCCGCTGATGTCTTTACCCAAACCCATGGTGAGCAAGGAGCGGGCGTCGTTGTATATCGACGAGCCCAGAATTTCGCTGAGCTTGATGGTCTGGCGCTTGGCGTTGGGCAACTCCAAAGCCATCAGATTTTTGCCGGGGATGGTTTCGATCACGCGAATCGACACCAAGGATAAGGAGCGCGCCAGGTCACGGCCCAGGTTGACGATTTGCGAGCCCTTCACGCCCGTGGCGGGTTCGATCTCGTAGCGCGTGATGACTGGGCCAGGAGCGGCGGCGATCACGCGCACATCCACGCCAAAGTCTTTGAGCTTTTTCTCGATCAAGCGGCTGGTCATCTCCAGCGTCTCGGGCGAGACGGTGGAGGCCTGTGCCGGCGCACTGTCCAGCAAGTCGACCTGAGGCAGCTTGCTGTCGAGCATCTCTTGGAACAAGGGTTTTTGGCGCTCTTTGGCCACACGCTCACTGCGCGGTACGTCCACCAGCACCGGCTCAATCACGACCGGCGGCTGGTGTTGCTCTTCAATTTCGATTCGCTCTTCGGCCAAGACCACTTCGCGCTCGCGGGCCGCGCGCTCGCCGATCAATTGGTCCTCTTGGGCTTCGCGCCGCTCGCGTCGCGAATCGAACCAAGCATCGAGTTGCTCACCGATGTGCTGCGCCAAGCTCAACCAAGAAAACCGCAGCACCACCGTGGTGCTGGCCACGATCAGGATCAGACAGACCAGGGCCGATCCCGTGAAACCCAAACCCCCCATGAACCAAGGGCCCAAGATCTGACCCAACACCCCACCAGCATCGCTTGGCAAACGCTCGGCCAAGGTGTACAAGCGCGTCCACTCCAAGGTGGTGCTGGCGGCCAAGAGCACGAACAAGGAGAGCCAAAACCCCACGGTGGCATCGCGCCACCGTTGCCAAGGCTTCAACGGCACTTCGCGTTCGGAGGAGCCTTGGACGGGCTCACGGCCTCGCAACCAACGCGCCAAGGTCGCCAGCCATTGGCGCAGTCCGATGAGCCACAGCCACCAGACCGAAAAACCCAGCGAAAAATAAGCCGCATCGGCGAACAACGCGCCCGATGGGCCCAACCAATTGGCAACATCCCCGGTTTGACCCGTCGTGCTCCACGCCGAATCGTTCATGGAATGGCTGACCAAGGCCAAGAACACCAACAGCAAGAGCAAGGCCCCAAACATCAAAGCGATTTCTTGGGCAAACCGCTGGAACACAGGCGGTGTGCGGGGCCGGCGGTCGGCGTTGAGGGTGTTGATGGGTCGGTTCATGGGCACGCAAATGGACGTAGCTTGCAAGCTTAACCGAAGGCACCCCCAAGCTTGGGGTGTGCATCAGGCCATGGCGGGCATGCGGTCTTTGCGGATCCAGGTGCAACCGTGCTCGCCCATCTCAATGAAGCCGGATTTTTCAAAGTCCTTCATCACGCGGCTGACCATTTCCCGCGAGGCCCCGATCATTTTGGCCAAATCTTGACGTGAGACCCGGTCTCGAATCACCATGGGGCCGGTGGCTGGGGTATCGGCCATGTCCAAGAGCGCCGTGGCCACTCGTCCATAGACGTCCGATAAGGCCAAGGACTCGATTTTTCGATCGGCTTGCCGCAGGCGTTGCACCAATCCGCGCATCACACCATAGGACAAGGACGAGTTTTCGGCCAAACAGCGGGCAAAGGCTTGAGACTCCAGCACCAGCACGTCGCAGACCGTGTCGGCCCTAACGGTGGCGCTGTGAGGCTCGTTGTCGATCAGGCTCATCTCGCCCACGCACTCACCGGGCTGCAAGTCGCTCAAGATCACCTCACGTTGGCGCAGGTCTTTGACCACCACACGGGCTTTACCGGTCAACACGATGAACAACGCATCGGAACGCTGACCTTGGGTCAGCAAATTCTCGCCCCGCTTGTAGCGCAGTTTATGGGCTCTTTGACTGAGCAAGACCGCCTCAGCCTCGGTGAGCATGGAAAAAATGGGGATGCGGCGGATCAAATCCAAGTGGGACAGCAAGGACATGTGGCGTTTCCTCTCGGGATGTCGGTCAACAGACTCTTACAATGAAACCAAGACCCCCAAGCCTTGGGGACCTCGCACTTGGTCAGACCCTTCGGCGTTCGCCGTTTTGCCAACCATAAAACATTCTTTGGTATTTGATTTCACCATGAAACACTCGAAAGTACTTATTTTAGGTTCAGGCCCAGCGGGTTATACAGCTGCGGTTTACGCCGCCCGCGCCAACTTGGCCCCCACCCTCATCACCGGCATCGCCCAAGGCGGCCAATTGATGACCACCACCGATGTCGACAACTGGCCGGCAGACGCCAATGGTGTTCAAGGTCCTGAGCTGATGCAGCGCTTCTTGGCGCACGCCGAACGTTTCAACACCGAGATCGTGTTTGACCACATCAACGAAGTGCAATTGGGCCAACGCCCCTTTGTCCTCAAAGGCGATTCGGGCAGCTACAGCTGCGACACCTTGATCATCAGCACGGGCGCTTCGGCCAAGTACCTGGGCCTGCCATCAGAAGAGGCCTTCATGGGCAAAGGTGTCTCAGGCTGCGCCACCTGCGACGGCTTTTTCTACCGCGGCCAAGACGTTTGCGTGGTGGGAGGGGGCAACACGGCTGTGGAGGAGGCCTTGTACTTGTCCAACATCGCCAACAAAGTCACGCTCATCCACCGCCGCGACACCTTCCGCGCCGAAGCCATCATGATCGACAAACTGCACGAAAAAGTGGCCGCCGGCAAGATCGAGCTCAAAGTGCACTGCACCTTGGACGAGGTCTTGGGTGACGCCAGCGGCGTGACCGGTGTGCGGCTGAAGAACGTCAAGTCGGGTGCCACCGAAGACGTCGCCGTCAAAGGCTGTTTCATCGCCATTGGCCACAGCCCCAACACCGACATTTTCAAAGGCCAGCTCGACATGAAAGACGGCTACCTCGTCACCCAAAGCGGCAACAACGGCATGGCCACCATGACCAGCGTGCCCGGCGTATTCGCTGCGGGCGACGTGCAAGACCACATCTACCGCCAAGCCATCACCAGCGCCGGCACCGGCTGCATGGCGGCCTTGGACGCCCAGCGCTTCTTGGAAAACCACCCCGTTTGAGCCAACCCGGGAACGGGTTATAATCATCGGCTTTGTTGCTGGGGGAATCCAGCAAACAAGAGAACGGGTTACCGCCACCCTTTTGGCGAGGTGAGGCCGGTGGTTCGCGCCAACGGCTGTATATGTATCGGAGTGTCCTCATGGCACGCGTCTGCGCAGTAACGGGCAAAAAGCCCATGGTGGGAAACAACGTTTCCCACGCCAACAACAAAACCAAGCGCCGGTTCTTGCCGAACCTGCAATACCGTCGTTTCTGGGTTGAGAGCGAAAACCGCTGGGTGCGTTTGCGCGTCTCTGGCGCCGCATTGCGCTTGATCGACAAAAACGGCATCGACTCTGTGCTCGCAGACCTGCGCGCTCACGGTCAAGCTTAAGGAGAACCACCATGGCAACCAAAGGCACGCGCGAAAAGATCAAGCTGGAATCCACCGCTGGAACCGGCCACTTCTACACCACGACCAAAAACAAAAAGACCACGCCCGACAAGATGTTGATCAAGAAATTTGATCCCGTTGCACGCAAGCACGTGGACTACAAGGAAATCAAGCTGAAGTGATTAGGCGATGACCCACAAAAAAGCCCGCTCTTGAGCGGGCTTTTTGTTGACCGGTTCGATCCGCTTAGGCGCGGGCCGAACGCAGGCGGATGGAGAAGTCGCGCAAGGCAGCAATACCGCTGTCTTCGGCGCGGCGGCACCAGGCTTGCAGGTCTGCGGCCAACTGCTCGCGGGTCGAGGTGGTGGTCGACCACAGAGCGCGCAGTTCTTCGCGCATGGTCACCATTTTGTCGAGCACGGGGTGCTCGGCACGGGCTTGTTGCAACTGGGGCTGAACTTCAGCGGGCACCTTCTCGGCGTCGCGGTGCAACCAGCGGCCAGCGGCTTTCATGACGGCGGTGTCGGCACCTTTGCTTTGCATGGCACTGATCTCGCGTTGGCACACGGCGCGCAATTCACGGGCATAACCCGCCATGACTTCATAGCGGTTGGCAATGATGGCTTCCAAAGTCTTCTCGTCGGCGACGGCTTTGACTTCTCCAAAAGCCATTTTGGGTGGCACTTTTTTGACCGTGGCCAAACCGAAGAACTTGAGGATGCTGATGTACATCCAGCCAATGTCGAACTCGTGAGGCTTGACCGACAACTTGGCCGAAGTGGGGTAGGTGTGGTGGTTGTTGTGCAACTCTTCGCCACCGATGATGATGCCCCAAGGTGAGACGTTGGTGCTGGCGTCGACCGCTTCAAAGTTGCGGTAGCCCCACCAGTGGCCCAAGCCGTTGATGATGCCGGCGGCCGTCACGGGCGTCCAAACCATTTGCACCGCCCAGACCGTCAGGCCCAAGGCGCCAAACAAGGCCACATCGATGATCAGCATCAAGGTGACGCCCAGACGCGAATGTCCGGTGTAAACGTGCTTTTCCAACCAGTCGTTGGGGGTGTTGTGGCCGTAGCGTTCCAAGGTTTCTTTGTTCTTGGCCTCGGCACGGTACAACTCAGAGCCTTCCAACAGGACTTTCTTGATACCAAACAACACGGGACTGTGGGGATCGCCCTCGTGTTCGCACTTGGCGTGGTGCTTGCGGTGAATGGCGGTCCACTCCTTGGTGACCATGCCAGAGGTCATCCACAACCAAAAACGGAAAAAATGCGAGGGAATGGGGTGCAGGTCCAGCGATCGGTGGGCTTGGTGGCGGTGCAAAAAGATGGTGATGCTGGCGATCGTGATGTGGGTGAACACCAAGGTCACGATCAGCACCTGCCACCAGGTGGCACCGGTCAGGCCGTGGATCAAGAAGTTGATCAGGCCGTCCCAGAACATCAAAAGGGTGTCTGCCATCGAAAAAGTCATGTTTGTCCTTGTTGCCGCTCAGCTCAAGCGGTGCCACAAATTGGCCCAGCCCCGATGAGCCGACCAAAACCCCTATTCTAGAGCCGGGGGGGTGTTTCACCAAGGGGTGGACACCCTAAAAGGGCATTACCCAGCCGACTCCCTGCAAAAAAGCCGTATTTGTTGCTTTTTTTACGTCTTTCGCTGCCAAACCGCAGCAAAAAACCCATCTGTCTGGTGTCTGTGGGGCCACAAACGCAGCCAATCGCCCCTCTCACCGGCGCACAAATCAGCCGCTGAGGCAACCTGGGCCTGCTCCAGCACCGAGCGCACGGGCAAGCGCACAAAGCCCGGGTGGGCGGCCTCGAAGGCCTGGGCAACCTGCTCGTTTTCTTCGGGCAAGAGGCTGCAGGTGGCATACACCAGCCGCCCGCCGGGTTTGAGCAAGCGCGCCGCGCTCTTCAAAATGGCCTGTTGGAGCTCGGCTTGAGCGGCCACGGTGGCGGGGGTTTGGCGCCATTTCAGGTCGGGGCTGCGGCGCAGGGTGCCCAAACCCGAGCAGGGGGCGTCAACCAAGACACGGTCGATCTTGCCGGCCAAGCGTTTGATGCGCTCGTCGCGCTCGTGGGTAATGGCCACTGGGTGCACATTGGACAAGCCGCTGCGGGCCAAACGGGGTTTGAGCGCGTCCAAGCGGTGACCAGAAGTGTCGAAGGCGTACAAACGCCCGCTGTTGCGCATGGCCGCGCCGATGGCCAAGGTCTTGCCGCCCGCGCCCGCGCAAAAGTCCACCACCATCTCGCCGCGCTTGGCGTCGAGCAGCAGGGCCAGGAGCTGCGAGCCTTCGTCCTGCACCTCAACATCGCCCTGCACAAAAGCGGGTACTTTGGCCAGCGAGGGCTTGCCTTGCAGGCGAATGCCCCAAGGGGAGTGCGGCGTGGCTTGGGCGCTCAGGCCCACCGCCTGCAGCTCGGCCAACACAGCTTCGCGCTTTTTCTTTTGGCTGTTGACGCGCAAATCCAGGGGTGCGGTCTGGTTCAGACTGGCGACCAAGGCGTCAAAGCCCTCGCCCACTTGGGCTTGGAGCGACTGCGCCAACCACTCGGGTAGGTTGTGGCGGTGCTGGGGCAGCCAGTCGGCGGGGTCCACGGCGTCGCATTGGGCCAGCCAAGCTTTTTCGGGCTCGGTGATGGCGCCGAGCAAAAAGTCGCGCTCAGCGGCAAACCCCAAGATGGCCAGCCGTCGCCAGCGCGAGCCGCTGCCCGAACGGGCCAAGGCCTCGAACTTCAGGCGCTGTCGCAAGGCGGCGTAAACCGTGTCGGACAGGGTGGTGCGTTCGCGCGGGCCGAGGGATCGGTTCTCGCGGAAAAACCGCGCCACGACGGCGTCTGCCGGGTGGTCAAACTTGAACACTTGCTCGATCAAACGAGCGCTTTCTTCGAGGAGGGCTTTGGGGTGCATGGGGTGTATTGTCCCACCGGGGATAATCGAGGGCTATGTCAGACATCGCCCAACAGGTGAAGCGCCGCCGCACCTTCGCCATCATCTCCCACCCCGACGCCGGCAAAACCACGCTCACCGAGAAGCTTTTGCTGTTCTCCGGGGCCATCAACATCGCCGGTTCGGTCAAGGCGCGCAAGGCTGCGCGCCACGCCACATCGGACTGGATGGAGATCGAAAAGCAACGCGGCATCTCCGTGGCCTCCTCGGTCATGCAGATGGAATACCGCGACTGCGTGATCAACCTGCTCGACACCCCTGGCCACCAAGACTTCTCGGAAGACACCTACCGCGTGCTCACCGCGGTGGACGCTGCGCTCATGGTGATCGACGCGGGCAATGGCGTGGAGCCGCAAACCCGCCGCTTGCTCCAGGTGTGCCGCGCCCGCAATACCCCGATCCTGACCTTCGTCAACAAAATGGACCGTGAAGTGCAGTCGCCGCTGGACCTGTTGGACGAGATCGAACGCGAACTCGGCATGACCGTGGTGCCCTTCACCTGGCCCGTGGGCATGGGCAAGACCTTTCGCGGCGTCTACGACCGCCGCACCGACCAGATGCGCGTGTTCGCGGCCGGTGAAGACCGCCGTGGTGGCGAGGAAGAGGTGCTCGCGGGTTTGGACAACGCCGTCAGCTTGCAGCGTTTCGGCGCCGAGTTTGCCCAAGCCAAGGACGAGCTCGAACTGGTCGCAGGCGCTTCGCCTACGTTTGACGAGGCCCAGTTTTTGAACGGCCAACAAACCCCGATGCTGTTTGGCTCGGCGGTCAACAACTTTGGCGTGCGCGAGGTGCTCGACGCCTTGGTCGACTTGGCCCCGCCGCCCGGCGAACGCACGTCCATTCAGCGCACGGTCCAGCCCGAAGAGCCCAAGTTCACGGGCGTGGTCTTCAAGATTCAAGCCAATATGGACCCCGCGCACCGCGACCGCATCGCCTTTGTGCGCTTGGCCAGCGGCCACTTTGAGCGCGGCATGAAGCTCAAGGTGGTGCGCAGCGGCAAAGACCTGCGCCCCAACACCGTGGTGAGCTTTTTGAGCCAGCGCCGCGAACTCTTGGACGAAGCTTTTGCGGGCGACATCATCGGCATCCCCAACCACGGCGTGCTGCAGCTCGGCGACACGCTCACCGAAGGCGAGAACCTGCAGTTCACCGGACTGCCCTTTTTTGCGCCCGAGATCATCCGCAGCGTCGAGGTGGCCGACCCGTTGCGCAGCAAACAGCTGCGCGCCGGTCTGACCCAGCTCGGCGAAGAAGGCGCGATCCAGGTGTTTCGCCCCGTGGCCGGCTCGGTTTTGTTGCTCGGCGCGGTCGGTCAACTGCAGTTCGAGGTGGTGGCGCACCGCTTGGAGCACGAGTACGGCGTCAAAGCCCGCATCATGAACAGCCCTTACCAAGTGGCGCGTTGGGTGACCTGCGCGCCTGAGGACGGCGGCGACGTGGAGCTGAAAAAATTCATCGACGCCAACAGCCACCGCGTGGCCTTGGACGCGGTGGACGCACCCACCTTACTGGTGGACCACTCGGCCACGCTGCGCGCGGTCGAGGCGCAATGGCCGAAGATCAAATTCCACGCCATGCGGGAACACGCCGGCTTGGTGTTCCACCGCTCGATGTGATTCAGGTGTGCAGCCGCGAGTTCTTGGGCAGTTGGGTGGCCAAAAACGCCATCTGATCGGCCAAGATGCGGCGGTTGCGCAGGATGAAGTCTTCCCACAGGCTGGGCGTGTAAGGCGCGTACAGCAGCGGCATGTGGGCTTGCTCGGGCGTTCGGTTGCCCTTGCGGTGGTTGCACGACTTGCACGCCGTCACCACGTTCATCCAGTGGTCTTGGCCACGCTGCCCCAAGGGACGGATGTGCTCACGGGTGAGCACGTCTTCATGAAAACGGTTGCCGCAATAACCGCAAACACAGCGGTCGCGCGAGAAAAGCTTGCTGTTGGTCAGCGTGGGCATGGCGTCGAAGGGGTTGACCCTGGGCACACCGCGCGTGCCGATGATGGAGTTGATGGCGATTTCGGACTGCAAGCCCGTCACCGCGTTGTGCCCGCCGTGAAAAACCGCGATGCGTTCGCCCATTTCCCAGCGCACCTCGTCCGCGGCGTAATGCAAGACCGCTTCTTCCAAACTGATCCAAGACTGGGGCAAGCCTTGGGCGGAGAGTTTCAACACCTTCACATCGGACTCCTTGTTGACCACGGGTCATCGGCATCGCGTCTGAAAGGCCAACCGCAGGGGGCGGCGGACCGTGTGTTCAGCCATGTTCCAATATAGCAAGTATTTGTGACCCGCCTTTGGCATTCCCCATGAACGACCACGACCTGCCCCCGCTGATCCAGACCCCGCCCGGCCTTTACCGCCACTACAAAGGCGGTCTGTACGAGGTGATCGACACGGTGCGCCACAGCGAGAGCCTGGAGCCCATGACGCTGTACCGCGCCCTCTACGGCCAGCGCGGCCTGTGGGTGCGCCCTGCGGTCATGTTTTTGGAACGCGTGACCATCGACGGCGTGGAACAAGCGCGTTTCCAATCGGTGTCCAGCGCCCCATGAAGTCCATCGTCATCCTCATCTCTGGCGGCGGCTCCAACATGGCCGCCATCGTGCGCGCCGCGCAGGCCCAGCGTTGGCAAGCCCGTTGGGGGGCTCGGGTCAGCGCCGTCATCAGCAACAAGGCCGATGCCGGGGGTTTGGTGTTCGCGCGCGAACACGGGATTGCCACCGCCGTGGTCGACCACCGGGGTTTTTCCGAACAGCCCCAACCGCGCGAAGCCTTTGACGCCGCGCTGATGGCCGAGATCGACCGCCACCAACCGAGCCTCGTGGTCTTGGCCGGCTTCATGCGCATCCTCACGCCGGGCTTTGTGGCGCATTACGAAGGGCGCTTGATCAACATCCACCCCTCGCTCTTACCGGCCTTCCCCGGCTTGCACACGCACCAACGCGCCTTGGACGAGGGCTGCCGCTTCGCGGGCGCCACCGTGCACCGCGTCACCGCTGAGCTCGACCACGGCCCCATCTTGGCGCAAGCCGTGGTGCCGGTGCTGCCCCACGACACGGCCGACACCCTCGCCGCTCGGGTCTTGACCCAAGAGCACCGCATCTACCCCGAAGCGGTGGCCGCTTTGTTGCAGTCCTGAACAACACCATGCAGATTTTTCGAGGCCTTCACCACCCCGAACTCGCCAGCGCGTGTGCGCTGACCATCGGCAACTTCGACGGCGTGCACCGCGGCCACCAGGCCATGCTCTCGCTGCTGATCGGCGAAGCGCGCCAGCGCGGTGTGCCCAGCTGCGTCATGACCTTCGAGCCCCACCCCCGGGATTTCTTCGCCAAACAGCGCCAACAACCCGAGCTCGCACCCGCGCGCATCGCCACCTTGCGCGACAAGCTCGAAGGCCTGCGCGTGTGCGGCGTGGACCAGTGCGTGATCATGCCCTTCAACAGCGCCTTGGCGACCCAAGCCCCCGAGCGCTTCATCGAAGACAGCCTGGTCGGCGCGCTCGGCGTGCGCTATGTGTTGGTGGGCGACGACTTCCGTTTTGGCGCGCGCCGCGCGGGCGACTACACGCTCTTGGACGCGGCCGGCGCTCGGCTGGGTTTTGATGTGGCCCGCATGCAAAGCTACGAGGTGCACAACACCCGCGTCTCGAGCTCGGCCGTGCGCCAAGCCTTGGCCGCGGGCCGCATGGACGAGGCCGCGGCCCTGATCGGTCGGCCCTACAGCATCAGCGGCCACGTGGTGCGCGGGCGCCAGCTCGGGCGTCAACTCGCCGAGAGCGCGCCCGGGGCGGCCGACGGCTTTCGCACCCTGAACCTGCGCTTTGCGCATTGGAAACCCGCGGCCAGCGGCATTTTTGTGGTTCAGGTCTTCGGTCTCATGCCCGACGGCAGCGCCCTGCCCGGGGTGGCCAATTTGGGCGTGCGCCCCTCGCTCGACCCCAACGACGTCAACGGCGGTCGTGTGCTGCTCGAAACCCACTGCCTGCAATGGCCCGAGGCCTTGCGCCAGGCCCTGCCCGGTGGGGAGGCCTACGGTAAAATCGTGCGCGTGGAGTTGCTGCACAAGCTCCACGACGAACTCAAGTACGACGGCCTGGATGCCTTGACCCAAGGCATCGCCAAAGACACCCAAGACGCCAGGGCATTTTTTGCCTCCATGCCCACAACCGCGAAACACAGCCCCCATGTCTGACTCGAAAAAAGCCCCGGCCCCCAGCCCGTACCGTGCCACGCTGAACATGCCCGACACGCCCTTCCCGATGCGGGGGGACTTGCCCAAGCGCGAACCCCAATGGGCCCAAGACTGGCACAGCAGCGGCCTGTACCAGCGCCTGCGCACCGCGCGCCAAGGCACGCCGCTGTTCGTCTTGCACGACGGCCCGCCCTACGCCAACGGCAAGCTGCACATCGGCCACGCGCTCAACAAAGTGCTCAAAGACATGATCGTCAAGTCCAAGCAATTGGGCGGTTTTGACGCGCAGTACATCCCCGGCTGGGACTGCCACGGTTTGCCGATCGAAAACGCGATCGAAAAACTGCACGGCCGCAAACTCTCGCGCGACGACATGCAGGCCAAGAGCCGCGCCTTCGCCACCGAACAAATCGACCAGCAGCGCGAAGACTTCAAGCGCTTGGGCGTGCTCGGCGACTGGGAACGCCCCTACCGCACCATGGACTTCGCCAACGAAGCCGGCGAAATCCGCGCCTTCAAGCGCGTCATCGAGCGCGGCTTTGTCTACCGCGGCTTGAAGCCCGTGTACTGGTGTTTTGACTGCGGCTCGTCCTTGGCCGAGTTCGAAATCGAATACGCAGACAAACAAAGCGACACGCTGGACGTGGCCTTCGAGTCGAACGACCCGAGCCGCTTGGCCCAAGCCTTTGGCTTGAAGGCCCTGCCCGCAGGCAAAACCGCGTTTGCCGTGATCTGGACCACCACGGCTTGGACCATCCCCGCCAACCAAGCGCTCAACGCCCACCCCGAACTTGAGTACGCCCTGGTCGACACGCCCAAAGGGGTGCTGCTGCTGGGCGCGAATTTGGTGGAGAAGTGTTTGGAGCGTTACGGCACCACCGGCAACGTCTTGGCCACGGCCAAAGGCGAGGCCTTGCGGGGCCAGGTGTTCCGCCACCCGCTCTACGATCTCCCGGCCAGCGGCAACGCCTACAGCTACCAACGTCTCTCGCCGCTGTTCTTGGCCGACTACGTGAGCGACGGCGACGGCACCGGCCTGGTGCACTCCTCACCCGCTTACGGCGTGGACGACTTCAACAGCTGCGTGGCCAACGGCATGGCCTACGACGACATCCTCAACCCCGTGCAAGGCAACGGTGTGTACACCGACGAGCTGCCGCTCTTCGGTGGCCAGCACATCTGGAAAGCCTGCCCCGTCATCATCGAGACCCTGCGCGAGCACGGCCGCCTGATGGCCACGGTGGGCATCACCCACAGCTACCCGCACTGCTGGCGCCACAAAACGCCGGTGATCTACCGCGCCGCGGCACAGTGGTTTGTGCGCATGGACGAGGGCGAGGGGGTGTTCACCAAAGACAAAGCACCCAAGACGCTGCGCCAGTTGGCCTTGGACGCCATCGACCAAACCGCCTTCTACCCCGAGAACGGCCGTGGCCGCTTGCGCGACATGATCGCCAACCGCCCCGACTGGTGCATCAGCCGACAGCGCAGCTGGGGCGTGCCCGTGCCCTTCTTCTTGCACAAAGACAGCGGCGAGCTGCACCCCCGCACCATGGCGATCTTGGACCAAGCCGCCAGCATCGTGGAGCAAGGCGGCATCGAGGCCTGGAGCCGCGTGACGGTGGAAGACATCCTCAACCAGCCCGGCGACGACGCCGCGAACTACACCAAGAGCACCGACATCTTGGAGGTCTGGTTCGACTCCGGCTCGACCTTCTGGCACGTGCTGCGCGGCAGCCACGCCACGGCCTACCCGAATGGCGCGAGCCACGCCCAAGGCCCCGAGGCCGACCTGTACCTGGAAGGCCACGACCAACACCGCGGCTGGTTCCACAGCTCGCTGCTGCTCGGTTGTGCGCTGTTCGACCGCGCGCCTTACAAGGGCCTGTTGACCCACGGCTTTGCCACCGACGGCCAAGGCCGCAAGATGAGCAAGAGCTTGGG
>DAISXI010000048.1:0-14012 GCA_036825935.1 Hydrogenophaga sp.
ACCTCGAGCGCTTCATGATCGTGGCCACCAGCGACTTCAACATGGGCGCCATGGAAAACAAGGGCCTGAACATTTTCAACACCAAGTACGTTTTGGCCAACGCGGCCACGGCCACCGACACCGACTTCGCCAACATCGAGTCGGTCGTGGGCCACGAGTACTTCCACAACTGGACCGGCAACCGCATCACCTGCCGCGACTGGTTCCAGCTCTCGCTCAAAGAAGGCCTCACGGTCTTCCGCGACCAAGAGTTCAGCATGGACATGTGCACCAGCCCCTCGGCCAAGGCGGTCAAGCGCATCGAAGACGTGCGCCTCTTGCGCACCGCGCAATTCCCCGAAGACGCGGGCCCCATGGCCCACCCGGTGCGCCCCGACAGCTACGCCGAGATCAACAACTTCTACACCGTCACCATTTACGAAAAAGGTGCCGAGGTGGTGCGCATGATGCAAACCTTGGTGGCCAGCGAAGGTGACGCCGAAGGCCGCGCCGGTTTTGCCCAGGGCATGAAGCGCTACTTCGAGCGCCACGACGGCCAAGCCGTGACCTGCGACGACTTCGCGCAAGCCATCGCCGACGCCAACCCCCAGAGCGAACTCGCCCGTTTGCTCGAGCCCTTCAAGCGTTGGTACAGCCAAGCCGGCACACCGCGCGTGAGCGCGACCGGCCAATACGACGCTGCACAACGCCGCTACACCCTGACCTTGAGCCAAACCTGCGCGCCCACACCCGACCAAGCCGACAAAGCGCCGATGGTGATCCCGGTCACCGTGGGCTTGCTCAGCCCCGAGGGCCAAGCCTGGCCGGTGCAACGCGCGGGCCACAGCGCCCAAGCACAGACCACCCTGGTGCTGACCCAAGCCAGCGAAAGCTTTGTGTTCGAGAACCTGGACGCCGCGCCCGTGGTCTCGCTCTTGCGCGGCTTCTCCGCGCCGGTGCTGCTGCAATCCGAGCACAGCGACGCCGAACGCCTGACCCTGTTGGCGCACGACAGCGACGCCTTCAACCGTTGGGAAGCCGGCCAGCAACTCATGCTGGGCCAAGCCCTGCGCGCGGTGCGCAGCGACGCGCCCATCTCGGCCACGCCCATGGACACGGCCACGGTGAACGCCTTGCGCGCCGTTTTGCGCCACCCCGAGCTCGACGCCGCCTTCAAAGAGCTCACGCTCACCCTGCCTTCTGAGACCTACATCGCCGAGCAATTGGACGTGGTCGACCCCCAGCGCGTGCACGCCGTGCGCGAAGCCATGCGCTTGCAATTGGCCACCGCCTTGCACGACGACTGGGCTTGGGCCTTGGAGGCTCACACCGACCACGGCAGCTACCGCCCCGACGCCACCAGCGCCGGTCGCCGTGCGCTGTGCGGCATGGCCTTGGCCCAGCTGTGCGTGGCCGCACAAGGCGCGCCCAGCGCCTGGGCCGACCGTGCCGCACAGCAGGTGCGCAGCGCCAGCAACATGACCGACCGCTTCAACGCCCTCTCGGCCTTGGTGGTGAGCCGCCACCCGAACGCCGCCGCGGCCTTGGCCCACGTCCACGCCCTGTTCAAAGACGAGGCCTTGGTGATCGACAAGTGGTTCGCCCTGCAAGCCAGCGCGCCGGATGTGGGCGGGCAGGTCTTGCCCGCGGTGCGCCAACTCATGAGCCACCGCGACTTCACGATCAAGAACCCCAACCGCGCGCGCAGCCTGATTTTTGGTCTGTGCAGCGCCAACCCCGGTGCCTTCCACCGCGCCGATGCGGCGGGTTATGTGTTCTGGGCCGACCGTGTGTTGGAGCTCGATGCCATCAACCCCCAAGTCGCGGCCCGCTTGGCCCGCGCCATGGACCGCTGGGCCAAGTTGGCCGAGCCCTACCGCAGCGCCGCGAAAACCGCCATTGAGCGCGTGGCCGCCAAACCCAGCTTGAGCAACGACGTGCGCGAGGTCGTTGGCCGCGCTTTGAGCAACCCCTGAACGAAAGCCCCCCATGAGCCAACGCATCTCCCTCACCCGTTACCTGGTCGAACAACAGCGCGAACACGGGAACATCCCCTCCGAGCTGCGCTTGCTGCTAGAGGTGGTGGCACGGGCTTGCAAGAGCATCAGCCAAGCCGTGAGCAAGGGCGACCTGACCGGCATTTTGGGTGTGGCCGGCAGCGAGAACGTGCAAGGCGAGGTGCAAAAGCAGCTCGACATCATCGCCAACGAGGTGCTGATCGAGGCCAACGAATGGGGCGGCCACTTGGCGGCCATGGCCAGCGAAGAGATGGAAGCCATTCACGTCGTGCCCAACCGCTACCCCCAAGGCGAATACCTGCTCATGTTCGATCCACTGGACGGCTCGTCCAACATCGACGTCAACGTGAGCATCGGCACCATCTTCAGCGTGTTCAAAAAGCCCGAAGGTGGTCACGCCGTGACCGAGAAAGACTTTTTGCAAAAAGGCCGCGAACAAGTCGCCGCAGGCTATTGCATCTACGGGCCACAAACCACCTTGGTGCTGACGGTGGGCGCTGGTGTGGTGATGTTCACGCTGGACCGCGAGCAAGGCTCGTTTGTGCTGATCAAAGAAAAAGTGCAAGTACCGGTGGACACCCAAGAGTTCGCCATCAACATGAGCAACATGCGCCATTGGGCAGAACCCGTCAAACGCTATGTGGACGAGTGTTTGCAGGGCAAAGAAGGTCCTCGCGGCAAAAATTTCAATATGCGCTGGGTGGCCTCCATGGTGGCCGATGTGCACCGCATCCTGACCCGGGGTGGCGTGTTCATGTACCCCTGGGACCAACGCGAGCCGAACAAAGCGGGTAAGTTGCGCTTGCTGTACGAAGCCAACCCCATGGGCTGGCTGATCGAACAAGCCGGAGGTTCTGCCACCAACGGACAGCAGCGTATCTTGGACCTGCAACCCACCGCGCTGCACGAGCGTGTGAGCGTGATTTTGGGCTCCAAAAACGAGGTCGAGCGCGTGACCCGCTACCACGCCGGTCTATAATCTTTTGCTACGCCGGTGTAGCTCAGTCGGTAGAGCAGCTCATTCGTAATGAGAAGGTCGGGTGTTCGATTCATCTCTCCGGCACCAACAAAAACAAGGGTTAGCAGATCTGTGGCTGCTGACCCTTTTCTTCATGGCTTGGGCTTTGATGGCTCACGCAGTGAACAGTACAATGAGAAAAATCTCATTTTTTGCAAAGTCGCCCCATGAACAAGCCTTTTGACCCCTCCAACCATGACCTCATCGTTGGCGAGGGCGTGACCTTCACTGGCACGATCGATGCCCCCGGCAAAGCCATCATCAGCGGTGCTGTCTCGGGCTCCATCGCTGCGCAAGACCTGTTGGTCGAGAAGTCCGGCACCATCACCGGCAAAGTACGCGCCGACACCATGAATGTCCACGGGTCCATCGCCAATGACGTGGCCTGCAGCGCCAATTTGGTCATTCACGCCACCGGCCAAGTCTCGGGTGCGTTGCAATACAAAGAGCTGCAAATCGAACGCGGTGGCCGTATCACCGGCACCGTCAAGCAGTAAATCTGCCCGGCATCGCCGACAATGTCGGTATGTCTGTTTATTTGATCGGCGACGTCCAAGGCTGCCACGCGGCATTGCATCGTTTGCTCCACACCCTCGACTTCTCGCCCAGCCGCGACACCCTCTACCTCTTGGGCGACTTGGTCAACCGCGGTCCCGACTCTTTGGGCGTGCTGCGCCAGATGCGCGCATGGTCGGGCAGCGCGCACGCCTTGCTGGGTAACCACGACATCCACTTGCTGGCCGTGCACGCCGGCATACGCCCACTGCACCCCAGCGACACCGTGCAAGACGTGCTGAACGCGCCCGACGCCGACGACCTGATACATTGGCTGCGCCAGCGGCCACTGGCTTTTCACGAACACGGCTGGCTGATGGTGCACGCGGGGGTCTTGCCCAGCTGGGACGTGGCCCAAACCTTGGGCTTGGCCCAAGAGCTGCACGAAGCCCTCACCGACACCGATTGGGTAGAGCACCTGCGCGCCTTGTTCGGCAGCCAACCCGCCCATTGGCGCGACGATTGGCCGCGCACCGAGCGCTTGCGCGTGGCGGTGAACGCCTTGACGCGCATGCGCCTGTGTTCGGCCGAGGGCGAAATGGAATTCAAAACCAAGGACAAGGCCGAGGCGGCACCACCGGGCTTCATGGCGTGGTTTGACGTGCCGAACCGGCGCACGGCGAATGTGCCGGTGGCCTTTGGCCATTGGTCCACCTTGGGTGGTTTACAACGCCCGGGGCTGTTGGCGCTGGACACGGGTTGTGTCTGGGGCGGCGGCTTGAGTGCCGCCGAGATCGGCCCACGCGGCGGGGTGCGCCGGGTGGTGCGCACCGAGTGTCCTCAGGCGCCTTCGGTTTCTCCCGAGGAAACCTGAGCTGGCTCGGCCACCTTGAACAAGGCCGCCACTTTTTTGCGCGGCTTGATGTTGGGCGACAGTGCGCTGCGATTGCTGGGCGCGGGTGTGGTTTCCCAAGCGGGCGCCACGCTGCTCGACGCGCTGGGTTCGTAGGGCTTATCGAACAAGGGATCGGCATTGGCCCTAGGGGGCCTAGGGGCGCGCACTGGGGCTGGGGCGGCGCTGGCAGTGGAGGGCTCGCGCCAAGCGCGCTGGCCATCGTTGAAGCGACCGGGTGGCGCGCGGCGCTCCGAAGCCATCTCAAAAGCCTCAACCTCGATTTTGGTGGTCAACAATTTTTCCAAATCGCCCATCAATCGGGCATCGCGGCCGCCCACAAACGACACCGCCAAACCCGATGCGCCCGCGCGGCCAGTGCGGCCGATGCGGTGCACGTAGTCTTCGGCGTTGAAGGGGATGTCGAAGTTGAAGACCGCGGGCACGTCTTTGATGTCCAGGCCTCGCGCGGCCACGTCGGTGCAGACCAACAGGTCCACAGCGCCAGACTTGAACGCTTCCAAAGCCTTGAGGCGTTCGTCTTGGCTCTTGTCGCCGTGCAAGGCGGTGGTCACCAAGCCTTCGCGCTCCAAGGAGCGGGCCAAGCGAGCGCAGCCGAGCTTGCTGTTGACGAACACGAAGGCCTGTTTGACGCCGCGCTCGTTCAAGATTTGTTTGAGCGCCAAGCGCTTGTCGTCGTCTTCGACGCGGTAGAAGTGCTGCTCGACGGTGGACGCCGTGGCGTTGGACCGTGCGACCTCGATGGTCACGGGATTTTGCAAATAGCTGCCGGCCAGGCGCTTGATCTCCGGCGAGAAGGTGGCCGAGAACAGCAAAGTGGTGCGGGTTTTGGGCAGGTGGCTCAAGATGCGCTGCAGATCGGGCAAAAAGCCGATGTCCAGCATGCGGTCGGCCTCGTCCAAGACCACGTACTCGACTTGGTTGAGCACGCAGTTTTTGGCCTCGATGTGGTCGAGCAAACGCCCGGGTGTGGCAACCAACACCTCAACGCCTTTTTTCAGTTCCAGGGTTTGCGGCTTCATGTCCATGCCACCGAACACCACGGCGCTGCGCAGATCGGTGTACTTGGCGTAGAGCTTGACCTGTTGCGCCACTTGGTCGGCCAACTCGCGGGTGGGCAAGAGCACCAAGGCGCGCACGGGGTGGCGCGCGGGCGAGGTAGAGGCGTTTTCGTGTTTAAGCAAACGTTGCAAAAGGGGCAGCGAGAAGGCGGCGGTTTTACCGGTGCCGGTCTGGGCTGCGCCCATCACGTCTTTGCCCTCGAGCACGACCGGGATGGCCTGTGCCTGGATGGGCGTCATGGATTCGTAGCCCATCTCGGCCACAGCACGGGCGATCTTGGGCGAGAGGGACAGTTCGGAGAAGGATTGGGTCATGGGCATTGGGGGTTAACCCCGTATTGTCTCACCTTGACCCCGGTCGAGGCCAAGGGCTCAAACCACCGCCGGTTTGAAGTCACTGGTGGGCTGGCCGTCAAAGTCGGTCCAGCAGCGGCGGGTGAAGTCGTACAGCTTGCAGTCGCGAGCCGTTTGGAAGTACCAGCGCCAAGAAAAACCCTGCACGATGATGCGGCCGGGCAAGGTGTCTTCCAGCATTTGCTGGGCATCTTTGAGCTGGTAAAGGGGAATGCTCATGTCCACGTGGTGCGCGGTGTGCTCCATGATGTGGTGCATGGCCGCACCCATCTTATAAGGGAAGGTCATGTGCACCGTGGTCGACACAAAGGGCGAAGCCTTGGACCAAGCGGCTTTATCGTCGTGCCATTGAACGGCGGTGTGGGTGTGGTGGATGTAGACCACAAAGCCGATCATGGCGTTCCAGAACAAGAAGGGGATCACAAGGCCAAAGCCCACGGTGGACCACACCGACTGATCGGTGGCCACGGCGGCCCAAACCAAAGCAGCGATCCACAGCACGCCGGTGACGAGGGCCACGACACCGTCCCAGAAGAATTCTTTGCGCTGGGTGCCGAGGTAGGTTTTGCGCGGGAAAAACATGCGCAGCCACCACATTTCGATCAGGTAATACAAAGCCGGACCCCAACCGCTGCGGTAGATGCGCTCCAAGCGGCGGCGAGCGGGCGAGAGCGCCTCAAACTCTTCTTTGGTCAGGGGTGCCCAAACAAAATCCACGCCCTTGAGGTTGGTGTAGCCGTGGTGCACCACGTTGTGCCCCACTTCCCACAGGCTGAACGGCGTGAGCGAGGGCAAAAAGGCCAAACGACCCAACCAGCGGTTCAAGCCGCGGTGCGGTGTGTAACTTTGGTGGCAGGCATCGTGACCGATCACGAACAAACGACCGATCATGAAACCGGCCACCAAACTGCACAGCAACTTGGCCCACCAAGCCTCCAAGGCCACCGTGCCCACCATCAGGGCAGAGAACAAGACCAAGTCCAACACCAACAAAGCAATGCCGGTGGCTGTTCGTCGCTCCACGATGGGCGCCAACCATTCGCGAATGACTTTGCGGTGCGGCAAAGGCTGACCCAAGGGGATGGGCGTGGGAACTGTGGTCGATGTCGCGGTAGGTGTCATTTCATGAAAAATCAACAATGATAATCAATGGTAGCGCCCAAAACATGACAGCAAGTTGACAGAGGTCAATAGCCCCTAAGCTCTTGCCTTGGGCAGTGCATTTCAGGTTTTGGGCAAGGTTACACCGACCTGTCCTTGGTACTTGCCGCCACGGTCTTTGTAGCTGGTCTCGCACACGTCGTCTTTGTCGCTCTCAAAGAACAACACTTGGGCACAGCCCTCACCGGCGTATATCTTGGCGGGCAGCGGCGTGGTGTTGGAAAACTCCAAGGTCACATAGCCTTCCCACTCGGGCTCGAATGGGGTGACGTTGACGATGATGCCGCAACGGGCATACGTGCTTTTGCCCAAACACACGGTCAACACATTGCGCGGTATACGAAAGTACTCCATGGTGCGGGCCAACGCAAAGCTGTTGGGCGGGATGATGCAGACGTCGGACTCGATGTCCACGAAGCTTTTCGGGTCGAAGTTTTTTGGGTCCACCACCGTGCTGTAGATGTTGGTGAAGACCTTGAATTCGGGGGCGCAGCGGATGTCGTAGCCGTAGCTGCTGGTGCCGTAGCTGACGATTTTTTCGCCGGCGGCGTTGTGGCGGATTTGGCCGGGCTCAAAGGGCTCGATCATCCCGTGCTCTTGCGCCATGCGGCGGATCCATTTGTCCGATTTGATGCTCATCGTGGGTCCTTGATTGGTTGAACCGATTTTAGTGGGCTGGCCGCGCCCACAAAAAAGGGCTGCCGAAGCAGCCCTTTGGGGTTTGATCAGACCAGCCGATCAGTTGGGCACTTTGCCTTCCACGCCTTTGACGTAGAACTTGATGCCGCCCATGAAGGCGTCGTCGGCCACGGTGCCTTTGGCCAGCACTTCCTTGCCGTCTTGACCGACGATGGGGCCGGTCCAGGGGTGGAAGCTGCCGTCTTTGAGGCCGGCTTTGATGGTGTCAACCTTGGCTTTGGTGTCGGCGGGCACGTCGCTGGCCATCGAGACCATGTCGATCGCGCCTTCTTTCACGCCCCACCAGACACCACCGGTTTTCCAAGTGCCATCCAAGGCTTCTTTAACAGCTTTGGTGTAGTAAGGCGCCCAGTTGATGATGGCCGAACCCAAGTGGGCCTTCGGACCGTAGGCGGTCATGTCGGAGTCCCAACCGAAGGCGCGCTTGCCCATTTTTTCGGCGGTCTGCAACACAGCCGACGAGTCGGTGTTTTGGAACAAGACGTCAGCACCGGCGTTGATCAAGGACGTGGCGGCTTCGGTTTCCTTCGGTGGATCGAACCAGCCGTTGACCCAGACCACTTTGGTCTTGATCTTGGGGTTCACGGACTGAGCGCCCATGGTGAAGCTGTTGATGTTGCGGATCACTTCAGGGATTGGGATCGACGCCACAAAGCCCAAGGTGTTGGTCTTGGTCATGGTGCCCGCGATCACGCCAGCCATGTACGCGCCTTCGTAGGTGCGGCTGTCGTAGGTGCGCAGGTTGGCGGCGGTTTTGTATCCGGTGGCGTGCTCAAACTTCAAAGCGGGGAAGTCGGTGGCGACTTTGAGCATGGGTTCCATGTAACCGAAGGTGGTGCCGAAAATCAGTTGGTTGCCTTGGCTGGCCAAGTCGCGGATGACGCGCTCAGCGTCGGCGCTCTCGGGCACGTTCTCCACGAAGCTCGTCACAATCTTGTTACCGAACTCGGCTTCCAAGGCTTTGCGGCCGTTGTCGTGCGCAAAGGTCCAGCCGCCGTCGCCGACAGGGCCGACGTAAGCGAACGCGATTTTCAGGGGCGCGGGGGCTGCTGCCGCAGCGGGTGCGGCCTCTTCTTTTTTGCCGCAACCGATCAGGACGGCAGCAGACAAGGCGCCAATGGTGGCGACCTTGATCCAGGAACGTTTGTTCAAGTTCATCGTGGTTTCCTTGCAGGACAGGGTGGTGAGGGGGGTTTTCAACGTTAGGCCCCGCACGCCAAGCGCGCCGAGCACTGTTGCATATTATGCGCCGGGGTAGAAGGGTTTTCCAATGGCGCTGGGCATGTTCACGCGAATCCAAGTGGGGTTACGGGAAATCAAGACCAAGACCACGATGGTGGCGATGTAAGGCATGGCCGTGAGCAATTGGCTGGGCACGTTGACGCCAGCACTTTGCAGGTGGAACTGCAACATGGTCACGCCACCAAACAAATACGCGCCCAACAAGACGCGGGCGGGCCGCCAAGTGGCAAAGGTGGTCAGGGCCAAGGCGATCCAGCCCTTGCCGGCGATCATGCCCTCGACCCACAGCGGCGTGTACACCGTGGACACATACGCCCCAGCCAAACCGCACAAAGCACCGCCCGCCATCACCGCCCCCAAGCGGATGAGGCGCACGCGGTAACCCAAGGCGTGGGCGGACTCGGGGCTCTCGCCCACGCTGCGCACGATCAGCCCGGCGCGGGTGCGGTAGAAAAAGAACATCAGGCCCAGCGCCAAGGCCAGGGCGATGTAGACCATGGGGTGGTGGCGAAACAGGGCCGGGCCCAACAAAGGCAAGTCCGACAACCATGGGATGGCGTACGAGGCTTGCTCGGGCAGCTTGGCCTTGACGTATTCCACGCCCACAAAGGCCGAGAAGCCCCCACCGAAGAGGCTCAGCGCCAAGCCGGTGGCGTATTGGTTGGTGTTGAGCCAAATCACCAAGACGCCGAACACCGCGGCCAAGACCGCGCCGGCGACCATGCCCGCGCCAAAGCCCACCCAGGTGTTGCCGGTGTGGACCACCGCGGCAAACCCGGCCAAGGCCGCGCACAACATGATGCCTTCGGCGCCGAGGTTGACCACCCCGGCTTTTTCGTTGATGAGCAAGCCCAAGGCCGCGATGGCCAAGACCGTGCCCGCGTTCAACGAGGCGCCGATCAACAAAGCAATGGATTCCATGGTCAGCCCCTTATTTTTTCCACACCAAGCGGTACGCGATCAGGGTGTCGCAAGCCAACAAGGTGAACAAGAGCAGGCCTTGGAACACGCCCGTGATGGACTTGGGCAAGCCCATGCGCGACTGCGCCAACTCGCCACCGATGTAAAACATGCTCATCAAAATGGCCGAGAACACCATGCCCACCGGGTGTAAGCGACCCACAAAGGCCACGATGATGGCGGCAAAACCGTAGCCCGCGGGCACGTACGGTGTGAGCTGGCCAATCGGGCCGGCCACCTCCAAGGCACCGGCCAAACCGGCCGCGCCCCCCGAAATCAGCAAGGCCGTCCACAAGGCGCGGCGCGACGAAAACCCGGCGTAGCGCGCCGCCGCGGGCGCCAAGCCGCCGACCGTCTGGGCAAAACCCGCGTAGGTGCGGAACAAGAACACCCACACCGCACCGGCACCCACCAAAGCCAAGATCAGGCCGATGGTGATGCGCGAACCGTCCATCAAGCGCGGCATTTGCGTCACGGCTTCGAAGGTCTTGGTTTGCGGGAAGTTGTAGCCCTGCGGGTCTTTCCAAGGGCCATAGACCAAGAAGTTCAACAGCTGAATGGCAACGTAAACCAGCATCAGGCTGACCAAGATTTCGTTGGCGTTGAAGCGGTCGCGCAAAAAGGCGGTGATGGCCGCCCACAACATGCCCCCGGCCACACCGGCCAGCAAGACCGCAGCGATGATCCAGCTGCCGGTTTGGCTGTCGGCCATCAGGGCCACGCCGGAAGCGGTCACCGCGCCGATCACGAACTGCCCTTCGGCGCCGATGTTCCACACATTGGAGCGAAAACACACGGCCAAGCCCAAAGCGATGATGAGCAAGGGCGTGGCCTTGACCATCAGCTCCGACAAGGCATAGGGTGTTTTGATCGGGTCCCAGAAAAAGACCTGCAAACCCCGCACCGGGTCTTTGCCCAACGCACTGAACAACAACACACCGATGGCCATGGTGATGAACACCGCCAAAATCGGCGAGGCCGTGCCCCAAACGGCGGAGGGTTGGGGTCGGGCTTCAAGACGCAACATGGGACGTTTCTTCCGTTGAGGGTGTGCCGCTCCACAGGCCCGACATCCACTGCCCGATCAGCTCGACCGTCGCATCGGCGCGGTTCAAACTGGGCGAGAGTTGGCCTTTGGCGATGACGTGCAAGCGGTCGCTGATGTCAAACAATTCGTCGAGTTCTTCGCTGACCACCAAGACCGCGCAACCGGCGTCGCGCAAGGCCAAGATCTCAGTGCGGATTTGCGCGGCCGCGCCCACGTCCACGCCCCAAGTGGGTTGGCTCACGATGAGCAACTGCGGCTGCGCTTCGATTTCGCGGCCGACGATGTACTTTTGCAAATTGCCACCCGAGAGCGACTTGGCCGCGGCCTGTGGCCCGTTGGCCTTGACTTTGTAACGATCGATGATGGCCTGCGCTTGCTCGCGCAAGGGCTTGAGGTGCAACCAGCCCCCTCGCCCGACCGCGTCGGTGCGCGTGAGCAAGAGGTTGTGCGCCAGCGACAAGGTGGGCACCGCACCGCGGCCCAAGCGCTCATCGGGCACGAAGTGCAGCCCTAAGCGTCGGCGCGCCACGGGGCTGGCCTGCGAGACATCTTGCTCGCGCACCGCGATGCTGCCCAGCGGCGCACGCATGTCCTCACCCGACAAGGCGTAGAGCAACTCGCTCTGGCCATTGCCCGACACGCCGGCGATGCCCACCACCTCACCCGCCCGAACCTCGAAGTTCACGCCCTGCAAGTCGGTGCCGAAGGGGTCGTCGCTGCGCAAACTCAAACCCTGCACGCGCAGCACGGCGGCACCGCCTCGGGCCTCGCGCGGCGTCATGACGGCGGGCTCGGCCCCGATCATCAGGCGCGACAAAGAGGCGTTGCTTTCTTGGCGGGGGTCGCACACGCCCGTGACCTGTCCGCCGCGCAAGACCGTGCAATGGGTGCACAGAGCACGGATTTCGTGCAGCTTGTGGCTGATGTACAAAATGCTGCAACCCTCGTCGGCCAAGCGGCGCAGCACCACGAACAGCTTCTCGACCGCTTGCGGCGTGAGCACGGAGGTGGGCTCGTCCAAGATCAGCAATTGGGGCTGGGTGAGCAAGGCGCGCACGATTTCCACACGCTGCATCTCGCCCACCGACAGGGTGTGCACCGGGCGTTCGGTTTCAATGTCCAAGCCGTACTGCTCGGCCTTGCTGCGGATGCTTTGGCGCACGTCGTCGAGCGACAAAGACTTGTCCAAACCCAGCCAGACGTTTTCGGCCACGGTGAGTGTGTCGAACAGGCTGAAATGCTGGAACACCATGCTGATGCCCAGCGCCCGAGCCTCTTGGGGGTTTCGCACCTGCACGGCTTGGCCGTTGAACCAGACCGCTCCATCGTCGGGCTTGACGGTGCCGTAGATGATTTTCATCAGCGTCGATTTGCCGGCGCCGTTTTCGCCCAAGACGGCGTGGATCTCACCGGGCGCCACGTCCAAGGACACCGATTGGTTGGCCACCACACCGGGGTATCGCTTGGTGATGCCACGAAGTTGCAAACGGGGGGTGCTCATGTGGGGTTCGCAGTCAAAGGAAGGGGCAATTGATCGGCGCTGATTTTCACCTGTTCTCGCAGCCATTTGGCCGCCAGCGAGGTGTGGCTGCGTTCGTGCCACAGCTGGTAATAGACCATCTTGGGGAACTCGATTGGGCAAGGCAGCAACGCCAGGCCGCGCTGCGCCTGCGGGCCTTGCAAAAAGCGTTGGCAGTATTGCCGCCCCGTGGTCAAGACCAAGCGGCTGGACACCACCATCTGCGGCATCAAACCGAAGTGCGCGCAGCGCGCGGTGATGCGCCGCGCCAGGCCCAAACGGTCCAGGTGTTCGTCGATCACGCCGCGCCAACCCGGGTAGGCCGGTGTGGGGGCGATGTGCTCGCCCGCCAGCCAATCCTGCACCGACCAAGGGCGGCGCACCGCGGGGTGCTGGGCGCTGACCAAACACACCACCTCGTCTTCAAACAAAGGCGCTCGGTGCAACTCGGCGCTGGGCTCGGCCCAGTTGCCGATGACCACATCCACCACGCCCTGCCCCAGGTCGGCAGCGTATTGGGCTTGGGGAGACAAAGCGTGAATTTCGACCTCGCAGCGGGGGGCCAAGGATTGGATGCGCGCGACCAAGGCGGGCAAAAACAAAGGGTCCAGGGTGTCGCTGGCAGCGATGCGGAAGGTCTCTTGGGCGAGCTTGGGCTCGAAGGGGCGCTGCGGCGCAAACAAGGCCTCGGCCGACTTCAACAAGTGGGCCGCGGGGGCCAACATGGCCAAGCCCACGTCGGTGGGCACCATGGCGTTGCCGGCGCGCACCAAGATCGGGTCGCCGGTCAACTCGCGCAAACGCTTGAGCGCCACGGACACGGCGGGCTGTTGCTGACCCAGTCGCATGGCGGCTTTGGAAACACTGCGTTCGATCAACAAGGTGTGTAAGGTCCGAATGAGCTGGAGGTCTATCTTGTCGAAATGCGGCGCTGACTTCATATCCGTTTTCCGATAAGCGTTATGGTGTTCTGCCCATGAACCTGCGCCGGCTTTGGCCTAGGATGGTTCAAATCTGTGGACTCACCGCCATGCCAACAACGCCTGTCTCTCCTATGAAATCGATGCTGTCCGAGCAACCCTTGCGCTTCTGGCACCGGGGTCACACCGTGAATCTGGGCAATGTACCACCAGACAGAACCCTCTTGGACCTCCTGCGCGAGGACCTGCGCCTCACCGCCACCAAAGAGGGCTGCGCCGCCGGCGACTGTGGGGCCTGCACCGTGGTGGTGGCCGAAGCGGTGAACGGGCAGTTGCAGTACCGTGCCGTCAACAGCTGCATCAAGCCTGCGCATGCCATCGACGGCCTGGCGCTGTGGACCGCTGCTGATCTGGCCCGGCCCGACGGCACGCTGCACCCGGTGCAGCAAGCCATGCTGGAGTGCCACGGCTCGCAATGCGGCTTTTGCACACCGGGTTTTGTGATGAGCCTGTTTGCGCTCTACCAACGCACCGTGGCGCAGGGCCAGGCCGTGGACAAGCACAGCGCGATGGAAGCTTTGTCGGGCAACCTGTGCCGCTGCACCGGCTACCGGCCCATCGTGCA
>DAISXI010000049.1:0-13524 GCA_036825935.1 Hydrogenophaga sp.
GTGCACGCCTTGACCACGCGCTTCCCCGTCTACGGTTGATCGGAAACCGCCATGAAATGCCCCTTCTGCGGCCACCTCGAAACCCAAGTGGTGGAGACGCGGCTGGCCGAAGATGGGGGGTTCATTCGCCGGCGTCGCCAATGCGGCGCCTGTGAAAAGCGTTTCACCACCTATGAAAAGCCCGAGGTCAGTTTCCCGACGATCGTGAAAAAAGACGGTCGACGCATCGAGTACGACCGCAGCAAAATTTTGGGCAGCCTGCGCTTGGCCCTGCGAAAACGCCCCGTGAGCACCGAACAGGTGGACAGCGCGGTCGAGCGCATTGAAGAACAGTTGCTTTCCAAAGGGCAGCGCGAAGTGGCCTCCAACCGATTGGGCGAATTGGTCATGCGCGAACTCAAAAAGCTCGACACCGTGGCCTACATCCGCTTTGCCAGCGTGTACCGAAGTTTCGAGGACATCGACGACTTCCGAGCCATGGTCGACGAAGTGCGCCGATGAAGTGCTTCGCTGAGGCGAGCCCAGCACGCAACGCGGCCGTGGCCCGCTTCACAAACGCCGCACGATTCCATCGGCGCTGACGCGCCACACGACTTCGGGCTGCCTAACATGGGGCATGAGCCCGCAAGCCCCCTCTCCTTGGTTTGGCCGCAGCCCTCCGCGCGGCCACAGCTTGCTCGAGGTGCTTTTTGTCTTGGCTCTGATGGGCGTGATGTTGGCCTTGGCGGCCCCCAACTGGGCGGGCATGCAGCAGCGCTGGGCCGTGCGCGACCTGGCCAACCGCTACTTGGCGGCCATGCACGCAGCGCGCCTGCTGGCCATCCGCAGCGGTCAAACCACCACGGTCTGCCCCAGCAGCGACGGACAACACTGCACCGCCTCCGGTCTTGAACAAGGCTGGATCGTCCTGCAAGGCCCCGCCGCCACGCTCGTCCAAGACGAGCCCCCCAGCGCGGTCGCGGGCATCAGCACGCATTACGGGCACCGCACACTGCCGATGGCGTTCGCGCCCAATGGCTTGGTCGACGGTGCGGGCTTGCGCCAAATCAACCTGTGCGTGCGCGGCCAAGCCAACGCCTCGATCGGCCTGGTCATCAACCAAACCGGGCGCACGCGCTGGGGCCCAGCGCAGGGCTGTCCATGATGCACCCCACGGAGCAAGGCTTGGGCCTGATCGAGGTGCTGATCGCCACGCTGGTGCTCAGCGTGGGCTTGATCGGGGCCACGGCGCTGCAAGCGCAGGCCCAAGCCGCCGCCCAACACGCCGACTGGCAATACCAAGCGCTGCGCAGCGCCCAAGACATGGCCCAAGCCATGCGCAGCAATTCCGCAGCCTTGGCGCAAGGCGCTTACACCGCCCCGCAAGCCGAGGCCGCAGCACGGGCGTCCACACAGGCTTGCCACACCGCGCCTTGCAGCCCCGTGGCGCGGGCCGAACACGATGTGCAGCAATGGCGACAACACTTGGCCGAACACTTGCCCGGGGGGCGCGGCGCCTTGCTGGCCACGGGCACCCAGCAGCGGCGCTTGGTGGTGATGTGGCAGCCGCCCCAACGCAACGAGTCCACGGCCTGCCCGGCCCCTTGGCCCAGCGATTTCAGCTGCCTGAGCTTGGAGGTCTGGGTGTGAAGGCCGAACGTGGCACCAGCTTGCTCGAGCTCTTGGTGGCCCAAGCCTTGGGGCTGCTGCTGATGGCTGGCGTGCTCAAGTCCTTGACCGACGGGCTGGACCAACAACGCCAACTCGAAGACCGCCTACAGCTGCGCGAGTCGGCCCAACTCGTCTCGCTTGTGTTACAGCACAGCCTGGCCGCCAGCGGCTTTGTCGATTGGAGCGATCGCGCTTGGGCCCCCGGCGATGCGCCCACGCCGTGGGAGGCGTCGCGCGTCTTGCCCGGTGGCGCGGCCCTGTTCGCCTGCCCGGGCGACATGCAAGGCAGTGCAGCACAACACGCCAGCGCCTCGCCAAGCCAGCGGCCGCGCTGCGGCACACAGCGCCACCTGCGCCACAGCTTACAAGTCGTGCGGCAAGGCACGACCACCTCCTCGCCACAAGCCCCCGGGCACACCCGCCTCAACGCACAAGACGGCAAAGACTGCCTGCAACAAAACAGCCCCGGGCCTTGGGTCGTGAACCGGCTCTACACCAGCGTGGGCAACCTGGGCTCGCAGCTGCTGTGCGCGGGCTCAGGCAACCACAGCGGTCAGGCCTTGGTCGCCGGGGTCGAAGAGTGGGTGTTTCGGTTTCTGGTGCGCCAGCCCAACGGCCTCACGCAGTGGCTGGGCACGGCGGACATGGGGCCCGCCGACGCACCGCAGTGGCAGCGCGTGGTGCGCCTGGAGGTGTGCTGGGTCTTGAGCAGCAGCGAAACCGGGCGCGGTGGCAGCACCGCCAACCGTGCCCAAAACCCCCGGCCCACCTGCCAGCGCGGCCCCGATGGCCAGTGGTTGCCCGGCGTGGCGCGTGGTGCCAACGACCGCCGCCTGTGGCAACGCCACACGCACACCCTGGCCTTGCTCAACGCACACGGCCCCACCGAATGAACACCTCACAACACGAACAAGGCTGGGTGTTGCCCCTAGCGCTGCTGGGGCTGGCGGTGGTCAGCGGCTTGGCCGCAGGCGCTTGGCGTCACGCCCAGCACGGCGCGCAAGGCTTGGGCCACGCCCTGCAACACGAGCGTAGCCGCCAACAAGCGCACGCCCAACTGCAGGCCAGCGAGTCGGCTTGGCGACAAGGCCTGAACGTGCCCCAGGCGGGTGAGACGATCAGCCTGGCGAGCACCGACCTGGGCGGTCCCGCCCCGGCTTGGCAGTTGCAGCGTTTCACCGCCACCGGCGTGCACGGCGACAGCCGCGTGGTCTTGCAAAGCACCTGGGTGCAGGCCTTGGACGAACACGGCCAGGTTCGCCCGGACACACCGCCCCAACGCCTGTCTTGGCGTGAGGTCTGGCCATGAAGCGCCAGCGTGGCTTCAGCCTGATCGAGGTGCTGCTGGTGCTGGCCATCGTGGGCCTGCTGAGCCAAGTGGCGCTGCCCCGTTACGACGCCCATGTGCAGCGCGTGCACCGCACCCAAGTGCAACACCAGCTCTTGGTCTTGAGCCAAGGTCTGGCGCAGCAGCACAGCCTCTCGGGCAGTTTTGCGCGCAGCCCCCAAGCCAGCCAAGACGACATCCACGACGCCTGGCTGCGCGCACAGGGCCTGGACCGCTGGCCCGCCCAAGCCAGCGAGGCCGCGCAGCGCTACCGCATCCGTTTTTTGGACGGCGCCCCGCAAGCGCAGCAACACACCCTGCTCGCCGAACCCATGGGCGCCCAAAGCAGCGACGGGTGTGGCGTCTTGATGCTCGACCAGCGTCAGGTGCGCGGCGCCGGCGGAGTGCTCGACAGCCGCGCCGAACTCACCCGGCGCTGCTGGTCGCGCTGAGTGCGCTATAAACCCACGCATGCACCTGCCGCACCTGCACACCGCCCAAGCCCTGGCCACACAAGCGCTGACCCTGTCCAACCCCAACCCGCGCGTGGGTTGTGTGCTGAGCGACGCCAGTGGGCGCGTCGTGGGCCAAGGCCACACCCAAGCCGTGGGCGGGCCGCACGCCGAGGTGATGGCGCTGCGCGACGCACAAGCCCAGGGGCACGATGTGCGCGGCGGCACCGCTTACGTCACCTTGGAGCCCTGTTCACACCAAGGCCGCACACCGCCTTGTTGTGATGCTTTGGTGGCCGCAGGCTTGGCCCAGGTCGTCATATCGACCTTGGACCCCAACCCCTTGGTTGCCGGACAAGGTGCCGATCGCTTGCGTGCCGCGGGCCTGCGCGTGCACGTCATGACCGCCCACAGCCCCGAATCCAGGGCCTCACGCGAACTCAACATTGGGTTTTTCAGCCGCATGGTGCGGGGCCGTCCTTGGGTGCGCCTGAAGATGGCCGCCTCGCTCGACGGCATCAGCGCCTTGCCCAACGGCGTGAGCCAATGGATCACCGGCGAGGCCGCCCGCGCCGATGGGCATGCGTGGCGCGCCCGCGCCTGTGCCGTGCTCACCGGTGTGGGCACCGTGCGCAGCGACAACCCCACGCTGGACGTGCGCGCCCTGACCACCACCCGCCAACCGCACCTGTATGTGGTCGACAGCCGGTTCGAGACTCCCACCAGCGCCGCCTTGCTCCAGCCCTTGGCCAGCGGCCAAGCCCGCGCCGTTCACATCGTGGGCACCGAAGGCCACGCTCAAGGCCAGCCCGAACGGCTCGCGGCGCTGCAAGCCGCGGGCGCCAAAACCTGGGCACTGAAAGCCGACAACACCCAAGCCAAGGTGGACTTAGGCGAACTGATGGCGCATTTGGGTCGCAGCGGCGTCAACGAATTGCACGTTGAGGCCGGCCATGGCCTCAACGCCTCTTTGTTTCGCGGTGGCTGGGTCGACGAATGCCTTATTTACCTGGCCCCGCAGCTGCTTGGCCAGGGCGCGGGCATGGCCAGCTTGGGGCCACTCAACGCGCTCAGCGAAGGGGTGGCGCTGTCGTTTGACGCGGTCGATCGGGTGGGGCCGGACCTGCGCGTGATCGCCCGGGTGGGCGAACACCACAATTTCTTGCACCTGGATTGACCCCGGTGCGGGAAAGCCCCGCCAAACCTGCGAAAATACCGGCATGTTTACCGGAATCATCACCGGCGTGGGGCGCATCGCCGCCCTTGACGCTTTGGGCAGCTCATCGCATCACGGCAAGCGTCTTCGCATCGAGACGCCCAACGGCTACCTCGACGACGTCGCTTTGGGCGACAGCATCGCGCTCAATGGCGCTTGCATGACCGTCACCACCTTGGCCCCAGGCGGCACCCACTTTACCGTCGACGTCTCGGCCGAGTCGCTCGACAAAACCTGCGGCCTGGACCGAACCGGCGCCATCAACCTCGAAAAAGCCTTACGCGCCCACGACCGTTTGGGCGGGCACATCGTCTCGGGCCACGTCGATGGCGTGGGCAGGGTCAGCCGCTTTGAGCAAGTCGGCGAGAGCTGGCTGCTGTGCGTCATGGCCCCCACCGCCCTGGCCAAGTACCTGGCCTACAAAGGCTCCATCACCATCAACGGCGTGAGCCTGACCGTCAACCAGGTGCGCGACAGCGCCGAGGGTTGCGAAGTCAGCATCAACCTGATCCCGCACACCGTGCAAAACACCGCACTGGGCAGCCTGCAAATGGGCAGCCCCGTCAACCTTGAAATCGACACCGTGGCCCGCTACGTTGAGCGCATGCTCAGCGCGGGCCTCAACCTGAAAGACGCGGCATGAACGCCACAGCAACCCCCGTGGGCATTTCGCCCGTTGAAGACATCGTCGCCGAGATGAAGGCTGGCCGCATGGTCATCCTCGTGGACGAAGAAGACCGCGAAAACGAAGGCGACTTGGTCTTGGCCTCGGACCACGTCACCCCCGAAGCCATCAACTTCATGGCGCGTTTTGGCCGTGGCCTGATTTGCCTCACGCTCACCCGCGAGCGCTGCGAATTTTTGAAACTCCCGCCCATGGCCGTGCGCAACGGCACGGTCTACAGCACCGCCTTCACGGTCTCCATCGAAGCGGCTGAGGGCGTGACCACCGGCATCTCCGCCGCCGACCGCGCGCGCACCGTGCAAGTGGCCGTGGCCAAAAACAGCCAGCCCAACGATTTGGTTCAACCCGGCCACGTGTTTCCACTGCAAGCGGTGGATGGCGGCGTGCTCATGCGCGCCGGTCACACCGAAGCCGGCTGCGATCTCGCCGCCATGGCCGGTTGCTCCGCCTCGTCCGTCATTTGCGAGATCATGAAAGACGATGGCACCATGGCCCGCTTGCCGGACCTGCAGCTGTTCGCGGCCGAACACGGCCTGAAGATCGGCACCATCGCCGACCTCATCGAGTACCGCAGCCGAACCGAGTCTCTGGTCAAGAAAATTGCCACCCGTACGCTGAGCACCACCCAAGGCGTGTTCACGGCCAACGCCTACCAAGACGCCACCAGCGGCGGCGTGCACCTGGCCCTCATCAAAGGCAGCTGGAAGCCCGACCACGCGGTGCTGGCCCGGGTGCACGAACCGCTATCCGTACTGGATGCACTCGAAACCCGGCGACTCATGCACTCTTGGCCGCTGGACACGGCACTGGCACGCATCGAACAAGAAGGCGCCGGTGTGGTGGTTTTGCTCAATTGTGGAGAAAGCGCTCAACAGCTCTTGGCGCAATTTGACGGCACCGCCCGCTCGGCCCACGCGCCCGAGCGCGGCCGCATGGACCTGCGCAGCTACGGCGTGGGCGCGCAAATTTTGCGCGACTGCGGCGTGGTCAAAATGCGCTTGATGGGCACCCCACGCCGCATGCCCAGCATGACCGGCTATGGCTTGGAAATCACGGGCTACCTCAGCACCGACGCCTGATTCACTTTTTACGAACGGAACACCACCATGTTTGGCGCCCAAAAAGGCAACGCATCCCACACCGACGGCAGCCAGCTGCGCATCGGCATCGTGCAAGCCCGCTTCAACGAAGACATCACCAACGCTTTGTTCGCGGCCTGCCACAGCGAACTCTTGGCCTTGGGCGTGACCGCCAAAAACATCGAGCACGTCACCGTCCCCGGTGCGCTGGAAGTGCCGCTGGCACTGCAAGCCATGGCCGAGCGCGACGACTTCGACGCCCTCATCGCCTTGGGCTGCATCATCCGCGGCGAGACCTACCACTTCGAGCTCGTGGCCAACGAATCGGGCGCGGGCGTGACCCGCATCGGCTTGGACCACCACCTGCCGATCGCCAACGCCATCCTGACCACCGAAAACCTCGATCAGGCTGTGGCCCGCCAAACCGACAAAGGTCGCGATGCGGCTCGAGTGGCCGTTGAAATGGCCCACATCCTCGACGACCTGAACTGAGCCATGACCGCTGCACCCGTCACCAAAAACCCGCGCAAGGCCGCCGACAAATCCGCCCGCACCCGCGCGCGCGAATTCGCCCTGCAAGCGCTCTACCAACACATGGTGGGCCGCAACCCGGCCCAAGACATCGACACCTTCACCCGCGACCTGGCAGGCTTTCACAAGGCCGACAGTGTTCACTTCGACGCCTTGCTGCACGGCTGCATCGCGCAGGCCGACGAGCTCGATGCGCTCATCAAACCCCTGCTGGACCGCCCCCTGAACGAGCTCTCACCCATCGAGCGTGGGGTGTTGTGGATCGGCTGTTATGAGTTCCAACACTGCCCCGACGTCCCGTGGCGCGTGGTGATCAACGAAGCCATCGAACTGGCCAAATCCTTCGGCGGCACCGACGGCCACAAATACGTCAACGGTGTCTTGCACCAACTCGCCGAACGCCTGCGTCCGCTGGAAGTTCAGGCCAACGCCCGAGCATGAAGCTCTCGCAGCGCGCTCAGCGGGTGGCTCCGTTCTACGTGATGGAGCTGGCCAAAGCCGTCAGCGACATGCAAGCCCGCGCCCGTCCCGGCGACGCGCCGATGATCGCCCTGAACATCGGTGAGCCCGACTTCACCGCGCCGCCCTTGGTGCAAGCTGCGGCGCAGCGGGCCATTGAACAAGGCCTGACCCAATACACCCCGGCCACCGGCCTGCCGGCCTTGCGTGAAGCCATCAGCCGCTGGTACGCCACGCGTTGGGGCGTGGCCGTGGACCCAGCGCGCATCATCGTCACCGCCGGTGCGTCGGCCGCGCTGCAACTGGCCTGTTTGGCCTTGATCGACGAGGGCGACGAAATCCTCATGCCCGACCCGAGTTACCCTTGTAACCGCCAATTCGTGCAAGCCGCGGGCGGCCAACCGGTGCTGCTGCCCTGCGGTCCCGAACAACGCTTCCAACTGAACACCGACAACGTCACCGCCGCTTGGGGCCCCGCCACGCGTGGCGTGCTGCTGGCCTCGCCGTCCAACCCCACGGGCACCTCGATCGACCGTGAGACCTTGCACGGCATCGCGCAAGCCGTGCACGAACGCGGCGGCGTGACCATCGTCGACGAGATCTACTTGGGCCTGAGCTTTGACGAACGCTTTGGCCAGAGCGCACTGGCCCTGCCCTACGGCTTGGGCGAAGGCGTCATCAGCGTCAACAGTTTCTCGAAGTACTTCAACATGACCGGTTGGCGCTTGGGCTGGTTGGTCGTGCCGCCCGCCTTGGTCGGGCCCATCGAGCGCTTGGCGCAAAACCTCTTCATTTGCGCCAGCACAGTGGCACAGCACGCGGCCTTGGCCTGCTTTGAGCCCGAGAGCCTGTCCATTTATGAAGCCCGCCGCGCCGAATTCAAAGCGCGTCGCGACTACTTCATCCCCGAACTGCAGCGCCTGGGCCTGCACGTGCCGGTCATGCCCGACGGCGCGTTCTACGCTTGGGCCGATGTCAGCGATTGGTGCGAGCGCTGGGGCCTTCCCCCCGCCCACGTGAACGGGCGCGTCAACGAGACCGGCGGGAGCTGGGCCTTGGCCCAAGCCCTCTTGACGAAGTGCGCCTTGGCCACCACCCCTGGGCGCGACTTTGGTGTGCACGACCCCGGGCGCTACCTGCGCTTTTCCACCGCCAACGCCCTGGAGCAACTCAAAACCACGGTTGAGCGACTGGAGCAAGCCCGATGAGCGAGCGCGCGTTTCATTGGCCCGTGCGCGTTTACTGGGAAGACACCGACGCCGGCGGCATTGTTTTCTACGCCAACTACCTCAAATTTTTTGAACGCGCCCGAACCGAATGGCTACGCCACCTAGGGGTGAATCAACACACCTTGCGCGAAACCACCGGCGGCATGTTCGTGGTCACCTCCAGCCAATTGAACTATTTGCGCCCGGCCCGTCTCGATGACATGTTGAGCGTGAGCGCGGAGCTCACCGACGTATCCCGCGCCTCCATGACCATCACGCAAACCGCACACCGCATGGAGGAGGCCAACGGCCCCGTCCAATTGTGTGTTGGTACGATTGGCATTGCGTGGGTCAACGCCCTGACCCTGCGCCCTGAGCGCATTCCCCCGCACGTGGTGTCGGTCCTGCAAGACCGGCATTGATGGATTTTTAACCCAACCGACACACGCCACCCATGACACACGATTTCTCCATCGTTGCACTGATGCTCAACGCCAGCTGGGTCGTCCAAGCCGTTGTGCTGCTGCTCATCTCGGTCTCCATCATCAGCTGGGCCGCCATCTTTCGAAAAATCATGGCCTTGCGCCGCGTGAACCAAGACGACGAAACCTTTGAGCGCGAATTTTGGTCGGGCGCCACCCTGAACGACCTCTACAGCGCTGCCAACCAACGCGGTCGCGACAGCGGCCCCATGGAGCGCATTTTTGCGGGTGGTATGCGCGAATTTGCCAAGCTGCGCGAGCGCCGCATCAGCGACCCTTCAGCTCTGTTGGACGGTGCTCGCCGCGCCATGCGAGCCGGCTTGCAGCGCGAACTCGACGCACTGGAAGTGAACCTGTCCTTCTTGGGCTCGGTCGGCTCGGTCTCGCCCTATGTGGGCCTGTTCGGCACCGTCTGGGGCATCATGCACGCCTTCACTGGCTTGGCCTCCATGGCCCAAGTGACCTTGGCCACTGTGGCGCCTGGCATTGCCGAAGCCTTGGTGGCCACCGCCATCGGCCTGTTCGCTGCCATTCCTGCGGTGTTGGCCTACAACCGCTTTTCGCACGACATCGACCGCATCGCCAATCGATTGGAAACCTTCACCGAAGAGTTCTCCAACATCTTGCAGCGCAACGTGGGCGCCTCTGCCCCAACCAACGCGCCTGCGGCTCGCTGAAACATGGCCAGCATTCAACCCCGCGGCCGTGGCCGCCGAACCATCAACGAGATCAACATGGTGCCGTTCATCGACGTCATGTTGGTCTTGCTCATCATCTTCATGGTCACGGCGCCCCTGATTTCGCCGAGCCAAATCAACCTGCCCAGCGTAGGCCAAGCCGCTCAACAGCCCGAGCGCTTTGTGCACGTGGTCATCGACGGCGACAGCCAGGTGCGCGTGAGCGAAGGCCGCGGCAAAAGCGACACACCCGCCGTGACACTCGACCAAGTGGCCCAGCGCGTGCAAGCGCTGCAAGCCGGTGGTGATGTCGGCCAACAAGGCAACGCAGCCAACGTGCCCGTGGTCATCAGCGCCGACAAAACCGTGAAATACGAAACCGTCATTGGCGTCATGGACCGATTGCAACGCGCTGGCGTGGCCCGCGTGGGCCTGTCCGTGCAAATCGCCCCCTGAACATCGCCTGCGCATGAACCGTCAAAGCCCCTACCCACTGCCCGAGCCTGGCGGCTCTTGGGGCTTGCCAACGGCGCTGGCATTGTTGGTCCATGCATTGCTCGTGGTCGCGCTGACGTGGGGCGTGTCTTGGAAGCAAACACCTGAACCGGTGCTCGACGCCGAACTCTGGTCCGCCTTGCCCCAAGTGGCTGCGCCCGCAGTGGTGGAGCCGCCAACCGAAGCGCCCACAGATCCCAAGCCCGAACCCGAAGCGCCTGAACCCGAGCCAGAGCCAGAGCCAGAGCCCAAGCCCGCTCCACCGCCACCACCGCCACCCCCAGCGGCCAAAGCACCAAGCCCGGCCAAGCCGGACATCGTGGCTCAGAAAAAAGCACAAGACGAGCGAAAGGCCAAAGAGCAAGCGGCCAAGGACAAAGCCGCTAAAGACAAGGCCGCAAAAGACCTGCAAGCCAAGAAAAAGCTGGCTGAAGACAAAGCCAAAAAAGACAAGCTTGAAAAAGAAAAAGCCACCAAGGAAAAAGCGGCCAAAGAGAAGGCCGAGAAAGCCGCTAAAGCCGAGGCCGAAGCTGACGCCAAGCGCCGCGAAGCGCAGCGCAAAGATCAAATTGACCGCATGCTGGGCCAAGCCGGTGGCAGCGGCAACTCAGCGGGCAACGCGGCAGCCGACAGCGGGCCATCGGCCAGCTACGCCGGGCGTGTGGCTGCGCGCATCAAACCCAATGTGGTGTTGGCCGACCCCGTGGTGGGCAACCCCCGGGCCGAGGTCGAGGTGCGCGCCGATGCCGACGGCAAAATTCTCTCCCGCCGCTTGGTCAAGAGCAGTGGCAACGCCGCTTGGGATCAGGCGGTGCTGCGCGCCATCGACCGCACCGGCACCCTGCCCCGCGACACCGATGGCCGCGTGCCCTCTGCGCTCATCATTGGTCTGCGCCCACAAGACTGACGCTTCACGACAAGGGTCAGTCAAAGACGATTTCGGCTTGACGGCCGTGGGCTTGGGCCATCCAGCTGGCCAAGGCCGCATCGGTGGGGAAGAACAAAGCACGGTCGTCCAAGGCCACATCACATTGCGCGCCGTGGCGTTGCAGGCGCAGGCGCACGGGCATGCCGCGCACGAGTTCGCCTTGCTCGGTGTGTTCGCGGCGCGGGGGAAATTCGCGCACGAGTTGGGCGATGTTGGGGTTGGTGCCGTTGACCGTCACGCGCAGGTATTTGCCGAAGCGGCAACGTGCGGCAGCCAAGTCCCAGACCTGTTGGATTTTCAAGCGCAGGCCACCCGAGAATCGATCTGGCTGGGCCACGGCTTGCACGATCACCAGCTCGTCGTCTTTGAGCGTGTTGCGGTGCTGGTTCATGAGCGCTTCGTCGGCGCTGACTTCGAGCACAGCGGTTTTGTCGTCGAGCTTGAAGAGCGCAAGCTTGCCGCGTTGGCCGTTGATGACACGCATGTCGGTGACGATGCCGGCCAGGATGACCGGGTCGCGGCTTTCTTTGACGGCCTCCAGCGGGGTTTTGGCGATGCGGCGGATTTCGCGTTCGACTTCGTCGAACAGGTGGCCTGAGAAGTAAAAACCCATGGCCGTTTTTTCGTGCGTCAGGCGTTCTTTGACGCCCCACGGCAGGGTGGCCACGAGGTCGGGCTCTTGGGTGCTGGAGCCGTGGTCGTCATCGCCCATGGCGTCGAACAGACCGCCTTGGTCGGCGTTGGCCGCGCAGGCGCTGGCGTATTCAAAGGCGCGCTCGACCGAGACCAGGAGTTCGGCGCGGTTGAGGTGAATCGAGTCAAAGCCACCGGCTTTGATGAGGGCCTCGACCGTGCGCTTGTTCAGGCGCTGGCGGTCGACGCGGCGGCAGAAGTCGAACAAGCTCTTGAAGGGGCCGACTTCAGCGCCGTTGGGGCCATCGCCGCGCCCTTCGCGGGCGGCGACGATGGCGTCGATGGCCTGTTGGCCGGAGCCTTTGATCGCGCCCAAACCGTAGCGGATAGACCGGTCGGTGATGGGCTCGAAGCGGTGCGAGCCGCGGTTGACGTCCGGCGGCTCGAAGGTGAGGCCCATTTTGATGGCGTCTTCGTGCAAGACCTTGAGCTTGTCGGTGTCGTCCATCTCCACGGACATGTTGGCGCAGAAGAACTCGGCCGTGTAGTGCACCTTGAGCCAGCCTGTGTGGTAGGCCAAGAGCGAGTAGGCGGCGGCGTGCGACTTGTTGAAACCATAGCCAGCGAACTTCTCCATCAAGTCAAAGACCTCATCGGCCTTTTCTTCGTTGATGCCGTTTTTGGCCGCACCAGCTCGGAAGATGGCGCGGTGTTCGGCCATTTCTTCGGCCTTCTTCTTGCCCATGGCGCGGCGCAGCATGTCGGCGCCGCCGAGCGAGTAGCCGCCCAGGACCTGCGCGGTCTGCATCACCTGCTCTTGGTAGACCATGATGCCGTAGGTTTCCGACAAAACCGACTCCACCAGCGGGTGGGGGTACAAGACAGGCTCGCGACCGTGTTTGCGCGCCACGAAGGTGGGGATCAGGTCCATGGGGCCCGGGCGGTACAAGGCGTTCAAGGCGATCAGGTCTTCCAAGCGGCTGGGCTTGGCATCTTTAAGCATGCCCTGCATGCCGCGGCTTTCAAACTGGAACACCGACTCCGTTTGGCCGCGCGAGAACAGCGCGTAGACCTTGGGGTCGTCCAACGGGATGTTGTCGAAGTTGAAATCGGCTTGGCCTGCATGGCGCTGCACGATGAATTCGCGCGCGATCTCAAGAATCGTGAGCGTGGCCAGGCCCAAGAAGTCGAACTTGACCAAGCCGATGGCTTCGACGTCGTCTTTGTCGTACTGGCTCACGGCCGAGTCGCTACCGGGCTGCATGTAGAGCGGGCAGAAGTCGGTGAGCTTGCCCGGTGCGATCAACACGCCACCGGCGTGCATGCCGACGTTGCGCGTCATGCCTTCGAGCTTTTGCGCTAGTTCGATGAGGGTCTTCACGTCCTCTTCTTGCTCGATGCGCTGCGCCAAGATGGGTTCCATCTCGATGGCGTAGTTGTTTTTGTCGCCCTCGACTTTCGGGCTGGGCGGGTATTGCAGCGTGACGCTCATGCCTGGTTTGTTGGGGATGAGTTTGGAGATGCCGTCGCAGAAGGTGTAGGACAGGTCGAGCACGCGGCCCACGTCGCGGATGGCGGCGCGCGCGGCCATGGTGCCGAAAGTGGCGATCTGGCTGACCGCGGTGCGGCCGTATTTGTTTTTGACGTAGTCAATCACGCGGTCGCGGTTGGTCTGGCAAAAGTCGATGTCGAAGTCGGGCAT